>CAZKXO010000077.1:0-12954 GCA_964556525.1 uncultured Saprospiraceae bacterium
ATCCAAAGGCCAACCAGATAGAATAATCCAAATCAGGCATCTTCTTTATAAAATAACAAATGATAAAAACTGGAATTGTTGCCAGTGCAATAGCTAGCAAAGGATGTGCGATAATTTTTGCAGCATAGCCCAATGTACTACCAACTGTCCAAGCTTCTGGTATTATCCATGGATGTATGAAGGCTGCCATACCGATCATAATAACGACCATCAGTTTACTCCACCATTCTGTTCTAAAGTCCATCATAGCTATATCTTTTCATTAGTGTTTTGTGCTACAGAATCGTTCTTGGGATAAGAACTCTGGTCGGTGATTGGGCCTTAAAATTACAACTTGGGACCTTAGCTCCTTATATTTTAACACCGAAAGTTAGAACCAATTTATGGAGATCTGACTCATTGATCAGAAATAACTCCCTTTCTGGTGTATCAAAATAGGACAAATATGGTGTATATCCTTCCGCAATACTTCTGAATTGGTAGGCTAAATCTACGTAAAACTGATTGGCTCTATACCCGAGGCCAGCAGCTATTATATTATCAGTTCCCACCTCTCCTAGAAAGGGTTTGACCTGAGCTGTAAATCCTGCTCTACCTCGGAATCGATTGTAGACCAGTTCCCCACCTATTGTAAAGTTGTAACCATCGTTTAGGCTATTTTCGATATCATCATTAAGGAAATCTTGAAAATCCAAATCAGCCTGTGTGGCAAAATCACCTGATAGGTTAAAGGAATTAGCACCATAATTGATATACTGAACATCCAGATTTAAGAAGCCTTTGATTTTATCAAAGTTGGCCATGGTTCCGATACTTGCTGTCGCTCGCATAGGAGTTCTTAGACTATAGGTAAATCCACCTGTAGGAGATTCTTGTAAGGCTCCACCATTATATTGTAGAGAATTGAAAAATAAATCTTCTAGTCGCAACCAAGTTGGTGATTGGTAACTTAGTCCAAGTCTTACTTTATTCTTGATGTTATAACCTATACCGACTTTTGCATTTATACCGAAGCCAGAAGTTGTAAGAGACTCATTAAATCTCAAATTATCAAAACCCGACTCCAAATCGCCTACAAACTCCTCTGCATAAAACTTATTCTCCTCAAAAGAAACCAAAGGAACACCGATCCCTATACCTAGACTTAGGCCAGATTTGAGCTTTCCTCCCCAGGCAAACTGCAGCTCGTTAAAACTCCCACTACGTTCTATGACCTGTTCCTTATTTGTAAAATCTTCAAAGAACAGCTCAGATAAAAAGAATTGCTCCCCTTCGAACTCTGTATCCAGTAGGGCGCCTGCATCTATCGCTAATCGTGCATCAAATAAGCCACAGTCTTGGCAATCTCTAAATCCCAAATCATTGGCTACATCCTCCCAGCCTTCGGCAATAGACCCGATGCTTTCTACCTGATAGCTGAATACTTGTTCGTAATTGGTATACTGTTGGAATCCAAATGAAAAGTTAGACGTTGCCCATCTGTCATTATAGGGCTTGGTATGTAAGATGAAGGCCATGCTTTCTATCAGAACCTGGGTACCATCAGAGGAGGTCCCTATCTGCCTACCTTCAAAATCAGAAGTCGTACTCGGCTGATTAAGTGAAAGTGAGAACATCACCTCATTCCGTCTAAAGTCTGAAAGACCAGCAACATTGATAGCTGTGACACCATAATCACCGCCCATCGCACCGAAGGAACTACCAGCTCCTATTACTCTGGCTGTACCACCTGGGATCAGCTGAGAAAATCTAAGGGCATCATCTATTGTCTGAGCAGATAGAGTGAACTGGAAGAAAAATAGAAGTATAGCTATTGATGATAAAGTATTTCTCATAAGTATGGATTATTTCTCGGTTACAAATATAAGTTGTATAAAGAGCTGGCATCGATTATTGGGCACAAAAAAAGGTGGACAACTATCACGTTATCCACCTTTATTATATCTATTGAAAAAAATCTATTATCCGTCTGCCCTATCCTCTTCTTCCGCTTCTGCTTGAGCTTCTTGATGTAGATGAAGATCTAGAAGAAGAAGGTCTAGAGAAAGATGATCTAGAAGATGATCTCGTAGAAGATGATCTTGATCTTGAAGGACTTGCTGATCTAGTGCTGGAGCTTCTTGTAGAACTAGATCTTGTTCTGCTAGGCGTAGCTGATGATCTTGTTCTGCTAGGCGTAGCTGATGATCTTGTTCTGCTAGGCGTAGCTGATGATCTTGTTCTACTAGGCGTAGAGGTAGATCTTGTTGCAGTTCTAGACTTTGCTCTCTGTGCAGTAGAACTTGTAGATCTTCTGTTAGAGTATGTTTGTGGTCTAGTAGTCGCAGTATTACTTCTGTATCCAGTAGATCTTCTAGTACTTGAAGAAGTCGTTCTTCTAGTTGTTGGGTAAGCAGCTCTTGTTGCGTTATAGCTAGTTGTCGGGAAAGTTGCCGCTCTAGAGTTGTATCCTCCTATTGGACATCCATTTCCAGCAAATCCGCCTGCAAAGCCACTGTAGCCTCCGAATCCGAATCCTTGATTCCTTGAGTTTCTGTTGTATCTGTTACCGACACCATATGGATTTCTATATCTGTTATAGAAGCTGTACGGTGTTCCGAAGTTAATAGAGATGAAACTTCCTGGTCTTGTAACTCTATTGAAAGTGCTGTAGTAACCTCTTCCAAATCTGTCATAAGTTACATACGTAGGTGCATAATAAGAGTAGAACGGGTCGTAAGCGAAGTCGTTTACATAGTAACTATTGTAGTAGTTCGCTCCTACAGGTCTGTTAAATCTTCTGATTCTAGAAGAATAGTAGTTATCATACTCGGAGTAGTAATCATACTCTCCGTATTCTGCGTATTCATCATCGTCATAAGCACCGTACTCTGCATCATCATATTCAGCATCGTCAGCGTAATAAGTGTTATCAGATACAGCTACTTCAGCTGGCTCTGTATAGTATAAGTCATCAAACTGTGCTTGTAATCCTACAGTTGTGACTAAGAGTGCTAGTAAGGTTAATAGATTCGATTTTCTCATAATTCTAGATTTTAGTTTTTCAAAAGTTCGTGATTATTTTGTCACACTTCGAAGTTAAGGCATTTCCTAGTTCTTCTCAGTTAAAACCACCTTAATATGTCCTTTAACAGTGGTTAATGTTTCTAACAATCAACTTTTTGACTTACACTTATATAGACGAACAATATTTGCTTTAGGTTCGAATTTCAAATAAAAAAAGACGGTTTTAACTAAAATTTTCAAATTATTCAATGCTGTTAACAGTTCCAAAAGGCTTTAACAGTTCATTTTTATCTTAAAACCGAACAATAGCTGGATTTATAGGCTGATGAGCCAATTAAGAACTAGCCTAAAAGAGTATACAATATTAGGCTTTCCCTTGTTCTACTGCCATACTGATAGCCAAAATATCTCTATCGAACATATACATACCACTCTTATCATCTCCGATGAGCTCTAGTTTATCATTCAGCGTTCTTGCCAGAGCTTCTTCTTCTATCTGTTCTGCTACATACCACTGTAGGAAATTTACTGTAGCGTAGTCTTTTTCTTGCATAGCGATATCCAGCACCTTATTGATACTTTCTGAAACATAGACCTCATGCTGAAGCAGGGCTGCAAAGGCATGTTTTATAGATGGAAAGGTAAGAGAAGGCTGAGGTAAGGCTGGCACTGTAGCAAATCCACCTCTTTCATTTACAAAATGAATCAGCTTAAGCATATGCATGCGCTCTTCTTCACTATGCTTGTAGAAAAAAGAGGTCACATTATCTATACCAGGCTGGATTTCTGCCCAAGATGCCATGGCTAAGTAGGTATGAGAGGATTCGGCTTCTATTTTTATCTGCTCATTGAGAGCTGCTTGTACTTTTTTTGATAGCATTTCTATTATTTTATGACAAAGAAACAGAATATGTACTGAGTTGTTTCCTTTCTAGCCTTATCTAAACGTAGTCTAGTTAAATTTTATGCTAGCCCAAGCATCTGTTTGGTTTTGGGACAAGTATTCTAGCTACTAGATCTTTAACAAGGGGATTGAGAGCTTCCATAGGCCAGCCTCAGTTATGACATTCTTTGTCTTTATACAATTCATCATCACAGAGCAAGCAAGGTATTTCAGTTCCTCAAAGCAGTTAGTATTTAGCAGATTGCTCCCCAGGCTGTGTATTAATTATGAATTCTCTCAAATCCTTATTGGCCAGTTCCAAATCTTCTCTCCTTAGATACATCATATGTCCACTGCGATAGCCCTTGAAGAAAAAGCGGTCCTTCATCTTACCACTAGGGTCGATTTGCCACATGGTGTACTTGGCGTTGAAATAGGTTGTAGCACCATCATAGTAACCCGACTGGACAAGGACATTTAGATAAGGGTTCTGATTCATAGCGCGGCCGAGATTAGCACGGGTATTGTCATTTGTTCTGTCCCAAGGTCTGACATTGCCAAACATATTATACTTCACGTCTGTCTTGAATCCTAGATGTTCGCGGAGGTAAAAATTGATGGCAGGTGTAAAGGAATGCAACCAAGATTTCAGCTCTGCATTGTACTCTGGCTTCTCTCCCGCTTCTTTCTTATCCAGACCAAGATATCTGGAATCCAATCGTCCGATGGTATATCCTGACTCATCTCTGAGCAGTTCTTTCCAGAAGTAACTGGTTGGGATATCTAGATTATGCTGTAGTAGTTTTTTCTTGTCAATGGTGGTATAGCGTTCCATTTTTTCTGCACAGCGATTTCTTTCCTCATCAGTAATAAATCCACCTTTGGCCAATGCTGGCATAAGCTCATCTACTGCAAAGGCCTCTACTTCGGGGAGGATATCCAGCAAATCCTGAGACTGCAAGTCCTCACTCAGCACCTTGTGATGCCAAGCTGCTGCCGACATATATGGCACATTAAGCGCTGAGGACAAGGCATTGTCCGCCCCATATGATTTGTAATCGGCGGGTGATACCATTATGACACCATTGAGATACATCCACTGTCTGTCTTGCAGTTCCAGTGAAAGGCCCATCACTCGTGTACCTCCATAACTCTCTCCAATAAGATATTTTGGCGAAAGCCATCTATTGTATCTGGTGACGAAAGTATTCAGCCAGTCAGCTAGATATTTTACATCAGCATTGATACCGAAGAACTTCTTCTTATCTACCTCTTTTCCAGAGGCGGGAATGGTTCTGGAGTAGCCTGTGTTTACAGGATTGACAAATACGATATCAGCTACATCAAGCACTGAGAACGGATTATCTTGAATTCCATAAGGTTGCACTGGGTAACCTTCCGCATCTATCTTGAGCACTTTCGGTCCCGTGTAAGCAATATGCATCCATACTGAAGCTGAGCCAGGACCACCATTGAAAGAAATGAGCAATGGCCGCTCTTTATTACCAGCATTGGTTCTTTGATAATACGTATAGAAAAGGCTGGCTATCGGCATACCCATTTCGTCCCAGACGGGCATGGTTCCAGTATGAGCGGTATAGTTGACATTTGTACCATTTATCGTGGCACTATGCTTGGTCATGACGGTGGTATCTTTGGGGAGCATTCTTTTTTGGGCCTTGACTTCTGACCAGCAAGTGCAGAACAATAAAGTTACGAGTACGATAGTCCAAGTATGGTTCTTCATGAGTGGATAATTATATCATGTAATGTAGTAATTCTGTGGCTTAGCGAGTAAGAGAGGAAGGGGTAAATTTGCGAGGTGTTCTGTTATAATAGTGCTCAGTCCAATGTTGCCTTAGGCCCATTCTTACATTGGCGCATTTTGTCGCTTATTCATATCTAACATAGAGAGTTATCTTCTGGGTTATTAGGAGTATTTTATAAATGGAACATCATCCCTTTTTACAAGTCTCCTCTTAGAAATATTGAACAACTGGGATAGGCAGCTGGGTTACAAGTCAGACCAACGTAGGGCACAGTTGTCTTAGAATTATTCTTAGTGTAAAGTTGCATCCGCCACCTACAAGACTATTATATTTCTCTCTTGTGCCTTGGTAGAAATTGGAAAAAGGGAACCAAAAAAAATGGATCTTGTTCCTAACTGAAAAACCATTATTCAAAGAAAGGCACCAAATCCCAAAATCCTACCCCTTTTTGTTATTGGTAATCGGCATTATACATATCTTTACATGATAATCAGCATGATAAACATTAACTAATATCCATATATGAGCAAGGTCAGAAACATAGATATCAGTCAGAAAGGAGGCAAAGATCACCCACTTGCAGGTATGTATAAAGAGTACTTTCTAGACTATGCCTCTTATGTTATACTGGAAAGAGCGGTCCCTGCCATAGAGGATGGACTGAAGCCTGTACAGCGCCGTATCCTACACAGTATGAAGAAGATGGATGATGGCAGATTCCATAAGGTGGCCAATGTCATAGGTCAGACTATGCAATACCATCCTCATGGTGATGCTGCTATAGGTGCTGCTTTGGTTAATCTAGGACAGAAAGACTTACTTATAGATACCCAAGGAAACTGGGGAGATTATAGAACGGGTGACTCTGCAGCAGCTTCCAGATATATAGAAGCAAGACTGACAAAATTTGCTAACCATGTAGCGTTCAATCCGCAGACGACAGACTGGCAGATGTCTTATGATGGTAGGAACAAGGAGCCGATTTCTCTACCTATGAAATTTCCGATGGTGCTTACACAAGGTGTAGAAGGTATCGCCGTCGGTCTTGCAACCAAGATATTGCCTCATAACTTTATCGAACTTATAAAAGCGTCTATAAAAACCCTGCAAGGAAAAAGAGTAAAAATCTATCCGGACTTCCCTACTGGTGGTCTCATAGATGTTACAGAGTATAATTCAGGTAAGAGAGGTGGCAAAGTCAAAGTCAGAGCTAAACTGGAGCAACGGGATAAGAAAACAATCGTCATATCAGAACTGCCCTATGGAGTGACAACCCACTCCATGATAGACAGCATCCTTAAGGCCAACGACAAGGGTAAAATCCAAATCAAAAAAATCATAGACAATACTGCTGCAGACGTAGAAATCGTACTGGAACTCGCAACAGGAGTCTCTCCAGATCTGACGATGGATGCTTTGTATGCCTTTACAAATTGTGAAGTGTCTATCTCTCCCAATGCTGTTGTTATCATAGACAAAAAGCCGCATTTCCTAGGTGTAGAAGACTTGCTAAAAATCTCTACCGAAAATACCAAGCAACTGCTCAAACTGGAGCTGGAAATAAAGAAGAAAGAGCTAGAAGAAAAATGGCACAATGTCAGCCTCGAGAAAATCTTTATAGAAAACAGAATCTATAGAGATATAGAAGAAGCAGAGTCTTACGAAGAAGCCCTAAAGCTTATAGAGAAAGGTCTCAGGAAATATGTCCGTACTCCAAAAGACAAAGCCAAGAAAGCGGATAAGCGTCTCAAACTCAAAAGAGATATTACTCATGAGGACTTGGTTAGACTTTCTGAAATAAGAATCAAAAAGATATCTAAGTACAATAAATTCAAAACTGAAGAGCTGCTACAAAGCATTATAGATGAGCTAGATCAGGTAAAGCATGACCTTAAGTATCTGACGGAATTTGCTGTGGCTTACTTCCAGGATTTGCTAGAAAAATATGGGAAAGGCAGAGAAAGAAAAACAGAGATTACCACTTTCGAAACCATCAAAGCAGTAAGAGTTGTTGCCAAAAACGCTAAGCTTTATCTAAATAGAAAGGAAGGTTTTATCGGTACGGGACTGAAGAAAGAAGAGTTTGTCAAGGAATGTTCCGACATAGACTCCATCATTGCCTTTACAAAACAAGGTACAATGAAGGTGGTGAAGATAGGTGACAAGGTCTTTGTAGGAAAGAATGTCTTGCATGCCGATGTTTGGAAGAAGGGCGACGAGCGGACCACTTACAACATGATATATCTTGATGCGAAGACAGGGAAAGCCCTAGCCAAGAGATTTAATGTAACTGGGGTAACGAGAGACAAAGACTATGATCTTACTACAGCTGTCAAAGGCAATAAGGTCTACTACCTCGGTGTACAACCAAATGGTGAATCTGAAGTTGTCAGCATCCAACTTACAGCTGCATGTAAGGCGCATAAGAAACAATTTGAGTTTGACTTTGCAGAACTTGATATAAAAGGCAGAGGTTCTAAAGGAAATATAGTTACCAAGTATCCTATCAGAAAGGTGACCCAACTGGAAGTAGGTTCTTCTTCTTTGGGTGCCATGAAACTATGGATAGATAAGACCAGCGGCAGACTGAATAAGGATGAAAGAGGGACTTTCTTAGGGAAGTTTGATACGGGAGATTACCTGGTCTCTGTGTATAAGAATGGTACCTATCGCCTGACTGAAGTGGATGTCAATAAGAAATACGATCCTGCAACACTGCTAGATCTTTCTCTATGGTACGAAGATACTGTTGTCACTTGTGTCTACTATGAAGGCAGCAAAGGCTGGACTATGGTCAAAAGATTTATGATAGAAACCAATTCGCTCGACCAAGACTTTAAGTTTATATCTGAGGCCAGTGGATCTAAAATCTACTATGCGACCTTGGCAGAAAAGCCAGTAGTTAGATTCTCCTATAAGAAGGACAAAATGAAGACAGAGGAAGTACTCGACCTCAATGAATTTGTAGATGTGAAAGGCTGGAAGGCGCTAGGTAATAAATTAGGTGACTACAAGATCCTCAAAATCGATGAAGCTGGAGATCATACTGACCCAGATGTGGAAATAATTACCGATGAAATCGAGACTTCTGAAAAAAAAACACGTCCTAATAAGGCTGCTACGGCAGCTAAAGACAAGAAAAAACCTGCCAAGAAGTCAACCACTAGGCGTAAAAGCTCCAAAAAGGACGATAGACTGAGTCCTGGAGATACAATAGAGTTTGATTTTTAAGGAGGCTCTCTTAGCTTTAACCTTATAATTACTGAACTAACAAAACAAACTACATGCTAACTTCTCTAGGATTTATGGGTCTTTCTGCCGCAGTTGTTTTCTGCGTAATCTACTACTTGGCTGAGAAAGGTGAGATTTAGAAAGTTCTAAAACTTCAAATTCAGGCCTACAGTAAGACTCAGGCCATTTTCATCAGCAAAATATCTCAACCGATTTAGGTAATCCCTGTAGTTGACATCTAACAGATTGTCTATACTTAGATGGAAACGAAGACGATTATTGGGTAGCATGATATTGCTACTGAGCTGGATTCCTACCAGATTATAGGCTGCTGGCGGAGCTGTAAAGTCTTGAAATTCCAAAGCCTCATCTTGCATAAAGACATAGCGATTATTTAACTCCAGTTCAAAGTCTTCGATTTTCATCTTACCCAGAGCTAGTGAAGTCCTGATATTATAGGTCAATGAACCGAAAAGGCTGTTGCTAGGAATATTGACAAGGGGCTGATTAAGATCTAGATTATCTCCTTTGATAAAGCTGTAATTGACCACAGCGATTAGGGATTCACCCAGTGACAACTGACTGGAAAAGTCAAAGCCATAAATCTGAGCTGCAGACTGTTCATATTTAAAAACTGGAAAAGCACCTCTGATTGTCAGTCGAAACTCTTCTTGTGGTGTCAGATTTATAAAATTCCAAAATCTTTGGTAATAGAAAAGAGAACTTATAGAAAGACTAGAGCCACTTAGAATCTTGTATTCCAATGTTGTTTTTACTGCTTGTTCTGTATCCAGATTAGGATCTCCTTCTTCTATACCGCTTACCCCTTGGTGCAAACCAGCACTATAGAGTTCGTTGATAGCAGGATTACGAGTGGCAAGTCCTAGATTAAACAAGACTTGTTGTTCGTCTGAAAGTTTATATTCTACTCCAGCTATAGCATTTAGATTCAAAAAATTATTATTCTCTCTGATGAGCTCGCTTCTGTCATTAAAGAACACAACTCTTTGGTGCTCGTACATGGTATTTATGCCAGTATTGATGGCGGTTCGGTTCCAGGACTTTTTTAGATTTACAAACAAGCCAGGTCTGTAGGATACATAGTTAGGAATGAGAGGTCTAATGCCGGTGCCTGATCTATTTGCATTTTCTATGATATTGGTGCTACTGCCTAGTTTTAGTGCCCACTCACTGTCTAGGACCGTGTTATATTTTGCTTCCGCAGTATAGCTCCACTGTTCTAATGATAAGACTGGAATTTCTGACCGCCCATTACGACGATTATCAAATTCTTTCCTGTCATTATATTGTCCTGCTAATACAAACTGCCAAGATTTGTCATCATCGATAATCTTCTTAGCATCCAGCTTTAATAAATGATGTCCGACGGTCTGTCTAGGAGGTGTAATGTTATATGTAAAATCAGGTTCTGTAAAAAAAGGAACAGACCTGGAAAGCGCAGATTCCAGATCAGTAAGATTACCTATATGTGCTCCACGGAGTACAGCAAGTTGGGCATTGAAAGTACTGGCATAGATGTCGACAAACCAGTTTTCTTTCCAGCTTTTTTCCAGTTGTACAGAGAGATTGGCTTCTTCTGATCCTGTATTTCTAAGGAAGTAGTTAGGGGTATTCCGGTCTCCGTATTTTTTTAGTGTGCCATTTATGCGCCAGCCAAGATTGGTTTTACCTTGCTCCATTCGTAAGTTGAGATTGTGGCCTCTACCATTGGTTTCGAAAGCATAATTAACCCTGCCATGTAAGTGGGGTTCCTTTCCTATCTTCTTAGGTTCTACTAAAATGAGGCTGCCTAGATTACCTCCAAAATACTCCAAGGCACTAGCTCCTTTTATAACCGTTATTTTGTCTGCAGCGAGGGGATCTATTTCCGGACTGTGATCATTGCCCCATTGTTGTCCACTTTGTGCAATACCATTATTGAGAATGGGTAGTCTATTTCCAAACAGGCCATGTACGACTGGCTTTGCGATACCACTGCCATTTTTGAGGACAGCAACACCTGCGCTTTTTTCTAGGAGAGTAGAAAGATTTTTATAGGAGTTGTCTTCTATCGCTTGCTTCCCGATACTCAGATGTGACTGATTCTGATAATCAGAAGAGCTGCCTTGTATGACGATGCTCTCGAGAGAGACAGAACTGTGGTCCATAACCAAATGCAGCAAGGTATCGCTATACAAGTCCAGATGCACCAAGACTGGTTCGCAGCCGATATGCGTAAAGGTCAAATGATAATGACCCTCACATATACCTGACAATTTGAACCAGCCCTGATCATCGGTAAAATCTCCTTTGTCCATTTCCTGGACAGCGACATTGACATAAGACAGTGGCTCTTGGCTTGTCTTATCTATTACAACGCCAGTAATCTTCAGATTGCAAGTCTGTGTTTTCCCACTAGTGAAAGCAAGCAGGAACAAAAGAAAAAGAATAGTTCTTCTTCCGAGCATTGTACGGGGATGTATTACTGAACTGTAATCGGGAATTCTACCTCGATATCAGTTTCACCAAATGCATTAGAAATATCACCATCAGAAACACCGTCAGCGTTCTTATCCGGCTCATGGCGAAGGATTACTGTTAAGGTTCCAGAACCTGCATCTCCTGTGGTTACCGTGTTAGACAAACCTAGAGGATTGCCATCACCATCAGCATCATTATATGCAACTGATACACCTGCTACAGTAGATGAGAAAAAGAACTGATGCTCATCGTCCTCTTCCGCAACTTCTTCACCTATGTCTTCTACTTCATCACCAGAAGTGTCAAACAAGTCTATAGAACCAGTATAGCTAGTGTTAGCAGCAAGTGTACCACCAGTTATAGTTGCAGCATTTCCGCCATCACCATCACTGTCTTCAAAACTTAGTGTTACCGAACCTGCAGCAGAAGTCAGGGTATAAGTTACTCTTGTAATGAGTTCTGTTTCTTCTTCCTCTTCTGGATCATCTCCACAACCGGACATAAAGAATAGAGCTGTTGTCATTAAAAATAAAAATGGAATAGTTTTTAACATACTTGAACTTTGAATGAATTAAAGACACAAATTTATACAAAATGCAACAATGTTGCATTTTTTATAAAATTAATTTTCAACAATCTTCGGCTCCAACTAATAATTGCACCTAAATACTTAGTTCTAGCTCTGATAACAAGGCTCGCAAGCTGGTTTTATCTACGAGAATGATTGAGCGGCTCTGATGTATTCCATACCATTCCAAAGTGCAGAGTTATAGTAGTACAGCTTTGCTAGATTATTATAATCGATAGCTCTTCTGTAAGAAGGGCTGGATTCACAATACGGCGGAAATAGAGCAATTCATGAAAAAGGAAATCACTTGCGATAGCTAGAAATACAGTGAGCTTAAAAAAGAGATAGAAAAATGTCAAAATAGGAAGCAGTCTAGCGCCTCAGATGATCAGGACTTTTTCTCTCTTATTTCCATAATAAGCTAAGAAGAAGCATCCTAGGTCATGGCCTGATCCTTCTTTCTGGCGTACTCAATACCTTCTTCCCACCAAGCCTTCATCTCTTCTGGGTCAAAGTAGAAAGAATGATTGGTCAGCTCTCTGGGCGCAAAAATGAAATTGACTTTTACATTCTTATTATAGATACTTTCCAAGTGTCCTATGAGGACATCATCATAAGCGATCTGCTTCTGCATAAATAGAAAAGACTTCAGCAAAAGGTCGAATGCATTGTAAGTCTTTACTTCCCTTATAATACGTCGTCGAGGGTTAAGCACGATGCAATCTATTTCCTTAGCGCCTATATTTATAGCCTCTTCTATAGGGATATAGTTACCGAAGCCGCCATCTGCATACTCGTAGCCATTTTTTCTGACCAGACTCATAAATGGGATAAAACTACTAGAAGCCCACATCCAGTCCAGGAAATCGTCTCTGAGGCAATCTATTGCATATTTGTACTCCACGGTCGTTCTGGTGATGTTGGAGACAGTAACAATCACTTTTTTGCCAGAGGTCTGAATAGCGCGGTAGTCGTCTTGTGAGAGAGAATTCTCTATAGTATGTCTTAGTGCAGTA
>CAZKXO010000078.1:0-12897 GCA_964556525.1 uncultured Saprospiraceae bacterium
TTTCCAATGGTCATCTTATAATAGACAGTGAAACAATTAACTCATCCCCAGCCCTACTCTTAAAAGAGAAGGGAGCAGCTTACTGGTAATAAATACCTCTCTTCAAAGAGAGGTCAGATTCTTTGCAAAAGAATTTGGGTGAGTTTTCCAATGGTCATCTTATAATAGACAGTGAAACAATTAACTCATCCCCAGCCCTTCTCTTAAAAGATTCTCCTAGCGTCGAAATGAAAAAAGAGACTGGTTTTTAAATGAAGCTTCAGAAAAAACTCCTCCCTTTTTTTCATTTCGACAGCAGACCTAATAAGGTCGGAAAGAGAAATGCTCCGCTCGAAAGGGGCTGTCTTCATTATTGAACGTTTGAAGATTTTATCCCCTGACAGAATTTGCTCAGAATAAAAACTGTCTGTTCCTACCGAGAACATTCTCCTAGCGTCGAAATGAAAAAGTGGAGGTTGTAAAATGAAGCTTCAGATGAGACTCCACCCTTTTTTTCATTTCGATAGCAGACCTAACAAGGTCGGAAAGAGAAGTAATCTGCTAGTTAGGACCCTCTGCATTAATGAAGACCTGTAGCTTTTATCCCCTGATAGAATTTGCATAGAATAAAAACTGCACTATTCCTACTGGAGAATATTTCTCCTAGCGTCGAAATGAAAAAAGAGACTGGTTTTTAAATGAAGCTTCAGATGAAACTCCACCCTTTTTTCATTTTGAGAGCAGACCTATTAAGGTCGGAAAGAGAAATACTCTGCTCGTCAGGGGCTGTCTTCATCTACTAGCGTCGAAATGAAAAAGAGAGCGGTAGTAAAACGGAGAAATACTCTACTCGTTAGGAATGCAACACTAAAAGCATGAATAATATGCCTTAGTCTTCTTAAAAGACACCATTTTATTGATTATGTAGCTGAAAAGCGACAATTTGAGCCGATTGAGGGCATTATTATTGCCCTTATAGTATGAGTTCTAAACTATAAACAAATAATAGATAAATGAGAAATCTATGGAGACCGGGGTTAGTCCTTCTTATCCTACTAAGCGTTATTTCGACTCTAGAAGTCACAGCGCAACAAATATCATTCGAAAATGTCACTGACCTTCTTACCCAGAGACAGAAAGGTACGCCGATCTGTAAGGGATTTACTGATGTAGATGGTGATTTCAGAGATGATATCATAAGGGCTGCTAATGGAGACGAGCTTATGGTAGATATAAACTCAAACTTTGGTGAGTTCTTCCAGAATGTCGTTATAGATACAACTGACGGAGAAAGCACGTGGGCCATTGTAGTTGCAGATGTGGATAACAACGGACAAGCCGATATCATGTCAGCTGGGTCTTATAATGGATTTAAAATCTTTGAGGCAGGAGAAGCATTTGGCGAGTATAACCTTAGACAAACATCAGAGACGGACTATTTTGCCCAAGGGGCCAACTTTGTGGACATTAACAACGATGGTTGGCTGGATGCCTTTATCTGCGATGATGATGCAGAGAGTGAAGTATATATCAATGATGGAACAGGACAGCTAGTCAGAGATACCAATCTAATAGATATGAAAACAACTCCCGTTTCTGATAATTCTGGCAATTATGCCAGTGAATGGGTAGATATCGACGGGGACAAAGATTTAGATCTCTATATCGCTAAGTGTCGCTTAAATGTAGACGATGGCATTATAGAATCAACTGATCCACGTCGTATCAATATGCTGTTTATCAATGAGCTCAATGAGGGCGGCACTTTTAGAGAGGCTTCTGAAGAATGGGGAGTAAAAGTCGGTCGTCAGACTTGGACTTCTAACTTCGGTGATATCGATAATGATGGCGATCAAGATTTATTCTTGGCTAATCACGAAGCGCCATCTCAATTGTTTGAAAATGTCGGCGGAAGATTTGAAGAAATTCCCATTTTTGCTAACGGTGAAGATCTATTGCAATTTGCTTTCCAGACCTCAATGGCTGACTTCAATAATGATGGTTTTCTGGACATTCTTCTTGTAGGCAATGGAGAAAGATTACTGTATAACAATGGGGACAAAACATTTACAAGTAGACTAAGTCCATTCGGCACAACAAGACCTATCTCGTTTGCATTAGGAGATTATAATGAAGATGGTTACTTAGATGCATTTGCATCTTACAGGGGCTTGGGTCCAGGACAGACTGGAGATAGAGATATCCTATGGGTTAATTCTGGGGCAGATAATAATTACTTTGCACTT
The DNA here is from genome assembly GCA_964556525.1 of uncultured Saprospiraceae bacterium. Classification (GTDB taxonomy): domain Bacteria; phylum Bacteroidota; class Bacteroidia; order Chitinophagales; family Saprospiraceae; genus RFSX01. The sequence continues at coordinate 2,226 of CAZKXO010000078.1, forward strand.
ACTCTAGTAGGTCAGGAGTCTAATAGAAGTGCAGCAGGTGCCAGAATAACGATAGAAGGGGCATGGGGCAAACAATGTAGAGTCATTCAGTCAGGAGTAGGCTATGGCATTACTAATTCACTAACGGCAAGATTTGGGCTAGGTGAGGCAACGGCTATAGATAGAATTATTATCGAGTGGCCATCAGGCTTAGTAGACACCTATGACGGTTCTGAAGTTAGCATCAATGAGCAGTTTATCGTAACTGAAGGTCAGTGCATCCAGAGATTGGCAAAGACAGTTGCAACAGACACAAGACTAGACTGTGCCTTAGCTGGTATTACCTTATCTGTAGATGAGCCTTTTGATGAAATCGTGTGGTCACCTAATGGCGAAACGACAGCCGAGATAGAAGCAACTACACCAGGATCATACCATGCAACACTAACTAGAGATGGATGTCAGAATGTCTCACAGACAATTATTGTAAGAGGTCCAGAAGTACTGGTTACACCAGTGGTCAATGTCGAAGAGGACATAGTGCTATGTGTGGGGGAGGCAGTAGAATTGAGGGTACTTAATGATGATCCATTTGAATGGAGCTCAGGTGAGAATGGAGACTTTCTAGAGATAACAGAGTCGGGTACTTTTTTTGCTTCCAATACTAGTGATTGTGAGGCAGTAGAATCTAGTCCAATAGACATAACTTTTGTAGATAGCAATGCGCCAGCAGAAGCCATTGTAGAAACTTTTATATCACCACAAGTCGTAGAACTACAAGCACCTAATGAAACAACTGTCTGGTACAGTGATCCAGAAGGGACTAACGTCATAGCGAATGGAGATATATTTGTGACTGACTTATTAGATTCAGATACGACATTCTACTTTGACCATGATGTCGATGTGGCCCCACCAGGTTATATCGGCGGTGCTCAAGTTACAGCAACTGAAGAAAAAACAGACTTCTCTTTTGAGAATGTCAATGGTGCTCTCTTTTTTGTTATCAATGATACAAGTCTATTCAGATCTGTAAAGGTTAATGCTAGGCTAGAGGGACCAAGACACATACAGATATTTGATTTCGTAACCAAAGAATTGGTAGTCGAGGATACAATAGATATAGCTGAGGGCGTATCAGAAGTAGACCTAAACTTTCCTATGGGACCAGGCTCATATCAGATAGAAGTCAATGCAGCCTCTAGTACAGCTACTTTTGGGTCTAATAATCCAGAACTGGCAATTATCACTGGAGAAATAGATTATCCATTTACAGTAAGTAATCTGGCAACGATCAGCCGATCATTGTTCGGAAGAGAGTTCTATCACTATTTCTTTGATTGGAAAATAGAGCCTATAGTAGAAACATGTAGGTCTGCTATCACACCTTATAATTTGATATTTAATTTATCTAGTGTCAACGAACCTTTAGATTTTGAGTTAGACATATTTCCTAATCCAGTGTCTGGGATACTTACAGTATCAAGTGAAGAGAAAATCAATACTGTGAGTCTATTAGATTATACAGGTCGTAGGCTGATGACAAGAGATGTCAATTCTGGAAATATCAATCTTGATATGGTGAACTATGAAAACGGGACTTACCTTCTAGAATTGAGTGGAGATGATTTTCAGACAATTAGACAGATTGTCAAGGTCCAGTAATTAGAAAAAAATTGCTCGAGCAAGGCATATTAAAAAGCACAATCAATGAAAGTTGGTTGTGCTTTTTTGGTTGGGCTGCTTGGTTTATGTTTTGGATTTAGGTGCAGTAAAGAAGAACGCAATAGTTCTTAGCACAAGTAAGTTGCAAGGATTATTATTTGCAGACAATAGCCTTGGCTGTTGGTTTTCAATCAAAACCCGTTGTCACAAACATCTTGGTCGCAGAACCCGGTCCACAATTAATGAATAATTCTATTTGGAGGGGTTTGCAATTGGCATCTAGATAGGTGTAGCCCGCATGACCTCCAAGGGCAGATAAACTACCAATTAGGATGATGAGGGCAATTATTATACTTTTAGTGTGCATGAGAAGATCGGATTTGTTTTCAATTCAGAATGATTTTAGCTAAAATCTATTATACGCTATGTACATTTGATGAACTAGCAATAACATTGCACTTCTGTCCAAAAAATTGACAATCGTCAAAATTGTCTATCATGAAAGGTTTATTTATTTCAGTAGTATTAGTATTTATTGTGGTTACGACTTCTTATTCTCAAGACTATAAGTCCTTTGAGTGGGAGCTTGTAGGAATATCTTCTTTGCATTCGAAAACTAATAATGGATCTGCAGGAGGACTCCATACCGAAGCACGACTTAATCTGAACAACTCTTTGTCATTTGGACTAAAGTATAGTTGGATTTTCTTGGACAACTCATTTGTGGAAGAAATAAGGGAATCAGGAATAAACAGTGCTTTTGCGATTACTGGCGACTATCACTTCTATAACAAGGCTAGCCACAGAGCTTATGCCGGATTAGAGTTAGGTGCATTTAATAATGTACATACAACAATACTGGGTGAGCCTATCGGAGGAACTGGATTAGGTCTGAGTCCAAGAATAGGTTATGAGTTCTATTTTCTGAGGGTTACGGTGAGTTATAATTATACACTAAAAGAGGACTTTCCTGACTACTTTGCTCTAGGGCTAGGACTCAATATAGGTGGCGGATATCGGAAATTAGAGTAGGCCTTTACCCCTGTGGCTATATTTATCATTTCTGTAAGAAGTCTACATATGATTTGTTAACTCTTCTGACAATGGCCTCAGCAAGGTCCATAGTTTTTGTTCCTAATCATTCATTTTCTAAATAGCTTTTTATTTTTTCTCTCTGCTTGTCATGTTGCCATATATGCAGTTCGATTAGGGCAAACCACTCTTTGGTAGTGATGTCTCCAAACATGGGGTGATACTGTTTGTTTTGATTGCTGCTGTTTTCCAGAATTTTTTCTAGTGCATTAACTTCTTCTATGAAAGAGAAGAAATCTTCAACTAATTCTTTTTTAACTCTTTTGATAGGTGTGAAGGCTTCAACTAGGGGTGCTGGAAATTCTTCCATTTTCATGTGTATGTTTTTCCTGACACCTAAATTAAAAACAGCTACTCCATATTTGTTTTTTCTCTTTTTCCTTATTGCAGAGCTTGTAAGACTTTGTTTCAGATTAGGAATCTGATAACTTCTAGCGACTTTCATTACGTGGTCATACACTTCAGAAAGAGACCATGATTTTTCTGAAGGTTTGATATGTATCAGTTCTTCATCCATCTTTTTTAGATCATCCAACCAGCTAACTGCTTTTCTGTTAAAGAGATTGAGCAATTTATTTGTAGATTTTGTCATGTCTATTATTGCTTTTTTTGTGCCAGATAATATGCTCGACAAACATATCATAAACTTGACTTTTCTCTATAGTGTGGTCTTCAGAAAAGTAAGTGCCGTCATTTAATTCCTTAAGGTTTCCTCTGAGCCTGTATTCGATATTTGAATTTTCTGCTTTAGCGTAAATATTTTGATGTACATCAGCATAGAAGTTAATATTTGACCGTGATTCAATTATTTGCTGTGCTGCTGTACCCACGGTTTGTCCATAGATGTCTTTAATATTTGGACTTAGAAATGTTATGCTGTTTAAAACAGTCGAATCTTCAGGCAACATAGACGTATAAAGAATTTCCTTATTGTCAGTACTCAATGAATAAAGGACAAAGTCTGGTCCATCTTGTTGTCCGAGCTCTTTTTCGATGTTGGAATTAGGAAATTCTGATTGTAGCTCAGTGCTGATATTATTTCCATTCAAGTTTGTTAGTGCTATGTTTTCGAGTCTGGATTCAGAGAGTAAGTGGATGTTGTTTTTGTGGACATCATCCTTAACGCCTTTGGCAAATGGAAGCATAGCAGTTCCCCAATAACCAATCAAGCCAAGTAAGATGACAGAGGCAATGATACTTAAGGGTTTCTTCATTTTATTAGTTTTATAGGAAAGTGTAAGTATTCAAAATTATTCGGAATAGGAAATTTTGTACTAGTTTCTTACTTTCTTGTTTGGAATAAGTTGATTACAAAGAAGCCAATAAACTATCAAAGGTCTCATGATAAGTGTTGTCAATATTAAACTTGTATTCTTGATCATCTAACCCAATAACTACAGTAAAATGACAATCATCTATAGCCAGAGTTATGAGCTAAAACTAAATAAAAGTATCAGCCATTGATGTTTTCCAGTTCCACACTATAATATTCCACTCATCCTGAGTATCCCTATAGGTATGAATGATTTCAAAACCTATTTTCTCATGGGCTCTCATGGATCGCCTATTGCTGGTAGATACCTCAGTTACACATAAGTCGTATTTCTCGGAATAGATGGCTTTGTGTTTTTCATACAAGGCTTGGAAAACGCCACTGCCTCGATGGTCTTTGGCAATACATATTTGCCCCATAACATAGTAGTTGAGTTCTGGAAGGGCAGTGTTATTGTATTTTATTTTTTCAAATGAATCAAACATAGGACTGAGGACGGGAATAGCATTTCTAAGTTCTTTCAGCATAACTAACGCATAGCCGATTACTTTGTCATCTAAGACTGCTATGACCTGTTTTTCCAAACTGTTCATTTTTTCGAGTAGGCTGATGTTGTGGCGTACTGTTACGAAGCCATTGGCCATCTTAGACTCTTTGGATAAGTTCTCAAAGTGATTTTCGTTTTGTAGAACGAGTATCTGGCTGAGTTCCGTTTTTGAGTTTGCTAGTTTCAGTTCCATGATAGAATGCTGATTGCTTTAGCGACTATGATCAAATATACAAGATTTAAGTTTTCTGTATATTTAATTCTACCACAGCTACAGGTATGATAGTAGCAGAAAAGGGTTATTGGCATTGACAATAGCTCAGATGGAATTGAATTTATATTGACCTACCTTGTCATTAAGGTCTTCTTGGTATAAGATACGAGGAACCCTATATATCATTATTGTGATCCAATGCCCAAATCAATTGTCCCGCTTTTCAAAATTCTCCTGCTGTTTGATCTTATATCTTCTAAATGCAAAATATATAATCAAAATAAGTATGCTAATCCAAAACAAGAGGTAAAGCAAGCCGATTAGTTTAGAGATTAGTTCCATGCTATTTTAATTTTACTGCTGTTCCATAAACGAGAATTTCTGCTGTTCCTTGCATGATCATTGCAGTAGTCATCCTTACATTGACTATGGCATCAGCATTGAGACGTTTTCCATCTTCTACCATTCTTTGCATAGCATGTTCTCTGGATTCTGCTTGTAACTTGGTGTATTCTTCTATTTCTCCACCGACAATATTTTTAAAGCCCGCAAAAATATCTTTTCCTATATGCCTGGCTCTAACCGTGCTTCCTCTGGCAATACCCAAAATTTCTACTATCTCTCTGCTCGGTATATTTTCTGTTGTAGTAATAAGCATGATTAACCCACGTTTAGTTTATTGTTTTGGATTGATTACTCAGTATAATGAATTTTGATTTATAAGACCTAAGGCCATATGCGCCTCATAAAATTTATCAATAAGTTATTCCAAAACAACTAGAATTTTGTTGTGTATCCACAAACTGCTTTCCACGTTAGACATAGCAGTTTGCAACAACCTTTGAAGAGATAACTAGCTCTGCAACTTCTACGCCTGTAACTACCTTATCAAGGTAATGGTCCCAGAATCACTGATAGGCTCTCCATCTTTGAAACGGCCATTGAGGACATAGGTGTATACACCTTGAAGCAACTCTTTGCTATCAAAATTCCCTGCCCATTTTACTTCTGGACTGTCTTCCAGTCTGAAAACAAGTCCACCCCATCTGTCATAAACAGAGAACTCATAGATCGTCGGCTGTGCACCTTCAGAGAAGTAAACTTCAAATAAGTCATCCTGGCCATCACCGTTAGGCGAGAAGACATTGGGAACATAAAAATTGCAAGTCTTAGCTAAAGTGAGATCTAGTGTAACAGCACAATTTGTTGTATCTTTTATTACAAAACTGTGAAGACCTTGGTCTAGATCTTGATGTTCATAGGTGAGATCATAGTTCTGACTAAGATAGTCTATGGTAATCTCACCTGCACCTCCAGAAGCATCTATCACAACAACTCCATCTTCCTGGTCGCATCTAGGATCCAAGGTGTAAATGTCTTCGATAACAATAGTGTCAAAGGTTTCTATTATGAACTCAGCGGAGTCTTCACAATCATGGGCATCTAGGATGGTAAATTTATGTATGCCTTCATCCAGATCATTAAATTGTGGTTCAGTTTTGAATTCAAAGGCATCTACTTGGTATCTAAAAGGTGGATTGCCAGAACTGGTAGATATAGTGATAAAATTGTTGTTGTCAAAACAAGATGTATAACTGACATCTAGCGCCTCTATTGTAGGTCGCACACTTGTGTTAACATTCACTGAAAAGCGATCAGTGCAACCGTATCTATTTTCTATGAGTAGTTCATAAGTTCCTGCAGCCAGCTTGCTAAAGTTTGGTTCTTGCTGAGCTGCATTGTTGTTAAGCGTATAGCTGTTGCTGTAATCAGAACTCGAGGTTAGTACTATACTGCCATTATCTTCCATGCAACTGGTGTGCTCTATCTGAGCTTGTGCATGCAGAGTAAAAATGGAGTCTATTTCAAAACTCTCCTGCCAGACACAACCATTGGCATCCTGGATATATAATTGGTAAGTTCCATAGGATAGCATTTCTATTGCAGGTTGGTTTTGGAAACTGAGACCGTCTAGCGAGTAGCTGAAAGGTCCTGTTCCTGCTTCTATTTGTTCTACATAGATGGCACCCTTGTTATGGGTACAGGTGTCCATTTCAGTATGTAATTCGATTGCAGAGTAGGGTAGATAATCCTCTATCTGGATAAGAGATTCTTTAATACATTGGTTTGCATCTTTGATACTGATCTGATATTCCCCTGTAGCTAGATTGGCAAAACTAGTAATAGACCCATAGGTGGCACCTCCATCTATAGAGTACTCTAGGTCACCCATTCCACCAGCTGCGTCGATGATAATTTCTCCTTCAGCAAAACCAGGGCAATTATGGAAATGTCCAGTTATTTCCAGCTCCAATGAATCTGGTGAACTGACTTCGTATTCTAAGAAATTTTCACAGCCTATGGCATCCAAAACTGTGACAGCATAGACACCATTTTCTAGTCCGCTGACCTCTGAGGTAACTGCACCATTGGACCAAGCATATGTATAGTCCGTTTGTGGTAGAATGCTGGCCAAGGAGATCACACCATCTTCTGAGTAAGAACATAGATTGTTTGTGATGGACTCCACTACTCTTGGGATATCACTATCCTGAATGTCCAACTGGAGCAGGTCTTCACATCCAAATTGGTTGACAGCGGATAAGTTATAGCTGCCAGCCGGTAGCTGCTCTACAATTGGATTGTTGCCAAGGCTTACGCCATTGAGGAAATAGATATTGTTGTTGTCTGCGTTGGCACGTATCTCTATGGTACCATTATTCTCTCCACAAGTGGTGTCCAAGTGATCTGCGCTGATGTGTAGCAACAAGACACTATCTATACTGAACTCTTCCACCCATACACAACTATTGCCATCTTGGATATGCAGTCTGTGTTGTCCAAAAGGCAAAGAGCCTATTTCATTTTGGGACTTGAAATCGTTACCGTCCAAAGAATAACTGAAGGGTCCTGTTCCAGAGCTAATTTCTTCGATAATTACTGCTCCTACTTCGTTAGCACAAGTATCCATTTCGAAATGTAAATCAATAGCTGCATATTGATCATGCGCTTCTATTGTGGTCAGCACTTCTTGGGTACAACCATTGGCATCTCTTATATTGATAAGGTAGTCTCCTGAATGAAGATTGGGGAAAGAGGAATCGCTAAAATAAGATGCTCCTCCATCGATAGAGTAGACGTACTGACCAGCACCTCCCGCACCCTCTATGTCCAATGAGCCAGATGGGACCTCAGGACAACTTCTTATAGTATTGACGCTGGAAATCATGAGTGAGTCCGGCGAAGTTATATCGTATGTCAAGATGTTTCGGCAGCCTATTTGATCTTCGATGGTGACAGTATAACTGCCATTTTTGAGACCGCTGATATTTTGGGATGTAGCACCATTTGACCACTGGTATGAATAGCTATTGCTTGTGTTGACATTGGTTAATGCTATTACTCCATCTTCAGCATTGGCACAGCGGTTATCCGTTATAGTTTGGTTGACCCTAGGTATGTCACTGTCTTGGATGCTGACCACTGTGGAGTCTCGACAACCATAGCCATCTACTACTAATATGTTATAGCTGGCTGCTGGTAAGTCAGTAAATAAAGTTGAGCTTACACTGCTTCCATTGAAGTAATACTCATTGTCAAAATCGGAAGAGGCAATGAGTTCTATCATACCATTGTCGTTACCGCAGGTAGTAGGAGAGTCATCTACCTTTAGCCTGACTGTATGGACACTGTCCACTCTAAAAGACTCTTCAGAAATACAGAGATTGCCATCCCTGATGTATAGGGCATGATCGCCGTAAGCCAGCTTGTCGAAAAATGGATTGCTCTGAAAGGTAACCCCATCGAGAGAGTAGGTGTAGGGAGGCTTCCCATTTATAACATCCTCGATAAGAGCTCCTCCCACACCAGCAATACAGGTGTCCGTTTCTATACTCAGATTAAAAGAATCATAGGTAGCTTGTTGGTCTACAATGAGCATAGTGTCTTTGATACAGCCATTCTCATCTCTAATTCTTAGCGTATAAGCTCCAGACGTTAGATTTGAAAATTGGTTTTCATCCTGATAATCCCAAAGATTATTGAGTGCATACTCATAAGGTGCTAAACCGTTAGTGACACCTACAGCTAAGAAAGCAGATTGTTCGCCAGGACAATTTATCAGATCTCCATTTATATCGATGTCGAATTCTGGGAGCAGATCAAAATTAATGACAACTTCTCCGGTACAACCGTTGTCATCTCGAACTAAAATCTTGTTATTCGCTTTTTCGAAAGTGTTCGAGCTAGACCAATTACTATAGCTTACGCCGCCATCATAAGAATACTCATATGGGCGAGAACCTCCTGAGACTGAAACTCTGCCAAAGCCTTGCTCACCTGGACAGATATAAGTGTCACTTCTTTCTGTTACTCTCAATTCATCGGGGGCATTGAGAAAATATTCTTCTACACGTGTACAGGGTCCATTGGAGATGGTGACCATGTAGTCGCCTTCTCCCAGATTTGTAATTTCGGACCCAGTCATACCATTGGACCAGTTGTAGGTAAAATTGCTGCCCGATCTTAATGGTTCTAGAGATATGGTGCCATTCTGTTCATCATGACAACTCGGTGTTACCATGGACTCATCCACAAAGGGTTCTCCTGTAAAATAATGTGTCACCGTGTCCTGAGGGCAACCACTTTTAGAATAAGCGATGAAAGTGTAGCTTTCGTTCAAGACACTATTGACCACTATAGACTCGATAAATCTATCGAGCTCTACAGAGTAGATTTGATCCAGATTGGTGCCACCAGGACGAAATCGCAGAGTGCCATCACATAGAGGCGTAGTTGTAGAAGGATCAAAGACAGGAAGTGCCTCTGGGGTGAACTCTGGAATGGTATCACTAAGTATGAGATCGCAACCGGTGGCACTGGTTACAGTCACATAATAGATGTCACCCACGACGGGACCATCTATGAAAATCTCGTCTGAGGTGTCACCAGTACTCCACTGATAGGAATCAAAGCCAGAAGTGACCTTCATTCTAGCCAAGGAATTCTCGTCACAATTATCAAAGAGTTCTATTTCTAGCGGCCTGCAATTGGCATCCAAGTAGGCATAACCAGCATGTGCACCGAGAGCACAATCATTGGTCCTCATTTCTATATTGATAGCTTCACCTATGTAAGACTGTAATTCTATCCCAATAGTTGTCCACGGTCGTACCTTCCAATTGCCATTACAGTTTTCGAAGTTTTCGATATTGGCTGCAGCAGCTACTTCATAGAAACCACAAGGATACTCTTCCCCTTGAGAGTCTGTAATGCTCAATCTGAATCTCGGTTGCTCGTGTGGATCATGGTTGGGATCATTGAGCAGGACAGCATAATTGAGCAAGAAAAAGTTGTTTTCTGGTGTCACCGTAAAGCTGATGTTTACCTTCTCCGCATGGCGGCCATTATTACTATTGCCCAACCTTAAGGCATATGCACCACCACCAGGAGGCACCATAGGTAGTTCTTTATTCATTGTGCAATTATCTTCTGCTATAGGATCGTTGCCATCTAAGATGAACATAACTCTGTGCTGATCTGCTGAGATTTGTTGATTGTTTACAGTTATGATCCCATCGGAGGAAATTCTTCCTACAAAGGAGGTATAACCACTGAGGTCACCAGTTTCAAAATTGGCATTGAAACAATTCTGGGAACTTAGCCAAATGGGACTTAACGTCAGTAGTATAAAAAGGGTTGAAGTTGTCCTTAATTTCATAATGACTGCTTATGTGCTCGATTTCTAGGCTTTATAGCCAAACATATTATATTGTAATTGCATGTCAATCGGTTTTGCTAACTAAAATAGCAAATTTCTTACCTCTAGCTGCATAAGATTAATCTATACATTAAAAAAGTGTAGGGTTAGTTTCGATTTTTCGATAGCCCAGTTCATCTTCAT
>CAZKXO010000079.1:0-12838 GCA_964556525.1 uncultured Saprospiraceae bacterium
ATAAATATATAACAATGTGAGTATTTTGTCTTTGTCAAAACTCTAGTTCGAGCTTATCTTTGAAGTGTAATCGAGTGAAAGCACTGAGATTCTAGCTGGAGAGCTAGGATTTAAACCAAAGTCAGACTTTACATTTCCTTAGAGTAGGACTTAAAACGAGATTGAGTTTTGTTATTTTTTTTAAGTTGGTTTTCTAAAAAAATATCGAATTTATAACAGTGTCTTTAGCTTGACTAAGGATATGTTCATGGGATTATAATTTGCAGATGGTCGCTGGGGAGCGACCATTTTTTTTTGCCCCTAAACGAAGGAATAGGGATTCTTTCTACCAGAAAGATTAGAATTCATAAAAGTTGCTGCTATCTTTTTCAATAACAGGCTATAATTCCTCTTGACTATCCTCTTACAATAAATAAATAAATAAATAAATAGGGTCCATTTTTTCCATCTAAGTCGTAAGTCATGAAGACATTAATCACAAACTTGCGCTCTCCAGTAGGATTGTAACCGAATATGGTTTTGGTCCATCAGTAAGAGAAAATTTTCCTAGTCTGACCAAAACAAGAAAACCAATAAATCAAATGATAATTAAGGCTGCAGCAAATAGAAAAAACCTTTCATCATATCCTTTTGCTATTGGCTATCTAATGGCGCGCCAAGTGTCTTTATATCTTTCTCGCCCACAACTATTTTAGCGTAACCAGAGTAAATATAGGAACCTGTTTTCCACATAGATGGAAAAGTAATCCATGATCTATCCTCCAAGGACAAGTCTACATTTTGTACGTTACCCATTCTTAGTTGTCCATTATCTGAAGCAATTACTTTCAGACTATCTATTTCAATATTATCAGCTTGGAGCCTTGCAGTATCTTCGATATCTACAATTAAGTTTTTTGTACTACCACCTAACACCACATTAGTTCTATCTTCTATATCTAGACTTACAGATAGACTTGCTAAATCGAGTGATATCTTGGTATTATCTTCTGCCACAATTACCAAATTGCAACTCAGTAACGAACTTGTATACAGTTTGGCAAAGTCATCCATTTCTATCTTTAAATCAGTTTTATCTTTTACACCTAATTGTATTTCTAAATTAGCAGTGGTATAACTGACATTTCCTTCACGGAATATCACCAGTTTACCATTGTCAGTTGCTTTGATGTTATTAGCTAAGTTTTCGTCCATTGTAACGGTAACTGCATTAGACTCAGGATTTAGCACATATTTGAAATTGGAATCCAGTATCAGCATATCACTATGCAAGTTTTCCAATATAGTTCTAGTAACCATCACACCATTGCCTTTTGCTCCAGCATCTTGCCTAGTCACATTCATATTAGCTTTTGTGTAAATGTTACCTGCAAATACGAGTACAACCATCATTACAGTACCTGCTATTAGTAGTTTGTTAGAAGTTTTCATATTGTTATGAATTCGCATTATTAGTTAGAAATTTATTGTATCGACTTTCTAGCTCGGAAAGATCTACCTTCAGTAGTATCATTTTCTTGAACACAGTCGGCAGTTCTTCATTCAAAAAAGCATTTCTCTGCAAGTTCAATATCTCTTCTGGTGCACCTTTAGAAACAAAGAACCCTATACCCCTCTTATTCTGAATAATCCCAGCTGTCTGTAGATGTGTATAACTTCGCATTATTGTATTAGGATTGACTTCCATATTTGCAGCAAACTCTCTTACCGACTGTATTTTCTCTCCTACTGGCCACTTATGAGTCAGGATATGCTCACAAATTAGGTCAGCGATCTGCAGATAGATGGCCTGATTTTTTTTGAACTCCATCTATACTTCTTCTTCTTTCATTTTGAAATAACTGACTACCAATAAAAATACTGACAGAGTAATAGAGCCTGCTTTTATAATTAGCAAAATCTTGTCTTCTATTTCATTTTGAAATTCAGGTTTTGGCTCTATTCTAATATTTGCGATCATTTCCGTTCCCATAAATAGATCAGAGAATACTATTCGGAATATCACCATGACTAGAAAAGCAAATAGGGTAATTATCAGCAAGCCTATTATAGCAGACTTGGCAGCAACATACTTATTTAGCCAGATAGCCATCATAAATACAAAAGTATACCCCACTAAAACCATCGCCCAGATTTCTGAAAAAATGGCGCCAGGCATCCTCAAGTCATTAAAGATTGCATCGTACAAGCTATAAGTTTCTGACTTAGGCCCATCTATGGGTGAGGCCACCAAATACACTATCGCAAATGTGACGATCAGTAATACTGGATATAAAATTGCCGAGTAAAAAAATCGTGTCAACAACTTCTCAGTATGTGTAGCCGGGAGTGCTAAATAATCAATCCGTCCCGATGAACTACCAAATTCCCAGAACACAATACTGGTAAATAGAAACCCACCTACCGTCAAAAAAGCCATATAAGTATTGAACCACCAAAAAACGGACAACATGTCAGTTCTTTGTTCTTGCGACATTATATTAATTGTTACTATGCCTACAATCAATATTACCAATCCAAGATACCCAAGACCTAATGGTCTATCGTATAATAAATAATCTCTCTTTATGAGTTTTCTTAATCTAGCTGCTTGTATTCTCATAATTATTGATTTAAATATTGTTGAGAAATATCAGGATTAGCCACCACAGCATTGAACAATACTTCCAGTTCTACTTCTGATGGTTGTCCTGAATGATTAGGCTGTATGTGCACATAACCGCCTGCTATACCTTCACTATAGATAAGTTCAGCCAATGCTTCTTCGGAGATAGACTTAGTAAAAAGTAAGCGCTCTTCTATTTCTGGTATACTTTGATTAAAAATGACCTGACCATTTTCTAGAATGATGACAGATTCTATAAGCTGATTGAGATCTCTGATTTGATGAGTGGAAATAACAACAATTTGATCTTCTCTAAATCCTCTGAGCAAGGCCTTCCTAAATTGACTCTTAGAAGGAATATCTAGACCATTAGTAGGTTCGTCCATAATCAGATACTTCGTATTGGTCGCTAGTCCAAATGAGATCATGACTTTCTTCCTTTGGCCAAAAGACAAATCACTCAGTTTAGCATCTGGCTGAACTTCAAACAGCGATAATAATTCTACAAACTTATTATGGTCAAACTTTGGGTAGAAACCACTATAAGCAGACACATAGGCCTTGATAGAAATGGCTGGATGAATCATATCTTCAGGAAGAAAATATAGTTCTTCTAGCATCTCAGGTCGCCTATCTGAAGCTTGGTACTCTCCCACTTTGACAGTGCCCTGTATTGGGAACAATCCGCCCATGAGCAGTTTTAGTAAGGTAGATTTGCCAGTACCATTCTTGCCCAAGAGTCCATAGATCTTTCCTGGTGACATTTGGAGATTGAGTTGCTTAAAAAGCGACTTACTCTTCGAGTATTGAAAATGAAGGTTTTGTATTTGTATCATATCAATAAGTTATACTGTACTAGTGTAGTAGTACAACAAATATATGGTACAATAATTCAGTTTCGCAACTTTTTAGATAAAAGCTGTCGAAAACAGCTATTTATCTTATAGAAAAAGGGATTTTGAGCATAAAAAAAGAGGTACTCCGATGAAGAATACCTCCTCTAAATTCAATAATTGAAGGGCGCTGATTTTACCGCACAACAATTATTTTCTTCTTTATGCTTATATCATTTTTGGTCAATTGTAGGATATAATTCCCTTCACTCAGATCTCCAAGATCATGTTGCTCATTTGTAGAGTTGACTCTATAAGTCTTCACTAAAGAACCATTAGAGTCATAAAGATTTGCCACTCCGTTATCAAAGGCTTCTGAGCTTTCCAAGGTAAAATTGCCATTGGCTTTAGCAGGATTCGGATAGACCTTGACTTGATCTATTTCGAAGTCTTTGACTTTAGACAATTGATCTATTCCAGTATCTTGGATATGTGATGCCACTTTGCCTACCTGCTCTAACTTCATACTTCCTAAGAGTGAGAAGACCATAAGCTTATCGTTATCAGTTCCGATACCTACAACTTCATGGACCGTACCATTGTGCTCATCTATGTATAAAAAGAAAGAACCCTCCTTATCTTGGACACTGAGCAACTCCTCATAATCTTTCTCTATGCTGTTTTTCCCAGTTACAAAACTCTTTCTAGCTGAAGTTGGCTTGGCCGCTACCAATTGAAAAGACCTTATACTGCTTAAAAACTCTTGCATTTCCTGAAGCTCCTCGTCTTCTTCGGAATCGACTTCTACACTTATATTATTTAAAAGCTCAAACATCTTTCCGTTAATATTAACGTTAGTGACATCTTCTTGTAGGAGGAGATAATCAAAGTGTCTATCTATTACATTCTGAGCTAATAAAGAAGAACTTACAAAAAGACTGATCGCAGTAAAAACTATGTATTTCATTGTGTTAACTTTTGTTAGTTATAAATTAAAGACAGTGCACACTGTAGTAAACAAAGGCATGACGCCAATACTCTCAAACTGTTACAGAAATCATAACGACACTTAGATTTTATCTACGAAGGAAGCAGGATAACCGATGAAAACAAATTTGCAGCAGTGTTAGCCTCTTGTTCTTTCTAACAGTACCATCATCATAAGACCAAGCATTATTCTGTCGTCATCGTCACTATCCATGGTCCCTAACTTAATCAGTTCGAAATTCCGTCCGAAAAAAGAAGCTTGCTTCTTCATACGAACGATTTCCTTGCCCCTTATATCAGTGACCAAATAAGAAGGATTGAAAAAATAACCAGTAAAAAAGTTAATGATAGGAATCTGGCCTATCAATCCATCCATAACCTTGACCCAGCCATTTTCTTCGTTGACTGTATATTGTTTCTGGTCATTTTGATCGATGATCTCATATTCTGCTTTCCACAGAGACCGCCATCCTTTTCTTGCGATTTTGCCTATCGCTATACCCTGTGCATCATAGAACGAATACGCTGCAGAAAAGTCCAGCCATTTATCTGCTTTGATATTATAATTGATCTGTGTCTTAGTGTCATCACTATAGACCTGGATATCTTCTTTCAGTTTTAACATTTTTTGTCTTACATATGCGATAGTTTTCCCACCGAAGTCAGTAGCGACAAAATCATTTGAGAGAGTTGAAATTTTAAATTGGAAAGTAACTGGAAACTGTATGTTTTGCATTCTAAATTATTTATATGATTGTAAGTATGAAACTTTAGAGAGTCATAATAGTAGCTGCTGATAATCGCTGCCTTAAATTACAAAAGCTAAAGTATAATCAAATACAATAGGAATAAACAATGAAGCCAAACCAATAATAGGATTAAGATAGGAAATCTAGATGCTTATTATTAAAGACATAAGCCAAACTATTTGCATCTTTAGGGACAAGAAAAGCAAAGGTGAGTAAGACAGATTCTGAGCATATAATCAAGATAAGTGACCAGCTATATGAGGCATCCCGACACATCCGTATACTTCGTAACATCAACTGGCCTTCAAAAACCCGAAAGGAGTTTCTTGCAAACAAAGGACAGAAACTGCCTCAGATAGAGTACGAGAAAATAGACCCTAAGCCCACCTTCAAAGAGATAGAGAAAGCAAGAAAACTTATACCCGAAAGTAGTCCGATAAAAAACTGGGCACACGGGATTGCTAATATTCTAGAGAACAGTGCAAAGCTCCTATGTAATCTTGGAAAACCTGAGTTTTACACTTACTCTAAGTTGCTGTATGGTGCACCTAAGGATATGTTGCCAGATCAGAAAAACAACTCCCTAGATTTGGCCAATCACTTCGAGGTGATGTACAAAAACATCGGCAAATTGGGTATCGCTACTCATAGTAAATCCAATCTAGGAGCAAAGGTTGTGCAAGCCAGAATGCTAGAGGAGGTCAATAACATGTTTGGCAAAGATGCTCCAGAAGTAATCATAGACAAAGATGTTTCTTCTAAAGCTATCGCTGGAAGAAGACGTATACGTATAAGAGAGGATGCTTTGTTTTCGGATATGGATATAGACCAGCTGATACATCATGAAGCTTTTATACATGTGGCAACAGCTATCAATGGCCACAAACAAGATAAACTCAAAATTCTTTCTGCTAGCCATCCAGGCACGACCAAGACTCAGGAAGGTCTAGCTGTTTTTGCTGAATATATAACTGGACACTTAGACCTAGACAGACTTCGTAGACTATCGGACAGAATTCTAGCCATCCAAATGGCTATAGATGGAGCTGATTTTATAGAAGTCTATAGATTCTACTTGGAACATACAGGAGATGAGGAAGTGGCTTTCGAAAATTCTAGACGGGTATTCAGAGGCGGCGTAATGACAGGTGGTGCGCCATTCACGAAAGACATTGTCTACCTAGATGGCTTATTAAATGTGCACAATTTTCTGAGAACAGTAGTAAGCGATGGTCGTGCTGACGTATTACCATTATTGTTCGTAGGCAAGTTGGACATAGAAGATATGGCAGAGATGGTACAGTTCAAAAAACTGGGCTTATTAAGAGAGCCGACCTACTTACCTCCCTGGATAAAAGATATAAGATTTCTACTTACTTACTTGGCCTACTCTTCTTTCTTAAACAATGTAGAACTCAATGACATGAAGTCTCATTACAGAAGAATGGTAGATGTCCTGTAATACAATAAATAAAGAACTAAATAGATATTCCTACAAATGAAAAATTACACTGTAAAAGACAGATTCCTAAAATATGTCCAAATAGATACACAAGCTGACCCTTATTCAGATCAGGTTCCTTCCACAGCAAAACAACTTAATCTATCTCGAGAACTAAGTAAAGAGTTAGAAGCAATGGGAATCACTCATGAGCTGTCTGCTGAAGGTTACATCTATGCTACTATACCATCCAACTCTAGCAAAGAGAATGTTCCAACTATCTTCTTTTGTAGCCATGTAGACACAGCACCTGATTGCAGCGGCACAAATGTAAAGCCTATAGTGCATGAAAATTACCAGGGTGGAGATATTAAATTGCCAGATGATCTTGACCAAGTAATTACGGTGGACAAATTTCCTGAACTCAAAGACAAGCACGGCCATGACATTATAACTGCCAGTGGCAACACGTTACTTGGAGCCGATGACAAATCCGGTGTTGCCAGTATCATGGATGCTGCTTATCAACTGGTCAATAACCCAGAATTCCTTCATGGAGAAGTGAAATTATTCTTCACGACTGATGAAGAAATTGGTAGAGGTGTAAAGCATGCAGATCTTGATAAAATAGGTGCAGACTTTGGATATACCTTGGATAGTGGAAACATAGGCAACTTCGAGTACGAAAATTTTTCAGCCAATGGATTTAAAATAAAAATTACTGGAGTCAGTGCCCACCCAGGCTATGCGAAAGGTAAAATGGAAAGTGCCATAAAAATAGCCGGAGAAATTATAGCAGCACTGCCTAAAGACAGATTGTGTCCAGAAGCTACTTCGGACAAACAAGGCTTTGTTCATCCTACGAAAGTAGAAGGTCAGCTCGAGGAAGCAACCATATCTTTTATCATCAGAGATTTTGATACAGCTAATCTTGCCAAGCATGAACAAGAACTGGAGGAGCTAACCAAAGAAGTGCTCAAGAATTATCCACGTTCAAAATATGAATGTATCTCTACTAAGCAATACAGAAATATGAGAGAGGTGATAGACAATCATATGCACATTGTGGAGTACGCAGAAGAAGCAATGAAAAATCTTAACCTCCCATATCACTTGGGACCCATCAGAGGAGGAACAGATGGTGCAGTATTATCACACAAAGGCCTGCCTTGTCCTAATTTGTTCTCAGGTCAGCATGGCATCCATTCCAAGCTAGAATGGACAACAGTACAGGAAATGCAAGCTGCAGTAGATACTATTATAGAAATCTGTAGAATCACCGAAGCAAAAGCATGATCAGACTTACTACAATTTTCTTAGTAATCAGCTGCTTTGCTTGTAAGCAGGAAGCTACTCCCGAGACTATAGTAGCAAATGTAAATAAAGAGGAAACTGCTTACACAAAGGCGGTAAATCATCCTTACAAGACCTTCAAAGGTAGAACAATAGACACGAGATTTGTAACGCCTGATGGCTACACTAGAAAGCCAGTTGCTGAAAATTCATTTGCAAATTATCTAAGGAAATTACCGCTCAAAACACCAGGAGCTCCAGTCAAGGAATATGATGGTCAGGTCAAGGCCAGTCCTGTACATGCAGCCGTCGTAGATCTTCCTATCGGAGATAAAGATTTGCACCAATGTGCAGATGCGGTAATGAGATTATGGGCAGAACATCACTGGTTACAGAAGAACTATGATAAGATTCATTTTAATTTTACAAATGGTCAGCGAGTAGATTACAACGAATGGCGCAAGGGCCGGAACATGATAGTGGAGGGGAATAAGACTTACTGGGATAATAGCAATAGTCCAAGAGAAGGTTACCAGAGTTTTTGGGAGTACATGGAACTCATATTCATGTATGCAGGCACAAAATCCCTAGAAAAAGAGACCAAGGCTATCTCAATAGAGGACATGAAAATTGGAGACATATTCATACAAGGGGGGTTCCCTGGTCATGCAGTGATCATAGTAGATCTTGCGACTAATGAAAGTGGCCACAAGGTTTTTCTGCTTGCGCAGAGTTATATGCCAGCCCAAGAAATACACATACTTAAAAATGAAAATAACGACCTAAGCCCTTGGTACGCTATTCCTAAAAATTCTATTCTGCTTACTCCAGAATGGGAATTCCAACTTTCGGATCTACGAAGAATAGTTAATTAACCAACTCCTCTCTACGCCAGATATAAATTGGTTTGAAACCTTTAAAAACTCTTTTCCTTTTAAATCTCTGACAATTTGGTTATAATTAATAATCGATACACCAAATTATTCACCTTCAAAATCTACCAACATGACTCCAGATTACAATTTTCTTGCTATTGCAGTTGCAGCCCTTGTTCCTATGTTCTTAGGAGCAATATACTATGGACCTTTATTTGGAAAAGCCTGGGCTGCCTCCACAGGGAAAACTATGAAGGAATTAGAACCAGACAATATGGCTGTCACTTACGGCTTGGCTCTATTTGTTGCTTTCATACTTTCCTTTTATATAAAAATGAGTATAGAGATGACCCACCCTGCTGTGGGTGCTTCGGGTGATATTGTTGCCGGCAGTTTTCATACTTTTAAGCATGGTGCCGTGCATGGTGCAATGATGAGTTTACTAAGTGTAGTACCTGTAATAATTTCCTTAAGTCTATTCCATAAAATGAAGGCCAAAAACATTTTACTTAATGTTGTATTCTGGTTATTGGCAATGGCCATTATGGGAGGCATTCTAGATGCTTGGGTCTAAAACAAAAACATTAGAAATAGAAAAGGTCTTCAGTTTGATATGCCGAAGACCTTTTTTATTGTTATGTATAATTTATAATTACAAACCTATACTTCTAATAAATGCAATCGTGCTAACTCAGTCTTAAGAGTAGCAGGGTTCTGAAAATGAATAGCTGGCATTCCTAAATTTCGAGATGCAGCTATATTAGCTTCATTATCATCTATGAAGATGCATTCTTCAGGATTGAGACCATATCTTTCGAACAAAATCTTATAAATCTTTGGATTTGGTTTTATGCATTTTTCCACTCCAGATACGACAACCCCTTCAAACCACTGCAGGAACTCGTAGCGTGCCTCAGCAATAGGAAAAGTTTCCGCTGACCAGTTAGTAAGTGCATAGACTTTGTAGTTAGGATTTGCAATGAAAGTTTCAAGGATTTCTAAAGTGCCTTCTATTACTCCTCCGAGCATCTCTTCCCAGCGACTATAATAAGCTCTTATTTCAGTGGTCCATTTCGGATGTTGTCGGATCAAGATTTCAGTTGCTTCTTGTAAAGACCTTCCAGCATCTTGTTGGATATTCCATTCATACAAGCAGACATTTGCAAGAAATTCTTCTACCTCCTCTTCAGTATCGAAGATGGTACGATAGACATATCTAGGATCCCAATCTATAAGTACGCCACCGAGATCAAAAACTATATTCTTTATCGTCGACAAAATAATCTAATCAACGATCTCTACAGAAATTATATCATCACCCATTCTTATATCATTCACTACAGATTGATCAGCTTCAGATTTTACTTTGCCGAAAACGGTATGATTTCCATCTAGCCATCCAGTCTCAACATGAGTAATAAAAAATTGACTTCCGTTTGTACCAGGTCCTGCGTTAGCCATAGAAAGGATGCCTGGACTATCATGCTTGAGATCTGGATGAATCTCATCTTCAAACTTATATCCTGGTCCACCAGTTCCACGACCTTGAGGGCAACCACCTTGTATCATAAAATCAGGGATAACTCTATGAAAAATAAGACCATCATAATAACCTGCTTTAGCAAGTTCTACGAAATTTGTTACAGTCTTTGGTGCTTTTGTTGCGTAAAGTGTAAGATTGATATCTCCCTTTCTAGTATGTAGAATGACGTCGATATCCTTATCGAAAGAAGCCGATTCCATTGCCATATTAATAAGAGCGGGATCTATTTTATCTAATGCTGACATAGTTTATTAAATTTTATTCTTCAAAAAAAAAGCAAAGGTAATCAAAGCCTTCAGTTCCTAAGTTATTACAAAGGTTATTTGCCCATACTAGCCTGCTGCTGTATATGCAGACCTGAGCCATCCTAATAACTCCTTATCTATTTGCCCCTGCTCAGTAATTCTTACACGGTGGCTGACCATACTATTAAAACTTCCTGAGGCTTCTAGTCTATCCGTTGGGTCAGTTCCTTTAAGATTTATACCTATATCTATCCTTTTTTTGGTAGAGGGTTGGATGAGTCCAAATTGCTTCTTTCGTCTGAGGGATACATAGGCTTTTTTAGGTGCAATTTCGACGTCTGAGCCAAAGGCTGTGATTTTTTTGATGAGTTGGTCATAGATAGGTTTCAGATCTTGTTTCTTTTCATATTGCTTTGTAACTAAGTCCGATAAGTCATCTTTAGAATCAGGAATGCCTCCTTCTTTAGAAGAATGGACTATTAGATTGGCATAGCCATGAGTAAGCCCATGTTTCTCTTTTAGATACTTGATCTTGGCCATGTGCTTTTCTTCACCACAATTTTTAACAGTTTTTATCCAGTAGTCTAGACTTTTGCCAGTCTTTTCCTCTAGATTCTTAATCATTTTGTCCACCATATTCCTTGAGTTACTTAGGTTGAAGGCAAAATAGTCAAAAGTTAATTATTCATAAAACTCAAGTTCAATGTTTGAACATTAATCGCGAAGAGTTGTTATTTGCATTATGAAACTCGAAGAAGCTATCAAGCAGAAGGTTGCATTCAAGTGTCCCTACGAGAAAGGCCTAGTAAATCTGCTCTACACTAATAGCTGGCTTCGAACTCAAATGAAAGATCATTTTTCCTTATTTGATGTCACTGCGAAACAATATAATATACTTCGTATCCTGAAGGGTGCATATAAGCCTGTAACGACATCCTACATCAGAGAAAGGCTGCTGGACAAGCTATCAGATGTTTCTAGGATAGTAGATAGAATGGAGAAAAACAAACTGATCTCTAAAACAACCAATGCTAAGGATAAAAGACTAGTGGATGTAAAAATATCCGAATTAGGTTTTGACTTATTGGCACGTATCGAGAAAGAAAAGTCCATAGTAGATTCTACCTTGAAAAACCTTACTGAACAAGAAGTAGAAAAGCTGAATGCACTCCTGGACAAAATCAGAATAAATTGATCTATATAATAAACAATAATTTTAAGCAATGAAAAGAATACTATTATTAGTTTCAAGTGTGGTAATGCTTGGTTTGGCATCTGCTACTGCAAATGAGACAAATCCACCACATGGCGGAGAAGTAGATGTGAAAGCAAGTACGATTACATGGCAAGGTAAAAAAGTAGTCGGAAAGCACACTGGAACTATAAACTTAAAAGCTGGAGGGTTGAAATTTGAAAACCACAAATTAGTAGGTGGGCATTTCATAATAGATATGACTTCTCTGGCTTGTACTGATCTACAAGCAGGAAGAGGTAAAGAAAAACTAGAAAGACACCTGAAGTCTACAGATTTTTTCCAAGTAGAAGAATTTCCCACTGCTGAATTTATTATGACTGAGGCGGTGAACACGGGAGGAAATAAATACAAACTCATGGGTATTCTGACCATAAAAGGTGAATCTAATCCAATAGAGTTCGAAGCTGAAGTAAAGGTAGGTTCTGCAACTTCTGTAATAGATGTAGACAGAACCATCTATGGTATCAAGTATGGCTCGGGTTCATTCTTCGATAACCTAGGAGATAAAGCAATAGACAATAGCTTCCAGCTCACGGTTAATTTAGTACTTAAGTAATTTTTAGAATTTCAAATACAAACAAATGAAAAACTTAATTTTCGCATTATTGGCTATAGGCTTATTTGCTTCATGCCAAAATTCTGATAAAAGTGTAGCTGCCACTGCGGCCAAAGCAAAAGAT
The DNA here is from genome assembly GCA_964556525.1 of uncultured Saprospiraceae bacterium. Classification (GTDB taxonomy): domain Bacteria; phylum Bacteroidota; class Bacteroidia; order Chitinophagales; family Saprospiraceae; genus RFSX01. Next base: position 12,507 of record CAZKXO010000079.1, read on the forward strand.
GCTATGGCAAAGCCTGCTGCTGCTGCAAAAACTCTAAATGTAACTACTGGATCTAGAGTAGCATGGACAGGGAAAAAATTAGCTGGTCCGCATACCGGGTTCATCAGCATTTCTGATGGTACTGTAAACATATCTGGAGGTAAAATTACCGGAGGCAAGTTCACCATAGATATGAATTCTATTTACTGTGAGGATTTAGCTGCAGGCCAGGGAAAAGAAAAACTAGAAGGGCACTTAAAGTCTGCGGACTTTTTCAATGTTGAGAAATTTCCAACGTCTACTTTCGAGATAACTGGAGTAAACGGAGATCAAGTAACTGGCAACCTAACTAT
>CAZKXO010000080.1:0-12751 GCA_964556525.1 uncultured Saprospiraceae bacterium
CCTATAGTACTACTTATAATTTAGAAGTCAAAGAAACAAATGTTCGCTAAGATTATACGATAATGAGACCATAGGTCTTTAGTGTTTCCATCAGTTCGCCATACCAGAACAGACCGAAATCTTTGCCAGTTAAACTATACTGTTCACTCAGTGCTTTATAACTCAGAGGTAGACTGGGTATGAGGGCTTCTATCCACATCCCTTTTGCTTCAGAACAAGGTACAGCGTAAGAGGCACTTTTGTTTTCTATTACAAGCAGAGACTGCTGCTGATCAGTCTTTCTATAAGATACAGGTCCACCAATCCAGATAATACTATCTGTGGACTTGGCAGCTCTACGTGTAGGTTCTTTCAGATACTTTGTAATAAGATCCGCTGGGTGACTGGTCTCCGGAATATCATGGTCAAACCATTCTTGCAAAGGATAATCTAGACCCACACCATGCATGTAGTTGTAGATGGATTTTTTTAGTCCTGAACTGAAACGATCATGGTCACCACCAGTCGGGTCTAGATGTTGCAAGTCATTATTGGCAAAGCTACCTGGCTTATCATCTACTGTCATGACATGGAATGTGGCAGGCGACAAACCTACTGGACTATGTGCCGTCATTGCAAAGCGGTGCCAGAATCCGGATTGCAGGACTCCAGCGTCAAACAATTGCCGAACAACTTCCAGCGAATCTACAGTCTCCTGATCTGTCTGTGTGGGAAAACCATACATCAGATAAGCATGCACCATGATCCCAGCTTGTGTAAAGGCCTCGGTTACCTGAGTTACTTGTCTGATGGTCACACCTTTGTCTATCATTGCAAGCAATCTGTCTGAAGCCACTTCTAGACCGCCAGATACTGCTATACAACCAGAGGCTGCCAGCAGTCTGCATAGGTCCGAATGAAAACTTTTTTCAAATCTAATGTTGGTCCACCAACTGACGACCAAGCTTCTTTTTAGGATTTCAATGGCGACGGCTTTCATCAGTGCTGGAGGAGCAGCTTCATCCACGAAGTGAAAACCGCGTTCACCTGTCTGGTCTATCAACTCCTCCATTCTGTCTACAATTGTGACCGCAGAAGAAGCTTCGTAGTTTTTTATATAGTCCAATGAGATATCACAGAAAGTGCATTTACCCCAATAGCAGCCATGTGCCATTGTGAGCTTGTTCCATCTGCCGTCGCTCCACATTCGGTGCATAGGATTGGTAAGTTGGATAACTGATAGATATGCTCGTAGTGGGAGCCCTTTGTAATCAGGGGTACCAACTTTTTCTTGCGGCACATCGCCTTCCAGGCTACCGTTGTAGTACATCACTTTACGAGTTTCCAGTGAGAAGGTTCTTTTAAGCAGGGACAGTTCTCTGTCTCCTTGTAGATGTTGGATAAGATTTCTGAGAGGTGTTTCTCCATCGTCCAGCGTGATATAATCCAGAAATTCAAAGACTCTCGGTTCCTGTAGTGAACGCAATTCTGTGTTTGGGTAGCCGCCACCCATAACGACTTTTATTTCTGGATAATTGGCTTTTATCCATTGTCCACATTTTAGTGCAGCATAAAGATTGCCAGGGAAAGGCACAGAGAGGCAGATCAGCTGTGGTTGCTCTTGTTGCAGTTTTTGCTCCAGCAGTTCCAGCATTATATCTGAGATCAAAGTGTTGGGTGCTTGTAATGCTTGATACAAAGGGTCAAAGGAACTCGCAGACAAACTAAGCCGTTCTGCATACCTACTAAAGCCGAAATAGGGGTCTACTACTTCCGCAATAAAGTCACCCAAGTCTTCCAGATATAGGGTAGCCAGATGTCTCGCCTGATCTCTTATCCCCATAGTGCCAAATGCCCACTCCAGATCTTCCATTGCCCCTGCAAACTTGCCGGCCTCAGGCAGAAACTGCCGACCGCAGATCAGGTGGGAGAGGGTAGGGTCCTGATTTTGGAGAAAGGAGATGACGGTGTCTATGGTACTGATATAACTGTCTTTCAAAGCGAAAATGCGCTGACTGTTTTCAGAATAATTCTTGGAAAATGGACTCCATTCGGCAAAGATCCGCGTCAGTCCTTCTTTAGAAAACAAGGCCAATATCGTATCTAAGCCAAGGTCAGCCTGCTGGCTGCTGATGCCCAAAGTATTCAGGTAGCCCTTGATATAAGCTGTTGCTGGATAAGGGGTATTCAGCTGTGTGAATGGTGGTGTTATAAGGAGTACTTGCAATAGTTAGCTTGTTTCCGCAAGTTACAGCATTTCGAAATATCGGTTGTTGCCTTCTATTTTGGGTAAGGTAATATCCTTGGTGTAGTGCATGCCCAGTTTGCTGAGCAGTCTTTGTGAGGCTATATTCTTGTCGGAGGTAATAGCCACGAGTTTGGTAAGATTCATGCTTTCGAGGGCATATTTCAGTACAACTGATGCTGCTTCATAACCGTAGCCTTGGCCACAGAAAGCTTCTAGAAAAGCAAAGCCGAGATCTGGATCTTCCAGCCCTTCTCGTTTGAAAACACCACATTGTCCAATGATCTTCTGCTCGAGATCTTCCTTTCTTATGGCAACAAAAAAAGCACAACGCGGGTTCTTTTCAAGGGCGGCTATAATCTTATTTTCTATGTAGGCGGTGGCCTGTTCCAGTGTTTTGACCTTTCTGTCACCTATGTTTTGGAGCCAGCCAGGGTCATTTAGCTGTGCTAAGACATAGGCATTGTCTCCAGCAGTAATAGGCCTGAGGTAGAGCCTTTCTGTTTCTAAAGTCATAAGGTCACTTAATTATACCTTAAAGAAAAACTAACTTTCTTTTAAAAGCATTAAGCCAAGGTTAAAAATTTCATTGGATCAAGTTTTATAAATTAGATTTGAATCTTACAGTTTTTACTGCTTTTTTTCTTACTTAACTTACTAATCATGTCACAACTTCTACAGATACAGCTATGCGCCATCAAATCTGCTTCTCCTATCAGGGAGTTTATGGCAGATAATTTTTCTAGCTTCGGAGACCACATCCAGCCTTACTCTCACAGTGTTTTTATAAAACGAATACAATTATACGTCAAGAACAGAACCTGACTTCACAAAGTCAAGTATATAGCACCATTAGTCAATCATAAATAGAAATTAAAGCGGAAGCTGCTGATAAAACTTGTAAGCTCCTACTTTCACTCACAGAGAAACTTAAGTTATAGTTAAATGATCTACTCGGTATAGCTGAGTATCAAAATCTGAAGTTTAGGTAGGAAAGTAGAATTACAATTTGGGCTAACTTCCATTAGGCACCACAACTACTCTTTCAGTAGTTCCACCTTCAGCAGTTTCCGCAATTTTACCATTAGTTAATCAAATAGAAAAAGAAATGAAACAACAACTTCTATTAGTTACCCTGCTCATAACTTTGAGTATACAATTATCAGCACAACTCTCAGTGGACAAACTAGATCTTTCTACTTACTCTCCTGCCGAGCAGCGCTATCGGACTTTGTATTTCAATGCGATTAGTGATTATTCAGCCAATGTACAGACATTTAGAAACACTAAACAAAGTCAAGTAGAAACAAGGTTTTCTGGTGGCTTAGATCAAGTTGGAGGAGCAGGCTTATCATATTTCGGAGAATTCGAATTGAGTATTAGAAATTATTTGTACAAACCAATACCCAAACTATTTGGACTGGCGGAAGTGGGTTTGGCAACAAGTTTCAATGGCAATTATTTTCAAAGTCAATCTGGCACCTTGACTTTGGGTTTGGGATATGGAAGAATAAACATTGTCAATGAAGTCGAACTGGCCGAAAGAATTTTAGAAAAAGTACATAAAGACCAGAGCGGTTCTTTAGCAGACTATCAGGCAGTGGTCCTTGATCTAGCAAATATATTTACCGAACTGAAAAACAAAAGGTGGATTACCAATAGAGGCGAATGGGAAAGTGATCTGTCAGCTATACTTAGCTTTTTACAATCACGTGGCTATGATTCTTTAGACGAAGACTTGGTAAAAGAACTTACAAAATTATATAGAACAGAACCACTAATCACAAGGAGATCAGGCAGCACGATTTCTTTGACGAGTACTGTTAGAGGAAATTTCAATAATTACCTAGCGCAGTTTGAGCGAAATTTAAATGTCAGTCAAGCAAATGTAAAATTTGAAAAGTATGTATATCTGAACAGTAAATTACAGTGGGACACTAAGGGCTCAGTAGAGTATGGTAAGGCGACAGAGCAGTTGTTATTTGAAAGCTTGCCTAACACCTGGACCTTTGTAGGCTTAGACCTTAGTAGCAGCTTACATTACTTGCCAAATAAAGACAGTCGGTTTTCTACGACTTTGAGTGCCTTCTATAGGACTGATTTTTTGGATCTACGATTTCCGAGTGCAACATTTAAGGACTTTTATGAATTAAAGTTAGGCATAGAGTATGAGCATAGAGTAGGAAGAAATCTGAGAATGAGTATAGGCGCTGAGCTTAAATACAATCCGATAGATAAGTTTGTAGCCCCCTTAACTTTAGGGCTTAAATTCTAAAGAGTTACAAAAAGAGGCTGTCCTATAGCATTACTGATTTTGCCATGTGGACAGCCTCCTTTAGTTTTTATAAGTTAAACTCTATGCCTTGCGCCAAAGGAATTTCCTTACTGTAGTTTATAGTATTGGTCTGACGTCTCATGTAGGCCTTCCAAGAATCTGAGCCAGACTCTCTACCGCCACCTGTTTCTTTTTCACCACCGAAGGCACCACCGATTTCCGCACCACTGGTGCCGATATTTACATTGGCGATACCACAGTCAGAACCTGCCGCTGACAAGAACTGTTCTGCTTCTCTCAGATTGGTCGTCATGATGGCAGATGATAGGCCTTGAGGGACATTGTTCTGTATTTTGATTGCATTGCTTAGTGATCCTTTGTACTTCATTATGTATAATATAGGCGCAAAGGTTTCGTGTTGTACAATTTTATAAGATGGTTTTACTTCGGCTACACAAGGACGGACGTAGCAACCACTGGTATATTTCTTACCACTGAGAACTTTTCCTTCTATGAAGAAATTAGCACCCTCTTCTTTCGCGAGTTTGATAGAGTTTTGATAGGCTGCCACTGCATCTTTGTCTATGAGTGGTCCCACGTGCATCTTAGGATTGAGTGGGTCACCTATTTTCAACTGACCATAAGCCTTGGTTAGAATGTTTTTCACTTTGTTGTAGACCTTTTCGTGTACGATAAGTCTACGAGTGGATGTACATCGTTGGCCACAAGTTCCTACAGCGCCGAATACGGCACCACTAAGGACTAGATTCAGATCTGCATCAGGTGTAATGATGATAGCATTATTACCACCTAGTTCCAGTAGAGACTTGCCTAGCCTTGCTCCGACAGTCGCCGCAACTATTTTGCCCATTCTGGTACTTCCTGTCGCCGAGATGAGTGGCACTCTGCTATCGGTAGTCATATACTCCCCGACTTTGTAATCACCAGTAACGATACAACTGACGCCTTCAGGCACTTTGTTGGCCTTTAGTACCTCGTGTAATATGTTTTGGCAAGCAATGGTACACAATGGCGTTTTTTCACTGCCTTTCCAGATACAGACATCACCACATACCAGTGCTATCATGGCATTCCATGACCATACAGCTACTGGAAAATTGAAGGCAGAAATGATACCTACAACACCTAGTGGATGCCATTGCTCATACATCCTATGAGAAGGTCTTTCGCTGTGCATGCTGAGACCGTAGAGTTGTCGAGATAGACCTACTGCAAAATCACATATGTCTATCATCTCTTGCACTTCACCCCAGCCTTCCTGTAGGGATTTACCCATTTCGTAAGAGACCAATCTCCCGAGGGCATCTTTGTTTTCTCTGAGTGCCTCCCCATATTGCCTGACGATCTCACCACGCTTAGGTGCAGGCAGCTGGCGCCATTCTACAAAGGCTTTCTCAGCGGTTTTGACAATCTTATTGTAGTCAGTTTTTGATGTAACAGTGACACTGCCTATCAGTTTGCCATCTACAGGAGAAAAGGATTTTATTGTTTCCTTGCCACCCCAGGATTTGAGTCCTGTGGAGCTGCCATTGTTTGTTTTTTTGAGGCCTAATTTTTTTAGTACTGCTGAGTCCATGATTTCATTTTATTTATTACAAAAGTAGTTAATATGTGTCGACTTTGGGCTGGCTTGTGATTTGCTATTAGATAGAAATTGGTATCTTAACTCCAAACAAAACTAAAAACTATGAAAAAGATGATAATCGGTGGGCTGGTCGGTGGACTGGTACTGTTCTTCTGGCAGTTTCTATCCTGGTCAGCATTGAACATACACAGACCCCAACTACAGCATGCTGCTGCACAATCAGAGATTCTGTCTTGCTTAGAAAGTAACCGCTTGCCTGAGGGCTCATATTTTCTACCTACTATGCCAGATGGCACTTCTGCAGCTGACCAACAAAAAGCGATGGAAGGTTATGCGGGAAAACCCTGGGCTACGCTAACGTATCATCACTCTATGGAGACTAATATGGTCATGAATATGTTCAGAGGATTTGTAATTAACTTCCTTTCTGTGATGTTGCTTTGTTATATACTCTTAGGTAATCCTAGTTTGAACTTCAAAAAAGTCATGATTGCTTCTATAGGCGTCGGCCTCATTTCTTATATGACTATGCCATACCTCAACAGTATCTGGTTCCAGACCAACTCTATTCCAGATCTGATCGACGCAATCGTGCAATGGACGGTAGCAGGTTTGTTTCTTGCTTGGTATCTACCTAGGAAAAGTTAAGCCAAGGGTATTCACTAAAATAAAATGAAGCCGTCTCAGTAGGGATGGCTTTTTTTATGCCCTTGTTTTCGATAGGATAATTGTCGTTTTGGTTCGGAGACTGCCACAAAACATAAATTCTATCAGCCCTTACTTAAAGACCTTTGAATCTAAAGGTTGTTAGGTTAGAGTTTTTTAAAATTTATAGCCTCAGAAGTAGCAAATGGAAAGAAATGTTTATCTTTTGATTATAAACAACTTCTATTTTCAAATCAAATCATTCAAAAAATGAAAAGATTCCTGTTTCTTATTTCAGCGGTTTGTTTCTTTTTACTCATAATCGGCTGTGAAAGAGAGACGTCGTTAGTAGACTTGCTTAACGAAACTGCGGATTTCTATACGGATGCTGAACGCGATATACTGGCTGAGAAACTTGATCTTCCAGCTATTCCTTATAATTACTCGACCGTTTCTGCAGTAAATGGTTTGGGACATATAGAGACTTTAGGACGGGTTTTGTTTTATGACAAAAAACTCTCTATTGATGGCAAGATATCCTGTGCTAGTTGTCACCACCAAGACTTGGCGTTTTCGGACAACAAAGCTTTTAGCCAAGGCCCTAATGGCAATATGACCAAGCGAAACTCTATAGCATTAGGTACTTTTACCTCCTTTGCCTCTCACTATAATGGTGGCACGGACGCTTCCCGCTTGTTTTGGGATGAAAGGGCGAGAACAATAAAAGAACAGTTAGAAGAAACCATTATGAATCCAGATGAGATGGGTATGGATTTAGATGTGCTGAGAGAAGTATTAACTGGGGATGCGCAGTATGAAATTCTATTTGATAAGGCTTTTGGTTCAGAAGAGATAACTGAAGACCGTATTCTAAGTGCAATCGGCGACTTTGTAAATTCACTGACTACAAAGAATTCGAAGTTTGACTTAGGGTATCGAGGTGATATAGGAAGCGACTATGATAATTATACTGAACAAGAGAATTTGGGTAAAAGCATTTTTACGCATAACTGTAATTCATGTCATGGTGCAACTTTGCACCATCGTCCAAGAGGTTTTCCAAAAGTAGCTCAGAATGGTATATCTATTAGTGATGATGATCTCGGTGTAGGAGGTCTAACTACAAGACCAGCAGACAGAGGCGTCTTCAAGATTCCGAGTCTTAGAAATGTGGCACTCACGGGACCTTATATGCATGACGGCAGATTCGCAACATTGGAAGAAGTCGTAGAACATTACAATTCTGGAATAAAGAATCATTCTAACCTGCATCCATTACTCAAAGATGGTGATGCGCCAATAGAGATGAACCTGAGTGGTACAGATAAGGCAGCTCTCATCGCATTCTTACATACGCTTACTGACGACACCATTCTTAATGATGAAAAGTGGAGTGATCCTTTTAGATAAACAGCTCTATGAAAAAATAATGATGCAAAAGTTTTTTTGAATTGAATAAATTTGGAAGGCACTATCTCTGTCTCTAAATTTTATCAAGCTTTCACCATCAGAACTGTGAAGTACTGGTCAGATTTCCTACGTTGTCTATCCAGACGATGTAGCTGACGTCCAGTTTGGCAGAAATACCGTATTTAACAAGTCAGTCATGATTGCTTCTATTAGGTGTCACCATTCTATGGCATACTCATCATAAGTATACTCTGCTCTTAGAAATAATTCATTTCCATACTCATCTAACCTAAAGGAGGATCTTTGTCCAGGTAAGGTAAAGCCCTTAAGGCTATGGAAAGAGAGGTTTTTGACCAAAGAAATGTGATCTAAGTGCTTAACCTTATAGCCGATACCGAGTAGTGATTCCGTATCAATATAGTGCCACCAGACATCTTTGGTTGTATGATGTTTCTGAGTTTCGGGATGATAAATTACCTTGAGCACATGAACACTACGTCCCATAAAAGTATCTTCACCAATATAGCTGATCGTAGTTCCTAGATCCAAGAGATTGTACGGGAAATCCATGACGAATCTGGCAGCAAGTGTAGAATTAGTAACAGCTGGAAGACTGACAGACGGATCTTTTTTGCCATTTCTTTTGCGTAGGAATTGGTTTCCTATTTTTGTTTGTTCTATAAAGTCAGGACCGTCTTCCCAGCTTATATAAATTCTGTCTTGATTATAATTGTGTTGCTGATTTACTTCGACCTCTTCATGACCTTCAGCATCATAAAGTGCATACCACTTGGAAAAGGATAGTTCTTTAATAGCCTTCCAGTTTTCCAACCCTCCATAGGCGGCGATTGTTTGTGCTATTATTTCTTTTGCTTTGAGGTCAGTGATCCTGTCGTAAGCGTTTTTGTTAATAGTGCAGGACAATAATAGAACAAGCGGAAGGAAATAAAACTTACTTTTCATAGGTAAAGATATACTGCTAAACTAACTTCTTAGCCTCATAATTTTGTATTCTATAGAGATATTTCAGTACGCTGTTTATTTCTGTAATTTGAGAATAGCATTATGCCGCGGGACATTCTGTGTTCTACCTTTTGCATTTGATTTCGAATTATAGAAGCAGGTCTGAAGATACAGCAACCCAGCTAATAATAGCAGACCAGTCTCGATGCTGAACTGTAGTGTATCCTTGCAGTATGGTTTCTTTTAGTTGAACTAAGACTCAGTTCCAATTGTTTTAGCTGGCAAGGGATAAGGAAGAAAACATCTTTCGCATTGGTAAGGGAAATATATCTTTACAGCTTACAAATTAATAATAATGAAATATCGAAAACTTGGGAATACCGACTTAGAAGTTAGTGTTATCTGTCTAGGGACAATGACCTGGGGTGAGCAGAACACAGAAGCTGAGGGTTGGGAACAGCTCGACTATGCTATGGATCAAGGGGTAAATTTTATCGATACCGCTGAGCTCTATTCTACACCAGCTAGGGCAGAAACCTACGGAAGTACCGAAGAGATAATCGGAAACTGGTTTGCAGCTCGTAAGAACAGGGAAAAGGTGATAGTTGGCACTAAGATAGCAGGACCGGGTGCTTATACCAAGCATATAAGAGAGGACAAAGTCTACAGTAGACAGTCCATTACTGCTGCGATAGAACTCAGTCTGAAAAGATTGCAGACGGATTACATCGACCTCTATCAGATCCACTGGCCAGAAAGAAAGACCAACTTTTTTGGTGATAAAAGTTATGTGCATGCTGAAGGCTGGGAGGACAACATGAAAATGCGACTAGAAGTGTTGCAAGAATACATAGACAAGGGCATCATCCGCTACATTGGCATTTCCAATGAGACACCTTGGGGCTTGATGAACTACCTGAAACTCTCAGAACAGTTTGACTTGCCCAGAGTGATGTCTGTTCAGAATCCTTATAATTTGCTCAATAGAATCTACGAAATAGGTCTTTCTGAAATGTCTATCCGAGAAAAATGTGGCTTGCTGGCCTACTCTCCAGTAGCTTGTGGTCGCCTCACCAATAAGTATATAGAGGGCACTGATACGCCTGGCTGTAGGCTCAATAAATTCAAGCAGTATCAGAGGTATAACAATCAGAATGCCCTATTGGCAACCCAGCAATATTATGACATTGCCAAAGAAGCAGGTCTTTCTCTAGCGCAACTTTCCCTTACCTGGGTCAATCAGCAAGACTTCGTAACCAGTAATATCATAGGAGCGACTAATCTGACACAGCTCAAAGAAAACATCGCTAGCATAGAGCTGACTCTGGATGACAAACTGGTCAAAAAGATAAATAACATCCACGAACTGGTCCCTAATCCGTCCCCATAAAAAAAACGGCGGTAACAAACATCAGCTTGCTACCACCTTAACATACTATTACTAAGTATTAAAATCTTAGGTAAACTGAGGCGTACTCAGATCACTGAATCTTTGCTCTGGCTTTAAAGGGTTGGTTATTTCTAACTGGAAGAATTCGATATAACTATTTGGGTTTTCTACGATTCCCCTTTCTGAGATAAGTTTTATATCGATGTTCTTGTTTTTTGCTTGAATAGCGAAATTTTCAAGTATTTCAACTATATCGTTGTCTAAAAACCTCGTTTTTCTTACATCTAACTCAAGATAAGAATCTTCTGGCAAACTATCTAGTTCTTTTAGAATTGCTCCTTTATTAAAAAACGTTACCTCTTCCGCTAATGTCATCTTTATCTTATGTTTTCCATTGCTCTTGTCCACAATATGCAGAAAATGAGAATTCTGATAACTCTTAAATAAGATGATTACTATACCTACTGCAAGACCCAAGCCTATACCTAAAAGCAAATCCGTAAAGATGATACCTAGTATCGTCACAATAAATGGTACAAACTGCATCCAGCCTTGCTTGTACATCACTGCAAATAGGGCAGGCTTAGCCAACTTATAACCTACGATAAGGAGAACTGCAGCTAGTACGGACAAAGGAATCATGTTTAGCAAGTTTGGTATAAACATAACAGAGATCAGCAAGAAGATACCATGTATGATTGCTGACTTGCTTGACTTGGCCCCTGACTGAATATTAGCAGAACTTCTGACGATTACCTGTGTGATAGGCAGGCCACCTATAAGACCAGATAGAATATTACCTGTTCCTTGGGCTAATAACTCTCGGTTGGTAGGGGTCACTCTTTTCTCTGGATCCAGTTTGTCTGTCGCTTCTACACAAAGCAAGGTTTCTAAGCTGGCTACCAGTGCTATTGTAAATGCTGTTACCCAGATAGCAGGATTTGTTATCTGACTAAAATTAGGGAAACTAAACTGTCCTAAGAATGAACTGAAGTTTTCAGGTACTGGCACACTTACAAGATGATTTTCAGCGATGCCCCAAGAAGTACTTTGGGTAAAGTTGTAATAGATGATCCCTAGAACAACTGCTACCAATGGTCCCTGAACTAGCTTGAATACTTTGGCTTTGTGCACCAGTACATTATTCCAAAGTATCATTATAAATAAAGCTACAAAGGCAATTATAGTAGGCCCAAGGCTGATGTTGCTTATCATAACACCTATTTCAGAGAAGGTGTTTTCGCCATCCATCTGATTAAACGCGAAGTTGCCTTCAGGAATCGCATCATAACCAAAGAAGTGTGGAATCTGCTTTAGGATAATTATAATACCGATACCTGTCAGCATGCCTTTGATAACTGAAGAAGGAAAGTAGTAGCCGATAACACCAGCCTTCAGCAATCCAAATATTATCTGGATGACACCACCCAACACTACTGCTAGTAGGAAATTCTGAAAACCACCCAAAGCGCCTATAGAGGTGAGTACGATGGCTGCTAGACCTGCTGCTGGTCCACTTACGCCTATCTGAGAACCACTTAAGCTACCTACGACGATACCACCTATGATACCTGCTATAAGTCCTGAGAATAGTGGCGCACCACTCGCCAGCGCAATACCCAAGCAAAGTGGGAGAGCGACAAAGAAAACGACAATACTTGCCGGAATATCATTTTTTAAACTGCCAAAGAAAGTCTTGTTCTTAGTTGTATGCATTACTAAAAATTAAAATTTTGAAAAAAGAAATAAATGGCCACTCGGACCGATGCCTCTGGATCAGAACACTACTAGTTCAGGAGGCGGAGTGGTGTTGCTGCTATAATCATCACTTTCACTATCAGTTAGGATGAAGTTATGATGGATGCTTACCGTTTTATGACTACAATTGCCAAGCTCATTTCGTTGTCGAATCTTAGATTCTTCCTTTCCTTCTTCCTGTTGCTCGGAGTCAGTTTCCAAAGGTATTTCCATAGGAATATCCTCTCCTGACAGGGCAGAAGCCACCATTTCATTAGAGAAAAGGGTAATAATAAGGGCTAGTATGGCTAGGACTTTATAATGCATTCTTATTACTGACTGCAATACTACAGTATTAAGAACATTAATGACAGTAATACTATCACAAAGGTTCATTATATTGTCAAATATTTACCATAATCAATGACTACAGTCTGTGGACATTACTTTTGATCTAAATAAGAGCCTATATCTGAGAGACCCTCAGGAAACCAGTTTAGG
>CAZKXO010000081.1:0-12645 GCA_964556525.1 uncultured Saprospiraceae bacterium
AATAAAGTCATGAAGTTACTTGCATCTATCAGTACCTTTCTCTTTTTGGCAGTCCATGTAGTCATTGCTCAAGCTCCTGCAGAAGATGGAAGATTGCATGATATCATTGCTGCAGTTTCGGCAGATAGAATAGAAAAGGATATTACCAAGTTGGTGTCTTTTGGTACACGTCATACTCTATCTGATACTCTGTCTGACACCAGAGGTATAGGTGCAGCTAGAAGATGGATTAAATCTGAGTTCGACCATATTTCAAAAGATTGTTCAAATTGTTTGGAGGTTTCATTCCACAGAGGTCTAGTAAAAGAAGGAGAATCAAGAAGAATCCCAACAGACACTTGGATAGTAAATGTCTTGGCTATCAAAAGAGGTACACTTCACCCCAATAGGTACATTATTATGTCAGGAGATATAGATTGCCGAGTCAGTGATCCTCTAGACTATACTTCAGAAAATCCTGGAGCTAATGACAACGCTTCTGGTATGGCTGGAGTACTAGAAGCTGCAAGAGTTCTGTCAAAATATAACTTTGAAAACAGTATTATATTTCTAGGACTCTCAGGTGAAGAGCAAGGACTCTTTGGCGGGAAACTACTGGCAAAGGACATGGTAGATAATGAATGGGATATTATCGGTATCTTGAATAACGACATGATAGGTAACATCCAAGGAATAGATGGTGTCATAGATAATACTTCATTCAGAGTCTTCTCTGAACCCAATCCACCAAACCAGAACGAACAGAAACAAATATGGAACCGTTTCTATGGTGGTGAAGTAGATGGACCTTCGAGGCAATTAGCACGTTATGTAGAAAGAATGACTTCTAGCTATTTTACTGATGCTAAGGCAAAGATGATCTACAGACTGGATAGATTTGGACGAGGCGGTCATCACAGACCATTTAATGATGTTGGCATACCAGGTGTCAGAATAATGGAGACACATGAAAATTATAATAGACAGCATCAAGATCTGAGAACAGAAGCAGGCATTGAATATGGTGATGTATTATCTGAGGTCAACTTTGATTATGCACGAAAGCTAACAGCAGTCAATGCAGTCAATCTTGCTAGTTTAGCATGGTCACCTATTCCACCTCAGGGCCTTATGATTGGAGGTGCTGTTAAACCTTCTACCAAATTGCGTTGGGATGTATCGGATGATCCTAATTTGCTCGGTTATAAAGTGTACTGGCGAGAAACGACTTCTCCACAATGGGAGTATTCTAGATGGGTAGGAAATCAGAATCAAGTAGAACTAAAGAATATAGTCGTTGATAATTTCTTGTTTGGTGTTGCCGCAGTAAATAAGGATGGAAATGAAAGTGTTGTTGTTTTTCCCCAAACTTTGATTCCGAGAAGGAACTAATAAGCATAGGTTTGTACAGCAGAATTATTGTTTGCTATTAGTAAGATATTACTGTCTCCTACTTTTAGCCTTAGCATATCCCTCACATCATTCTCAGCGTTGATACCTGTTTCCAAAGTGTTGTATACTTTAAAGCCCTGGTCTGTAGTGTAACTGAGCATACATCCTTTACCGGCATCACTTCTTGTTGTTTCTACTTCCCGATCGTATAGATTCCCAGCGAGGAGAATATCTTGAGTACCATTGTGGTTGAAATCATCCACAACTATACTGTTTATAGGACTTATCTGGGCTTCATTTGGTAGAGGGATAACTTTAAACTGGCCGTTCTCATTTAGAAATAAAGTGCTGCTAAAAGTCATAGCTTCTTTAATGACAGAATCATCCGAGAGCTTCTCTCCCAGAACCTCCTCTATGCCTGCTGTGCCAAAATCTTCATAACTTTTATACTTCTGGCTTACAAAGGGCATTTGCTCAGAAGAACATTGTCTTCCTCTAACAGGATAGCATATACCATTTTGATAATAGCCTAGATAGACATCATTGGTTCCATTACCATCAAAATCATCTACATAAAGTTTGAAGGGTTCGGTTTCTGAAGCTTTATATTTTATGTTTAATCCAAGGTTTCCAGCTATAAGATCTTCATCGCCATCATTATCTATATCAAGACTAGTAACTGTATTCCACCAGCCGGAACTGTGACCCAGATTATATGCTTCTGTAACTCGCTTCAAAGTTTTAGAAATTTTGAAGACCTCCACATTCATCCATTCTCCAACAACCACTAATTCATCTTTGCCATCATTACTTAGATCTACTAAATGTAAATCTGTTACCATTCCTAGGGACTCAAACTCTGGTGCTAGTTCATTGGTTACATCCTCAAGTTTTCCACCCTCATTTCTCAATATATAGCTGGAAGCAACTAGACCATAATTTTCTGGAACCACCCTACCAGCTACTATGAGATCTATATCTCCATCTTCGTCCAGATCTAAAGGAAGTACTTTACCATTACTTCCCACTAAAGTGGGATGAGCTGAGGATACCTTGTAATTGCCTTTTCCATCATTAATATAGAGTCTATCCTTGTAGTAAGATGATCCAGCTTTTGCCTCCGTTCCACCTGAACTTACATAAAGATCCAAATCTTTATCTCCGTCAAGATCAAAGAAGGTCGCACCTCCATCCTCATGTTTCTTACCATGAGGAAAGACCCTTTCTGTGAAACTACCATCTGACTGAGTCAATAGTAAATGTGGGAACAATCCCTTGGATGCACCTATGTAGACATCTTCTATTCCGTTACCATCAATATCTCCTTTGGCCAGAACCGGTCCCAATGCCGACACTTTGTATGGCAATAAAACTTCAGTCTCATAATCATCAAATTTATTTTCTACATGAGCATGTTTCGTCAGATTTTTACTTTGAAACACTGTGGCTTGCTTGTCATTATTTCGTATGACTGTTTCTGTGGCAGTTGATTTCTTTACTGTGATAGTCTGATTAGGCTGAAGCTGAGTCAATACATTGACTTTGTTGTCATACCATGTAACCTTTAATTCTTCGACTTCTTGGTTAGATCCTAAACCGAAATGGGCAATTCGTTCTGAGCATGACATATATCCTCGATACGGTGTATACTCCACAATTTGTGTCGACTCTTTGGTCTTGAGTTCTATTGTGGCATTGATACCACTTGGATTTAAGCGATCGCCTTCCAGTTTTACTGTGAGATAATTATTGACTTTATTTTCATTAGCAACATTTCGATACAGCTCTGCAGTCATATTGGTATTATTGATAACCAAATCCAAATCTCCATCATTATCAAAATCTGCATATGCTGATCCTTGTGACCAGTTTTTCTTTTTCAATCCCCAATTATCTTTCATTCTTTCGAAAGTGAGATCACCGTTGTTCTTATAGACATAATTTGAAATTTTGACGCTAGGGGCTCTATTTATAACATCCATAGGATTCATAGTATTGGCTTGATTTGTGCGACTCAGTTGCTCGTACTTGTCAAACCATTCTATTCGCCATTTCTCAAAATCTTTATTCCTAATCTCTCGAAATATCCCGTTAGTGACTATAAGATCTTTGTAGCTATCCTGATCCAGGTCTATAAATAATGGACTCCAACTCCAATCCGTATTACTTACGTTACCTAGCTGAGCGATATCACTAAAGGTGTTGTCGCCATTATTTTTCTGAAGCACATTAAACATATATTGATAGTGATACCCGACACTTGCAAGTTTGTGAAATCGCTCGGGATCCATGCCACTCATATTGGTCTTTTGTCTAAAGTTATCTTCAGCAACCATGTCAGCAACATATAAATCTAAGTTTCCATCATTATTGATGTCTGCTACATCAGCCCCCATACTAAAGTTGGACATATGCTTGAGTACTTCATTAGATACATTGGTAAAAGTGCCATTACCATTATTTCGATAATAGAAATCTGGTTCTTCATAATCACAGGCGATATAGATGTCTGGCCAACCGTCTTTGTTGTAATCCAAAGTAGTGGCACTGAGGGAATAACTATAGTTCTTTATACCACAGGTTTCAGTTACATCTGTAAATCTATTTCCATCATTCCGGTATAGTCTGTCTGTATATTTGAAATCGTTTACGCCATTGTATTGATTTCTATACAACCTGCTGTTAGGTGGTTGGTTAGCAACATATACATCCAGGTCCCCATCTCTATCATAGTCAAAGAAATTTGCCATTATAGAGTGGCCTTTATCACCTAGGCCATACTGTTGCCCTTGTTCCTTGAAGCTGCCATTTCTTTGATTGATATAAAGCAGGTTTCTTCTTTGATCTGGAAGAGGTTCTAAGAACTTGCATACATATATGTCGTCATAACCATCTGCATTGACATCAGCAATAGCTACTCCTGTAGACCAGAATCTTTTCTGGATCCCAGCTTTCTTAGTTACATCTTCAAATTTGAAATTTCCTTTATTGAGATATAACTTATCGCCTGACATATTACCAGCAAAGAATATGTCTTGGAGACCATCATTGTTTATATCCAAAATCCCTACGCCTGCACCTATGAGCATTCCTTGCTCACTCATAAAATTGTATTGCATGTTTTCAGTGAGCTGGTTAGTAAACTCTATACCAGATTCTGAAGGTGGTACCTCTTGTAGTAATTGGATATCATTTGCGGAGCTTCTTCGGTTCTTCTTAGATTTATCATGAGAACAACTCCACAGTAAGAGTGCTATAAATATGAAGAATAGAAGGATGTGGTATTTACAAATAGAGCTCATGCTTTGGACAACTTCGCGGTTCTGATTAATAACTATAGAACTGGACTGGTGCATTATTATTTGCAATAACCAAGAGATTATGATCGCCATTAGAAATTTTGCTAACTGATCTTACATCCTTATCTGCGGATATTCCTGTCTCCGGTGTTCTTCTTGTTCTTATAGAACCATCTTCTTCAAAGGTTAAAAGACAGCCCTTGCCTGCATCACTTCTGGTCGTTTCTACCTCACGTTGGTACATGTTACCTGCTAGGAAAATATCTTGTTTACCATCTTTATCGAAATCGTCCACAACGATACCATTGACCGGTGCTATCTGAGCTTCGTTAGGCAATATGACTGATTTGAATTCTCCACTTTTATTGAGGAACACAGTACTAGAAAAAGTATGAGCTTGATTAACAGAAGTACTCTCTGATACTTTACCTTCTAATACTTGATCAATGGTAGCTAAGCCAAAATCTTTATAGGAACCGAATTTTTCTTTGACAAAAGGCATTTGCTGAGAAGAACATTCTCTACCTCTTACAGGATAGCATTTTCCACTTTGATAATATCCCAAGTACACATCATGTGTGCCATTCTTATCAAAGTCATCTGTGTACACTTTGAAAGGTTCGCTAGGACTAGCTTTGTACTTTATATTATGACCAAGATTCCCTCCTATGATATCCTTGGTTCCATCATTATTGACATCTGCAATCTCTACGGTATTCCACCAGCCAGAAGTTTCGGACAGACCATACTGGTTTGTTAGATCGACAAATTGTGTGCCTATCTGATATATACTAACTGGCATCCACTCTCCTACTACGATAAGCTCTTCTTTACCATCGCCATTCAAGTCTTCTAATTTTGCATCAGTTACCATACCTATATTCTCAAACATGGGCGCAACATTATTCGTTACCAAACTAAAGTTGTTACCGTTATTCTGTAAGATGTGACTGCTTGTTGGTTTACCATATTTGCCTGGCACTTGCCTCCCTCCTACAAAAATATCCATGTCACCATCTTTGTCAAAATCTAAGGGTATTACTGTAGAATTGCTAGTAGTCAATTGAGGCATTCCAGTTGCTTTTAAAAACTTACCTTGCCCATCATTAATATAAAGTCTATCCTGGTAATATTTATGACCTGGTGCAAACTCATTACCACCGCTTGAAACAAATAAGTCTAAGTCCCTATCATTATCCACATCCAAAAATGCAGCACCTCCATCTTCATAGATACGTTCTTGAGGTAACCCAATAGACTCTATGAAATTTCCGGAACCTTGATTAATTAATAGCTTAGATATCTTGCCAAATGAACTGCCCATGTATATATCCGTTAGTCCATCGCCATTGACATCACCTTTACATATAATTGGGCCCAAGGTCGATGTTTTATAAGGTAATAAAATTTCTCTTATAAAATCATTATACTCGTTTTCTTCGTGTACAATGGCCATAGCTTTCTGAGGTTTGAAAAGTTTATTATTCTGTAGTCCTGGTCGATTATAAGTACTTGTCGCATTTTCGTATTCCAACGTTAGTCTTTGGTTAACCTCCACATTCTTCAAATGAATCATTTTGTCATCAGGCCAAATTATTTTCAGGTCATCTATCTTTTGATTTGTTCCCAAGCCGAAGTGCGCTATCTTTTCAGAAGTGGACATGTATCCTCTGTAGGGACTGTACTCGTATGCCTGGGTCTCATCTCCTGTAGTAAGCTCGATCTGAACATTTATATTGGTTCTTTGACCTGGATTCTCTTTTAGTTTGATGGCAATATAATTGTATAGACCTTTTTCATTTGCTGTATTGCGATAGAGTCCAGCAGGCATCTGCATATTATTTATAACCAAGTCCAAATCTCCATCATTATCCAGATCTGCATAGGCTGCACCTTGTGACCAAGTTTTCTTTCCAAGACCCCAATTGTCACTTCTCTTAGTAAAGGTCAGATCTCCATTGTTTTGGTAGATATAATTGGTAATCTTTACACTTTCTGCTTTGTCGGCGATTTCCATAGGATTGACGTTTAAGTTCTTATTTGCGGTCTTAGCAGCTTCTTTATGTTTTTCTGAAAAGAACTTTTTCCTCCATATTGTATAATCTTGATTCCTCATTTCCTTGAAGATACCATTGGTTACCAGGAGATCTTTATATCCATCTTGGTCAGCATCCACAAAGAGAGGTGTCCAACTCCAATCTGTATTTGATACTCCAGACAACTGAGCAATTTCGCTGAAGGTGTTGTCACCGTTATTGAGTTGCAGAGCATTATACATGTACTGATAGTGGTTACCTGCTTTGACTAGGTTATGAAACTTTTGGGTATTCATTCCACTCATATTAGTTTTTTGGCGAAAATTATCTTCCGCAACCATATCCGCTGCAAAGATGTCTAGATGACCATCGTTATTGATATCAGCTATGTCTACTCCCATAGAGAAATTGCTTATATGCTTTAGAGAAGTATTAACCACATTAGTAAAGGTTCCATTACCGTTATTCTTGTAGAAATAATCTGCCTCATCGTAGTCACAAGCTATGTAAATATCTGGCCAGCCATCTTTGTTGTAGTCTATGGTGGTCGCACTCAAACTATAAGAGTAGTTAAGAATACCACTTTGCTTCGTAACGTCAGAAAACTTATTGCCATCATTTCTGTAGAGCCTGTCAGTGTACCTTCCTGGAGTTATTCCTTTGAGTTCTTCTTTCAGTCTTAGAGAATTAGGTGGTTGGTTAGCAACATAGAGATCCAGATCTCCATCTCTATCATAGTCTAGAAAGTTGGCCATAATACTATAGCCTTGATCAGCTACACCTAACTCCGCAGCTCGGTCGGTGAAGGTCCCATCACCGTTATTGATATAGAAATTATTACTCAACTTGTTTTTGTCGTCATACATGAATTTGCAAACATAGATATCGTCGTAACCGTCATTATTTATGTCAACTATTGCAACTCCTGTAGACCAATTTGTAGAATTCAGTTTTGCTGTAGCCGTAACATCTTCAAACTTGAAGTCATCAAGATTTTTATAAAGTCTGTTACTCTCCATATTGGATGCGAAAAAGATATCCTGTAAGCCGTCATTGTTATAATCTAGGATACCTACTCCTGCTCCATTGAGCATACCTTCATGGGTAATGGAGTTCAGGGCGAGGCTTTCAGTCAGTTGATTACTAAAAATAAGATTTGAAATAGAGGGATTTATCTCATCAAAAATTTTTATCTCAGAGGTGTTAATCGATTTAGTAGTCTTCTTTGTACTTGCAGCATTCACTGATTCAGTGCTTGGGTTAGAATCAGAACAAGATGTATAAAGGAATAGCAAAACCGCTATCAAATGAAGTTTCCGCATTTATTAACTGATTGAGAGTCCGAAAGATAAGAAAATTGGAAAATAACTTATTTAAAGCTGTTGTATATCTTCTTCCTTTTTGAGAACATGACTATTAGCTGGAAACAAGACATTAATTGACTTAGGTACTATTTTGAAGTGGAGTTCTGCATCGAACTTAAAGCTTTCACCATCTACATGATAATAGTAAGGTTTATCCAATGAGATTTGGACCTCTTTTGTTTTTATAATATCTACTAATCTGCTCTTGTGAATGGAATTATTGAGCATTCTCCACGAGTTTATAACGGTTCTGGCAAGACTTGCTTCTTTTACAAAAACCACATCAAGTAGACCATCGGTTAGTTTTGCTTTAGGAGCAATTGTAAAATTATAACCATACATGGCGGCATTTGCCACTGCGATTACAGAAAAAGCACCATTTATAGTTTTGTTTTCAGAGGTTTTTACTTTGTAATTCTCAGCCTTGAATTTCACCATTTCCTTCGTTACTGTATTTATATACATCTGCAGACCTCTTTTCTTACCATGATCTACCTTGTACGCTATTAGTGCATCAAAACCTATCCCAGCTAGGTTAAGGAAAAAGCGATCATTCACAGTGCATGTATCTATACGTAATGCAGTAGCTTCATTTATCATTTGGATGGCACGTTTTGTATTCCGTCCTAGTCCAACATGCATAGCAAATCCATTTCCAGAACCATTTGGTATTATACCCATTATGGTGTCAGTATGAACAAGAGATTTAGCAACTTCATTTACAGTGCCGTCCCCTCCACAAGCGACAACAATATCTACATTCTCCTTAGAAGCCCTTTCTGATAATTCTGTAGCATGATTTCGATACTCAGTTTCTACGTAGTCAAATGCAAATTTTTCTGTGTCTAGATTATCTTGGATCAACCTACGTACATCTTCTTTCTTACCTGCACCAGAGACAGGATTAACGATAAAAAGGATACTCTTCTTCTTTGTTTTTGTGGAATCTAGCAAGAAATTCTTATTTGTTAAAGCTGATACGAATATGATAAATCTAAGATGGATTTTCTATGACATTCACATTTTTAAGCCTTTTTGAGGACAACTCAAGGAGGTGGAATCTAGAACAGCTGTACCTTATTCTATGTTAAATAGAAAGTTTAGGTCATTATTGATCCATAAGATTTGCAACAATTAGATGCACAATTTGTCTTATTAAAGCTAGGTAAGTGCTGGTACTTACATTTTTATTGTAAAAAGTATTTTTATATGAATTGGCAAAGATTAGAATCGCATGGTCAGCTAGATAGATTAATTGAAGACTCTCATTCTCGTAGGGTTGTAATCTTTAAGCATAGTACTTCATGTGGTATAAGTAGAATGGTGCTGCGCAATTTCGAAAGGGATATGAGTTCAGCAGACTATCCTTCTGTAGATTATTACTTATTAGACCTGCTAGCATACAGAAGTATCTCTAACAAAATCAGTGAAGTATTTGATGTTGTACATCAATCTCCTCAATTGCTGATAATAGAAAAGGGAACTGCTGTACACAACAGTTCCCATTCCAGCATTATGGCTTCTTCTTTAGAATTAACTTAGTACCGCCCTTTCTCTCAGATGAATTAGTATTTGTAGGCTGTGTCTGCGTTGTTTTTGCAGGTGCGGTTCCTGTATTCTGTCTCTGATTTGTTGTAGTTGTATTGTTGTTTGTCTGGTTAGTCGTACCAGTATTTGTAGTAGTAGAATTAGTGGTAGTGGAGTTATTAGTTGTAGTACTTGGAGTCGACTGTGCTTGATTATAAGCCTTGCTGAAGGTTTTTATAAGCATTCCTCTGGTTACTTGATCAGAAAGTTGCATCCCGTTTACAATAGCTAGTTCCTCAAAATCTCTATTAGAAGCATTCAAAGATCTTAATGTTTGTTCCAGAGTTGCAGTCTGCGGCACTTCTTTTACCGCTATTCTAGTAGGGACTACATTTATTTTTGACCTGTCTGTAAGATTATCGAAGTTGGTCATAGTCCGCTTAAAGGTGGAGATGTAGTTATTGAAGTTTTGTTGCTCAGACAAGCCATGGAATACATAGATGTAATTGTCCTTCTTGATTAGATAAGTAACTATTCTTGCTCCAGAAACCGTCTGACCATTTTGATCTTGTTGCGGTTTCTGATCAGAAACCATCGCTAGAGCATTATAGCCATTGACGTTTGTACGCTGTGATTCCAGTACATTAAGTTCGAATTGTGTTACCAAGGCCTGAGAAGCAGCATCTAATGTAGTTTCTGGACTTAGTGTAAATACCATCATAGCCTGGCCATCTGCAGGTGCCATCTGTACTTGAGCTGGAGAATTATACAATTGCCAGTTTGAAGGAACAGGAAACTGAAACAATAACTCAGGATGATAAAAAACTCCATTCTCTTCATAACCTTGTCTAGGGTCTTCTCCATAAACTAAGCCGTCTATTCTTCTGAGGAATTCGTTTCTGTTCACCTTCAGATCTCTAAGACCTAGTTGCTGCTGCATCGCGTCAGACATCTCGTGGACTTTAGCGTATCTGTTTACCGGATTAGGGTGAGTAGACAAAAAATCTGGAATGCTCTGGCCTGATTTCTCTGACAATCTGTTTAGCGTTTGGAAAAAATCAGCCATCTCGTGAGAATCATAGCCTATCTTTGTCGAGTATTCGACTCCTAGTTCATCTGATTGACTTTCATGATCTCTTCCGAACTTAAGAAACATCAGACCCAAGCCCTGCCCTGCCTCGTTGGCAAAAACTCGGAATTTTTCGCTTGCGATAACACCGACCATAAATCCTAGATTCCCAAGCAGTTGAGTGGTTTGTTGCTTAGCGGAGTGACGTGCTGTTATATGTCCTATTTCATGTCCAAGAACTCCAGCAAATTCTGCTTCATTATTGAAATGAGCCATTATTCCTCTTGTAAAGTATACATAGCCCCCAGGAACTGCAAAAGCATTAACAACGGGACTATCTAGTAATCTGAACTGATAAACTTGATCAGGCATGTGTGAAATGGCACCCATAGCCTTACCCTTTTCATTTATAAAAGCCTGGAGCCCTTCGTCAGCGTAGAGGCCATATGCTTGGATTATGCTCGGATCAGCCTGGTCTCCCATTGCTTGTTCTTGTGCTGCGGACATAAGAGAAAGCTCTTTCTTACCCGAAACTGGGTTTCTAGCACAGGAACTAATAAATAAAACCAGAACAAAACACGTTAATAAATTACCGATTGACATTTTCATAAAACGACTATTATGTTAGATGAAGATTTAGTTTTATATACAAACAAACAATGAACGAAAAAACAAAAAGCTAGTTTATAGTTTCATTAAAGCCATATATTTAACGTTCAGTAGAGATCAAACATTGAATATTCGTACCAAGATACCATCACTTTTTACCTTAATGAACCTCATATGTGGTTTTTCTGCCATTCTTGTGGCTGATCTTCATATAAGTACGGTATTATTACTTACAGGGATGTTTTTTGATGTAATAGATGGAATGGTCGCACGGATGTTAAAGGTACAAAGTCAATTTGGGAAGGAATTAGACTCATTGGCAGATTTAGTGAGTTTCGGTGTTGCACCAGCCTATCTATATACCCTATTTAGCCCTGTTGATCATTGGGTAATGTACATACCAGCTTTCTTTATTTTAATTGGAAGTGCATTGAGATTAGCAATATTTAACCTAAGACCACCAACAAAATACTTCACAGGGCTTCCTACACCTGCAAGCACATTTTTTCTAGCTGGGCTTTTTATGGGCATCAAGTTCGATAGTGTATTGATGACAACTTTAGTGGATAACCCATCTATTTATGTATTGATCCCCCTAGTTCTGATGACCCTCAATCTTAGTAAGCTAAAAATGTTCTCTTTTAAGCAATTAGGCAGTAGCCCTAACTACAATCTTTTTATACTAGTCTGCCTTTTGACTTTTGTATGGCTTACTTTTGTGAACTATAAAATGGCAATGCCCGTTGGAGTTATCATTTATGTCCTTCTTTCCGTTATATACAGTGTAAGAGTTCACAAATAAAAGCTAATAGAATATGGCAATTAAAATTACTGATGAGTGCATCAATTGTGGTGCATGTGAACCAGAATGTCCTAATAATGCAATTTACGAAGGTGGAGTCGAGTGGCGAATAGCAGATGGCACCACTCTAACTGGAGAATACAAGCTGGAAACTGGCAAGATGGTCGGTGTATCAGATGCTCAGAATCCAATAGACGACGATGTCTATTATATAGCGCCTGATAAGTGTACAGAATGCCAAGGCTTCCACGAAGAACCTCAATGTGCCGCTGTATGTCCAGTGGATTGTTGTGTACCTGACGAAGACAGAGTGGAAACAATCGAGCAGCTTTTAGAAAAGAAATCAAGACTACACCTTTAAAAAAAAAGCCCGTCTTTTCGACATGGCAATTTAATAATCCCCTCTACAAGAGAAATAACAGTATAACTAAGTAGTAGTAGTTGGTCTGGCTTTTTAGATGCCTAACCAAGCTTCATATTCCTCGTCAGAAACTGGAGAAAATCTATTCTCCACAACTTTCTTCTCAGGCTTTCTGAAGAGCTTCGAGATTAATGATAAAAATTTGTA
>CAZKXO010000082.1:0-12500 GCA_964556525.1 uncultured Saprospiraceae bacterium
GTTGCACCCTAAGTATAGGGAAAAACCTCCATGTCTTTTTTATTTATTTTGGACAAACCATATGTAGTCAAACTTTCCTTGTGAAATTACATGTGATGCATTAACCAAAATGAGTATAGTTATCAATTTCATAAAATCGAAAAAAAATTATTTAATTAGTTTTGAAAATTCGCTCAACATATGTGTAACCGCTTGGATGAGAAAAAGTAACAAAGTATATACCTTGACTTAGTGAAGAACAGTCTATTCTTAAATTTTCATTAAGTTTTTGGGATTCAAAACACTTTTGTCCATAAGCATCAGAAATATTGACTTGTAAAACTTCAAACTCTGAGTTATTTCGAACATTGAAAATACCGTTGCTGGGATTAGGAGTGATTAATATATCATCAATGAATTATAATCTACACTTCTAAAGTATACTTCATCTTCACATATTGAGTTTTTCATATGTGGTTAATTCATATCTATGATCCAATATACCTCTAGCCCAATAAACCACATCTCCATACTCTTCAGGGTTTAAATTTGCAACACATAAAAGATCGTCTACTTCAATAGAACTTAATTCATAAGCAATCATGTTCTTTAATAAAGTACGATAAGTATTTCTATACAACTCAAAAGTTTCATCGTCACATTCTATTAAATCCACTTCGTCTATTAGAGACTCCACACCATTATCAATTGTTTCAAGTTCAATTACCAGAATTTACTCTTCAGAATATTATAGCGCCTGGAGCTCAGTTTGCGTTCGGAATTCCTAAAACACCTTTGAAATTTTTGAAAAGTAGGATGCGTAAAAGAGATGCAAGGGAAAAATAATCAACCTGATTAAAATAAAAAGGGAGCACAAAATTGTGCTCCAGCTCTTTTTGAGGGCTACAAACCTCCATTATCATCGATAATAAAGTTTAATAGCCATTCTAAAAATGCTTCCATTTTATTAAATTTTTAGTTAATAAGAAGTTTAGAATTAATGCGGTGTATTTAAGAACAAATTGTGTACCACCGTAGCATGACAAGTAAAAATAAGAAAGAAAGTGAAACTAAAAAAGAGGGCATTGCAAATACTTGGCAATAAAACTAACAGACTACTCCAATAGGATGGTGTTTCAAAAATTTTGAGACAGGTATTTAGTCAAATTGTAGTAGTCATAATAAAGACTAATTGCAATCATGTTTAGCCATTAGGGAAACAAAGTAATTTGATCCTTAAGTTAATTAATGAGCCAACTGGCCCTTAAGCAACTCTTGCAACAAGTCGTATCTTACCACCTCTATTGGGCTTACATACTTTTTATTAGAAGAAAACAAATGAATCTTAGAATCTGCAATTCCTCTTTCTAGTAAGGTTTGTAGGAAGGCTATGAAAGAAATGGTCTTTGCATGTTTGCCATTTAGATAGAGTTCACTGTAGTTGATAAGGTGAACCATAGTTAACCTAGCATTAGTTCTGTCCTTTCTCAATAGAAAATAAACTACCTTACCTATAAGCAAAGGTGCTGTATATTCCACTTGTTGATGGAATTGTCTCATGTCTTGGTGAATCTGACTTAGATCAACATTTCTACTTGTTAGGATTCCTAAGTATAACTCATATAGATGAAGGCGACCCCTAAACTTAGCATTCTCCAAAGAATTTAATTGAGAATCTAGCTCTGAGAGCTTATCGGCTGATTTTATCGTATTTCCTTGATATAGATAACTTCTAGTCAGAAATTCTTGATATCTGAATAAGCTTGGTACTGATGGAGTAATTGACCTCAAAGTAGAATTCACAAGCAACTCTGTTTTAGCAAATTCACCCATTCTCTGATGCAATTCCAACAGATGGAACGTAAAGACATTCACACCTAGATAATGCTCATAAGGTAATGATTTAAAAAATTCAATAGCTTCTCTACAGACCTTTTCTATTTGCTCTTTATCCTCAAGGATAAAGGCTTTGTAATAATTTAACTCAAAGTATATGTACTTAAGTCTAGTACTACTATGCTGTTTCTTACTTAGCTCTAATAAAATCTTGTTGATATGATCCGTCTCATAGAAAAAATCATCAGTATTATTTTTGCTTTTAACAAGAGAAAACTGCCAATCAAATTCTATCTCAGATTGATAGATGCTACCATGATAAACGGACTTCTCATAATAAGATTTTGCCAATTCCAAGTCTACAACTCTAGTCGTATAATGTCTAAATAAGAATCTGGAAATCTGGCTTGCTTCAGCGTGAAAACTGTATAACTCACAATCAGTTATCAGCCTTTCTGCCATAGAAATAAATGACCCTATAAAACCCAACTGATTAAGTACCTGCAAGGCAAAGAATCTTCGCTGAATTCCAATCTTTTTTCTCTGTAATAAATTGCCTCTGTTGAAGTTTACGACACCTCTGACCAACTTCTTGTATAATGACTGAGCTGTATGTGGATTTAATTCATCTTCAGAAATTGTATCAGAAAAGTAGGCATGCTCTTCACTATTAAGATCAAGGTCAGACTTTAAGTAAGTCTTTTGAATGTTAAGTAAATCTTTTAATTCAGATACCATCTAGGTACAATTATTGTAACATGCTACTAAGGAGAAGCATGTATATGTTAAAGTTACTTGCTCTTATGACTAAATCTATTTTCTCACCAAAAACTTCAGTCATGGCAGAATTTATCGAATGGCTTCTAGGTTTCATTATCGAAGAAGATGATGCTATCTAGAAGCAACCCAATCCACTAAAAAATACCTTTTAGGCCAGAACTTTTGTTTTGGCCTTCTTTTTTAATGCCCGGCTGTACTTCATACAACTTACTTAAGCCCTTGTATAACTTGACTAAAATACATAAAAATGTAATAATGACTATTTACAAGTGCTCAGTTCAGCTACCTTAACTTTTGCAATTCCATTTGAGGGTTCTATGGGCTGAAACAATGAACAAACTTTTACTGTCGTAGATTCACAAAATCAGCATTCTCTTTTGCAGACTATAGTCTTATCAGATATATTAGACTTAAGAAATTAGCATATGAAATATCATCTATCTATTCTCTTCCTTACCCTAATAGCCTCATTCTTAGTAGCACAAGAAATCAGGATAGAGCCTCTTAGTGACCTTCCTATGCGTACAAGTAATAATGCCGTCGTAGAAGGCTTTGCAAATGGGAAGGCTTATATCTACAGTTTTGGTGGAATAGATGAAACCAAAGCACATTCTGGAATCCATCTCAGATCGTTCAGGTTAGATGTAGAAGCCAATGTTTGGGAAGAACTTGAGCCTTTACCCGACGATAGGGGCAAAATTGCCAGTTCTGCTAGTAGGGTAGGAAATATCATCTATATAATAGGTGGCTATCATGTCGCAGCGAATGGCACTGAAGAATCTTCTTCAAAAGTCCACAGATTTGATATCGCAACAAACACTTACCTTTCTGACGGTGCTGAAATTCCTACAGCTATAGATGATCAAGTACAAATAGTAAAAGGAGAATTGATCTATGTGATTACTGGATGGAGTGATAACAGGAACGTACCTTTTGTGCAAGTATATAATACCGTAACTGATACATGGGATAGGGCCAATTTCTTACCTAACAACGAAAATTATATAGTCTTTGGTGCTTCGGGTACTATTGTAAAAGATACAATCTACTACTACGGAGGAGCTGGAGGTTTTCTATTTAATCCAAGTGCTGTTGTCAGAAAGGGAGTTATATCAGCTGACAACCCTCTAAGCATAGAATGGTCAGACATTAGTCCTATGAATACACCAACCAGCTATAGAACTGCCTCTTCTAACTTTAGTGGTCAGCCATACTGGTTTGGTGGTTCTGAAGGGTCTTATAATTTTGATGGCATTGCTTATAACGGTTCTGGAGGAGTAGAACCTGCTGGAATAATATTAAGTCTCAATACCGTAACGGGCTTATGGCAATCTTGGGAAGTCGATATTCCTATGGACCTTCGTAGTGTAGCTGAGCTCTCTGCACGAGAGAAGGTCATTGTAGGTGGCATGACTTCTGGACAAGAAGTCAGTAATCAAGTATGGAAGGTGACTATAGATGGGATTTCATCCACTAAGCCAATATATGAAACTGACTGGACCATCTTTCCGAACCCAACATCTGATTTACTTTCAGTTACTGCGAGCTTCAGGATTGCTGAATATAAAATTCTGGATAATCAGGGAAGATCAATTTATCACAATGTAATCGACCCTACATCTTCCATAGAGATAGATGTGGAAGAACTAATCGATCAGACTTATTTCCTAAAACTCAAAGGAGAAAATAGGAAAGTGGTAATTAAACCATTTGTGAAAAATTAAACCATAGAATTGCAATGGATATCAACTCACTTCAAAATCAAAGACAGACAAAAAAATTAATCATTTTTACAATCTCCTCTTCTAGAGAGTAAAATTCATTCTATAATCTAGAATAAAAACGCTATCAGGAATCTCTAGTCAATATTTACACAAAATAGGACCAATCTTAAAAAACTAAGATCTCCAGTAAATAAACCAAGGTTGTTGTACCTTGAAAATTATACATACTCCTATGACAAAGACTTTAAAGTTGA
Organism: uncultured Saprospiraceae bacterium; assembly: GCA_964556525.1. GTDB lineage: Bacteria > Bacteroidota > Bacteroidia > Chitinophagales > Saprospiraceae > RFSX01. The sequence goes on from CAZKXO010000082.1 coordinate 4,574, forward strand.
TGTGCTTTTTTCAGATAATATTTAGCTGCTATCTAAATGCTCAAGACATGAACAACAGAACCTTATACGACCTCATCTATACTATTTCAGACGAAATAGAAGGCCAAAATGGCAATTGGAGATTTGTTATAGATTCGACCTTATTCATTTGCCTCACTGACGAATTACACAACAGAATGCGCATTATTTCTCCCATTAAAAATGCACCTGAGGTCACTAATGAAGAAATGGACAAATGCATGAAAGCTAATTTTCATACAGCATTAGATGCTAAGTATGCCATTTCTGATGATGTACTCTGGGCAGTATTTATACATCCTCTTAAGGAACTGAGCCAAGAACAGGTGATGAGTGCAATATCACAAGTATACTCTTGTAATAAGACCTATGGGACCTTATATTCAGGTGGAACACTAAATTTTCCAACCAATGAAGAACGAGATGCTCAGAAAAACTAGGCCATTCTCCTGAGTGGTGTGACATTTAAAAACATATTACAATAATATCTATATTTGAAAGAAGGTCAGCACAGATGCTGATCTCCTTTTCCTATGAAAACTACTATCTTCTTACTTCTTTTCCCTCTAATCCTTCTATCACAAAAAGAAGACCACCAGTGGGTTTTCCATTGGGGTATAGACGACTCCATTAGATGCAGATAGGCCAGACAATAAGATATATGTAGGGAGAGCTATACTGTGCTTAATATATCTGTTATAGACTTCCCAAATGAGAAGAGACTGGCTTGCAAATTTCGCCATATGAAGTAGAGCTGCCCACCTTTACTAATAGTGCGGTGCATAGCTTCAATACCTACCGTTCTCGGCCCTCTAGATGGCTCTTCCTGTGATACACTGGGAGTGGACAACAACCCTGTCTTTCGATTCTGGTATGCACAAGATAGTCTGAGTGAGCTCAGCTTTCAGTTATGGGATGTGTCTTATTTCAGACCAGAGGCCTGGGACCTAGTGTATTAGAATTGTATTTTTGTCTTAGACACAATACTATATGCTAACAAAAGAAGAGAAACGAGCTTTAAGATCTGACTTATTCCGACACTTGGATGGCCTAGCTGTGGCGCCTACTATGCATGCGCTAAAGAGTAAAGGGACACTAGACTACCTCTTAAAGAACAACAGCGTCAGTCTACAGAGAGTCTGTGAAGAATTCGATGCAAATGAAGGTTATATGAATGTGGCGCTCAGACTATTGTGTTCTCAAGGTTGGCTGGTGCAGCAACTGGACAATCAGAAGGAAGAAATTGTATATCGCACCAATGAAAACTCGGAAGCTGCCTTTGCCCTAGCAGATCTTTATGCTGATGTAGATCACCTATTAAAGTTCTCTGCTAATTATCCCAAACGACTTTTCCACCTGGAACCCTTCAAGGTAATGGAAGCCATAATCAACAAGTATACGGCCAATTATGGTTTAGCCGATGTGAAAGCTAGCAGCGTAGAATATCAAGTCCTTAGACATATAGAAGGCGTTCTCGTGGGACCTACTGTGGTGCAACTGGGCATGAGTGGTATGTTCCATAAATATTTCATGGAGACCTCTTTTAGTGCCGACGAATTCCATAGAGATCCAGAGAGCTTCGGTAAGCTATTGGACTTCTTGGTACACCTTGGTTGGTTTACCAAAAACAATATGCACTACAGCTTTACAGATAAAGGTCTATTCTTTGCTAAAAGGGCCTCAGCTTATGGTGTAACTGTATCCTACATACCAACTTTCAGATCACTGGATGAACTTATTTTTGGAAATCCTGCTATACTAAGAGCCACCAAAGAAGGAGAAGATGAGAAACATGTAGATAGAGAGATGAACGTGTGGGGTAGTGGAGGTGCCCACTCAGCGTACTTCAAGAAAATGGATGAGGTCATTATAGATGTTTTTAACAGACCGATAGAAGAACAACCCAAAGGTATTTTGGATATGGGATGTGGTAATGGCGCCTTCCTTATACATGCCTTTGATACAGTTGCTACGAGAACTAAGAGGGGAGAGATGCTAGAAGATCACCCGCTTTTTATGGTAGGAGCAGATTATAACAATGCAGCGATAAGAGTCAGCAGAGCCAATCTTATACAAGCCAATGTATGGGCCAAGCTTATGTGGGGAGACATAGGGGATCCTCAGAGGCTATCAGATGATCTAAAGAAAAATTTCAATATTGAACTCTCTGATTTGCTGAATGTGAGAACCTTTCTGGATCATAATAGAGTATGGTCAGATCCTCAAGAAACGTATCCTGACCGAATAAGCAGCTCTACTGGAGGATTTGCCCATCGAGGACAAAGAATAGATAATAACAAAGTCGAACAGAACCTAAAAGAACACTTCGCTAAGTGGATGCCTTTTGTAGAAAAACATGGCTTGTTACTCATAGAGTTACATTCAGTAGACCCTACCATAGTAGCACAGAACATAGGCCGAACAGCTGCCACTGCTTATGATGGCACCCACGGTTACTCGGATCAGTATATAGTGGAACTCGAAGTCTTTAAGAAAATAGCCTTGGAAGCAGGTCTAATAGCAGTGGACAAGTATGCTTATAGATTTCCAGATTCTGAACTAGCAACAGTCAGTATTAATCTCCTTAGAGGTAATTAACTTTTGGTGAACAATAGAAGCCACAAGAAGTTCTATCTTTGTTTTTTTTCAAGCAAATAACTTCTACAGAAATATGATGGATTTCACCTTAAGTGAAGAACAGTTAATGATTCAGGCGGCAGCAAGAGACTTTGCTCAAAATATTCTCAAGCCTGGAGTTATAGAAAGAGATAACAAACAGGAGCATCCTACGGAATTTGTAAAGCAGATGGGAGAGCTAGGATTTATGGGACTCATGAGCGGTGAAGCCTATGGAGGCTCTGCAATGGATACCTTGTCCTATGCCTTAGCTATAGAAGAGCTATCTAAAATAGATAACTCATGTTCGGTAATCATGTCTGCACATAATTCATTGGCCTTATGGGGCATAGAGAAATATGGTTCGGAAGAAACAAAAAAGAAGTATCTACCTCAGATGACAACTGGTGAAGTGATTGGTGCTTTTTGTCTTTCAGAACCGGAAGCAGGTAGTGACGCCACTATGCAAAGAACTTCAGCAGAAGATAAAGGTGACTACTATCTACTAAATGGTACTAAGAACTGGATAACTAATGGCAAGAAAGCAGGTGTCTACGTTGTTATTGCTCAGACCAATCCAGAGTTAAGACATAAAGGAATTAATGCCTTTCTAGTAGATGCAAGCTGGGACGGAGTAAGCACCGGTGTAAAAGAAGACAAACTCGGTATACGATCGTCAGATACTTCTTCAGTCATGTTTCAGGATGTCAAAGTGCCTAAAGAAAACAGACTGGGTCCTGATGGATTTGGCTTTAAGTATGCAATGCAGACTCTAGATGGAGGACGTATAGGTATCGGAGCTCAGGCTCTGGGCATGGCATCAGGAGCTTATGAACTGGCTCTGTCTTATTCCCATGAAAGACAAGCCTTTGGTAAACCGATAAACAATCACCAAGCCATAGCATTCAAACTCGCAGACATGGCCATGGAAATAGAGGCGGCAAGAATGCTTGTTTATAGAGCAGCATGGATGAAAGATACAGGCAGACCATTTGCACAAGCTGCTGCTATGGCAAAACTTTACGCCTCAGAAGTAGCTATGAAAACCACTATAGAAGCCGTCCAAGTGCATGGTGGCTATGGCTTTGTAAAAGAATACCATGTAGAAAGACTGATGAGAGATGCCAAGATTACTCAGATCTATGAGGGCACATCTGAAATTCAGAGAATGGTCATCTCCAGAAATATCATCAAAGGCAACACTTATGTGCCCATGGTGTAAACAAACAATAGCCAAAAGAACTAAGAGTATATGGATTTCCAAAACAAAGTAGTAGTCATTACTGGAGCTGGGTCAGGGATTGGGAGTTCTGCCGCTAAAAAGTTTGGGCAACTGGGTGCGAAAGTCATTGTGTCAGATTTGGACAAAGACAGTGCAAGGCTGACAGCTGAAGCTATAATAGACAAGGGTGGAATCGCGAAAGCAATAGCAGCTGATGTCACAAATAATCACGAAGTCGCTCAAATGATCTATGGTGCAGTGGAACAATATAGTGCCGTAGATATTCTTGTTTGCTCGGCTGGCATTATAAATACCAACTTGATAAAAACCTCAGAGCATAGCATAAAAGAATGGGATAAAATTATTGCGGTAAACCAATCAGGAACCTTTTTCGCTATGAAATATGCTTTGCAGCAAATGACCAAGCAGGGTCATGGAAACATCGTCAATGTCGCTTCTCTAGCAGGATTAAAAGCGTCGAAATATAACTTTGCATATACTGCAAGTAAATTTGCCGTAGTCGGGATGACAAAGTCAGCAGCACTAGAATATGCACATAAGAACATCAGAATTAACTGCGTCTGTCCTTCCTATACTAAGTCTCCTATGTTGGATTCTGTTGTAAGCCAGAATAGAGATATAGATGAAAAACTTTTGTCACATATACCTATGAGTAGATTTGCCAAGACTTCTGAAATAGCGGAAGCTATTCTTTGGCTTGCCTCTGACAAGACTGCCTATATCACAGGTCAATCTATAACTTTAGATGGCGGCATTTCGCTATAATCCTTTCTAAAGCTCTGCAGCAAGATAAGTTGCTTCCTTTATTGCACGCTTTGCATCCAGACCAGCAGCGTTTTTTGCACCCCCTACAATATGGATATTCTCCTGTCCAAGCTTTAGCTTAGAAGAAAGAGTCTCTTGTGACTCTTGACCAGCACAGATTACCACGTTGTCTACTTTTAATATTTCTTCTTCTCCTGAAATTCTAACCCTAAATCCTTGATCAGTCATACTAAGATATTCACATTGAGAATGCATGATGACTTCTTTCTTCTTAAGTGAAGCTCTATGAATCCACCCAGTGGTCTTACCGAGCCCCTTTCCATGCTTGCCTGTCGAGCGCTTAAGTAAGTAGATAGTTCTTGGTGAAGGTATCTCTTCTGGAGTAGCTGTTGCACCCGGATTTGAATAGTCCATGTCTACTCCCCATTCTTTCATATAAGCTGGAGTATCTATGGAATGACTGGTATCATGTGCCAGAAATTCAGCTACATCAAAACCTATGCCTCCTGCTCCCACAATCGCAACTTTCTTACCTACCTCTTTTCCATGCCACAATACATCTCTGTAACTCAATACTGAAGGATGGTCTTGCCCTTCAAAATCTATCACTCTAGGAGTAACGCCAGTTGCAATTATAAGCTCATCATAAGCCGCATCATTTAGCACCTCTGCTGTAACCTTAGAATTGAGAAAAATCTGGACACTATGTTTTTTAAGCATAGTACTATAGTATCGGATTGTTTCTGCATAATCTTCCTTTCCAGGTATGAGCTTCGCCATATTGAATTGTCCTCCCAATCTGTCAGTCGCTTCATAGAGGTCTACCTCATGTCCCCTTTCTGCAGCTATACTTGCAGCAGCCAATCCAGCAGGTCCACCACCGACAACAGCTATCCGTTTTTTATTTTCTGTGGGTAGATAATTTAGTTCCGTTTCATAACAAGCTCGTGGATTCACAATACACGAACAGCGCTGCATAGAAAAGGTATGATCCAGACAGGCCTGGTTGCAAGCAATACAAGTATTTATTTCATCAGCTTTTCCATCTATAGCCTTTTGTACAAACTGGCTATCAGCTAAAAATGGTCTTGCCATAGATATCATATCAGCACAGCCATCTGCCAGCACCTTCTCTGCTATGTCAGGAGTATTTATTCTGTTAGTGGCAATGAGTGGTATAGTAACTTCACCCATCAGTCGTTTAGTGACCCATGCAAAGCCACCTCTTGGCACAACAGAACCTATGGTCGGTACTCTTGCCTCATGCCATCCAATACCAGTGTTTATTATTGTTGCACCAGCCTTTTCTATTTCTTTAGCCAGCTTCACAACTTCTTCCCAAGTGCTCCCATCTTCGACAAGATCCAGCATAGAAAGTCGATAGATGATGATAAAATTATTACCGACCTTTTTTCTTATTCCTTTGACAATTTCAATTGGAAATTTGATCCTGTTCTCATAAGACCCTCCCCACTCATCAGTCCTATGATTTGTCCGACGTACAATAAACTGATTTATCAGGTAGCCTTCAGAGCCCATAACTTCTACACCATCATAGCCTGCAAGCTGTGCCATATGAGCACAATTGACGTAATCAGAGATAGTTTGTTGAACCTCATCAGGTGTGAGTTCACGAGGTGTAAACATGTTGATAGGTGCCTTAATCGGGGAGGGAGCTACGAGATTTTTTGAATAGGCATAGCGACCAGAGTGGAGTATTTGTAGGCAGATTTTGCCTCCTTCTGCCTGTACAGCTTCCGTTATAACTTTATGGTGCTGGGCTTCTTTCTCTGTCATTAGGGTAGCGCCACCTGTTGCTACCACACCTTCGTGATTAGGTGCTATACCTCCTGTAACGATGAGGCCCACCTGTCCTTTTGCTCTTTCAGCATAGAAGGCAGCAGCCATTATATTTCCCCCTGGAATTTCTTCCAGCATAGTATGCATAGAACCCATGAGTACTCTGTTCTTTAGTATTGTAAATCCTAAGTCCAGAGGTTGTAGTAGTTTGTCGTACATATTATTTAGTGAGATGATTTATGCCTTTATCTAGACCATAGCGATAGTCAGACATCAGACTTTTCTTTGAATATGAATAAGTGCCGCTATTAAGAAAGCGTTTAGGAGCGATTTGTACTATCTCTACGCCATTAGCTGGGGAATGCATATAGTCCACAGCATTATTATATTTTTCAAATGCTTGTTCAAAGGTCTCGCTTAGTTTAGGGGTGGACTTAAAATACTTGCTTCCAAAGTAATCTGCCCAACTCTGTTTAAGCTTTAACTCACATGGTCGTGTTCGTATAACCAAAATATTTTTCGCACCTTTTTTAACTGCCCACTCCACAGGTAAGGGATCACTCCACCCTCCATCGAAATAAGAATTTCCATTTAGCTTGTGTACACCTTTTGTTGCAAAGGGCAAGGTACTGGAAGCAATGACACATTGTATCCAGTCTTCGGCGCAAGGGCGGAAGTATTTGGGCTCACCAGTCTTTTTATTAGTTGCAACAATGTAGACTTTCTTATCAGTGATATTCTTAAGGGCAAGGTCTACATTGAATGGTACTTTCTGAGACGCGACGGTAGCAATGTAATCTATATCAAGATATCCTTTTTCACTAAAGGTTCTTCTGAAATTAGCAAATTGGTTGTCCTTCGCGAGAATCTTCATAGCTGAGATGCAGTATCGGTACTGTTTGCTCAGTAGGTAAGACATCGCTACAGAACCACCTGAAATACCTATCACCAACCTAAAAGGATTAAAATTCTGGGCTATAAAGGCATCTATTATGCCTGCTGTAAAGGCTGTTTTAAACCCTCCCCCTTCAATTATTAGACAATCGTAGTTCACAAGGACAAATTACTGTTTTTTTAGTATCGACCTGTAGGAAAAACCTAATAAGAAAATAAGGGTAAATACCCCCTTGATTTTATATAATTTTCAAGATATTTACAGTAATTAAACCGATAGTCATGTTAAAGTTAATTTTCTACCCTATACTAATGAGCAGTTTCCTATGTGGTTGTGGAGGTGAAAACAAGTCTCCTAAAGACAGTTCTATCCAAAAAGCTCAAGTCAATTCTATAAAAAAAGAAAGAGCTAAACCTACAGCTGAGGTAGCTCATAGTATCACTAACCAAGTAGTAGAACAAGATACTAAAGGTGCTACTCCCGAGCAATTAGAAAAAGCAAGCAAGATAATAGCACAGGTTTCAGAAACTGATTTGGCAGATATAAATGCAAAGAAATTATTCAAAATGCACTGTAGTATCTGTCATGGA
>CAZKXO010000083.1:0-9662 GCA_964556525.1 uncultured Saprospiraceae bacterium
AGGTCTTTTGTGGTGCCTCCAGGAATTGAACCAGGGACACATGGATTTTCAATCCATTGCTCTACCAACTGAGCTAAGGCACCAATAAAGAGCTCTAAAAAGAAGAACTCTTAATAATAGTTGGTTTCCGAAATTGCATTTCAGCGCTTTCTTATAAAGCGAGTGCAAATTTATATCCTTTTTGGGAGTAAACTATGGTAAAATCTTTATTTTTCATATCGTAATTTTTATGATATCTAAACACCTCTTCTATTGCCTAATATAGCGCCAGAAACCACAGTGTATAAGGACTTTGTCTCCAGCCCAGTCGGTTTCTGGACTCTCGTAGCCAGCTCCAAAGGCCTTACTGCAGTAGATTTTAGCTTAAAGGAGCCCGTTCTCAGCCACTCGGGCAATGAATGGACTTCCAGAGCCAAGGAACAGCTTACTGCCTATTTAGTCAGTAAAAGAAAGGAATTCGACCTACCGCTGGACTTGGATAACCATCCACCCTTCTATTTAGCCGTATGGAATGCGTTACAAGACATACAATTTGGCGCAATGACCAGCTATGGCGCCATCGCCAACAAACTGGATAATCCTAAGGCTGTAAGGGCTGTAGGTATGGCAAATGGCAAAAATCCAATACCCATTATCATCCCTTGTCACCGAGTAATAGGCAAGGATCGCTCTCTCACAGGCTATGCCCACGGGCTGAAGGTGAAAAGATGGTTGCTAGAACATGAAGGCGCGATAGCAGGTACTCCTACCCTCTTCTGATAGTCTCTAATTATGGCTTATTGCGCTTCTGCTTGATGACTCTTCTTATCCAGTTCGGAATGATAATAGCACCGATGATAAGATATGGGTAATAAGTGATAAGTCGCCACAACAAAGCTCCGACAGAACCGACTCCTTTGGATATATAATCTGCAAAAAACCCTGAAAACATAAGCTCCATAACGCCTGAACCACCTGGTGTCGGACTGAATTGGGTAATCACATACATCGTTTCGGATCGTGCATACATGAGAAACTGATCTATAAAGGACCAGTCTACTTCTACCAGCGCCATGATGATAAAATTGACTGTGACAAATCTGGTTACCCAGGCTCCTATAGTAAGAAAAATGGCTTTCAAGTGAAAGCCTAGGGGCTTAGTTCTTAGTTCAGCAGAGGTTGTTACCACGTCGAGACCAGTCTGATACAAGCTTTTCTTGAATCTTCTTATCAAGGGTAATTTGGCAAGGCCAAAGAGTACCCATTTGATTACTCTGGGTTTGAATAAGCCCACCAACAGTATGCCACCATAAGTAAACATAAATAACCAGACGGTTATAAAGGTGATGCCGTACCCACTAGACAAGGACGTGAGGTCTGGCCTTATCATCTGAGGACCCAATATAGACAGCATTACCACCAGTGACACAAGGAAAAAGATGGTGTCTATAATTACAGTATAGAGCACGATAGATACAGCTTTAGCAGCTGAGATTTTCTCCTGAGACAAGAAAAAAACGGCAACTGCGGAGCCCCCAATAGAAGTCGGCGATATAGCGGAGGCAAACTCCCAGATAAAGACCAGTTCTACTGAATGTTTAAAGGAAAACTCGTTGTCGGCCAGTATTTTGAGCCGCAACGCATAGAATATATGCCTTAGTACATAGACAACAACGGCAATGCCTAAGAAAAACCACAAGCGCCCATTCCAGGTAATCTGCTGGAATTCATCCACATTAAATTGCTTAAACACCATAAACAGGATGACCGCTATCCCTATGATAACAGGCAGGATAATCTTGGACAAGGACAGAGATTTGAGGACCTCCGTGTCTTTATCTGCTATATTCCTTTCTATTTCCTGATTTTGGCTCAATAAATTTTGGGTCTTTCTGCTTGAGATTGTCTCTTAGACAACGGGTTTTCTAGTTATATAATTTGCTATTTGGCTTGCCAAGATCGTTCATTATTCATTAAGAACCAATGTATCAGCCTGTTTCAAGCCAATTAAAGTCTTGTAAAGTATTTATTTGATTTCAAAACCAAATTCTGAGTAATTTCGTTTAGAATTACACAAAGCCGATTAATAAGAAGAAATGGAAGCAAAAACAACTAGTCCAGTCATGCTCTACACAGAGCAAACGCCAAATCCAGAATCTCTGAAATTTGTAACCAATAGAATGTTACATAGAGGAACTGCTGATTTCAGAACTGAAGAATTGGCCAAAGAATGGTCTCCACTAGCAGAAGAGCTGTTTCAGCTGCCTTTTGTAAAGGGAGTTTACGTCTGTAACAACTTTGTTACTATCAGCAAGGAGATGAATTACCAATGGGAAGACATTAAGCTCAAGACCAAGGAATTTATCAAAAGTTACGTTGCAGAAGGAAAGACCATTATCAATGAAGGTTTTGAAGAAGCAATGGCCAAACTGGAAGAAGAATCAGGTGTGGGCTATCATTATGATGGCGAAGAAGCTGAAATAGTAGTCAAAATAAAAGAGCTGATAGACAAGTATGTAAAGCCAGCCGTAGAAATGGATGGTGGAAACATAGAGTTCAAAGCTTTTGACAAAGGCAAAGTCATCGTCGTACTCCAAGGGTCCTGCAGTGGTTGTCCTTCTTCTACGGTTACACTTAAATCAGGCATAGAAGGTATGCTAAAGCGTATGGTGCCAGAAGTAACCGAAGTTGTAGCTGAGATGGGCTAAAATTCATGGCTGTCCACCAAAGATCAGAACTCCGCAATTATCTCACAGTATTATGTAAAGAAGTCGCCCTCTTTATTAAAGGCGAGCTGGACAAAGTATCTGCCTCTGACATAGAGGAAAAAGAACTGAACAGCCTTGTAAGCTATGTAGATAAGCACGCAGAAGAAATGATAGTTACAGCTTTACGCAAAGTAACACCGGAGGCAGGCTTCATCACAGAAGAAGATACCAAAGACGACAGATCGCAAACCCAGACCTGGATAGTAGATCCTCTGGATGGTACAACCAACTATCTCCGTAAGATTCCCCATTTTTCTATTTCTATAGCTTTAATGGAAGAAGACACCATCACTCTTGGTATCGTCTACGAAGTCATGCTGGACATCTCCTATACTGCTATCAAAGGTCAAGGTGCCTGGGCAAATGACCAAGCTATTAAGGTTTCTTCTATCGCCGACATGTCAGATGCAATCGTCGTCACGGGCTTTCCTTACAAGAAAGACAGTAACATGGAAGTCAGTTTCGATATTCTACGCTACTGTATTATGAATTGCAGAGGCGTCAGAAGACTAGGCTCTGCTGCTCTTGACCTCGCCTATGTAGCCTGCGGGAAAATCGACATTTACTACGAAAACTCACTCAACGTATGGGATATTGCGGCCGGCATTTTACTTGTACAGGAGGCCGGTGGCGTAGTTAGTGATTATAATGGTCAGCTGGACTTTCTTTCCAAAGGCAGTATTATTTCCAGCAATTCTGCGCTGCATGAAGAAATGCGAACAGCCATTACAACTAGGGTAATGCAGTAGTCCCTCTGCACGGAGCACAAAGAACATATTACAAAAAATGGCATAATGTTTGGCACTATCAAAGTAACGAATTATACCCTTACTCCAAAACTCATGATTTACTCTATTTGAGAGGGTGGAATTTTATTTACATATTAAAATCCATTTTATCATGCCTTACCAGCCTACACAAGCACTATCCGTATCTCTATTCCTTCGAGAACATTTCACATTTAGATTGATTACTTAGCAACTAGCAGTTAGCTACGCCTTTTCATTTTATCTAAATCCATTTATCTACTTTTTCTCTCAATTCATTTAATTATGAAATCTATCTATCGTACGATGGGTCTACCCTTCTTGCTTTGCACTTTCCTATGTGTATGCAGCTCTCACCAAGCAACTGCACAAGACGAAGATCCTATTTTCAATAACAACTTCAATGATGACCTCGGTGTCTGGAATAGTTCTACGGCAGTAATCTCTACTTTAGATTCAGATCCTGGAAACAAATGGTTGGTCTTACAAAAAACAGGGGACAGTCAGCCGAGTATTACTTCGCAGCCCATTTATCTTAAAGATTTTTGTAGCGTAAATTTGAGTTTTGATTTTGTTGCTGAGAATACAAGTGCAACAGAAGAGATCTTTGTGCAGGTGTCTTCCGACGGTGGTAATACCTTCCAGATTCTTCGAGATGATATGGAAAGAAGTTCTCTTCACTCCAAGAACACCTTCCTTAACGGCTCTAGGCAACATTTTCATTTTCCGATCAGAGGTTTTCTATCTGACTCACTCATTCTACGCATCAGTACTAACGAGCTGAACGACAACGGTGCTATATTTTTGGACAATCTCAGACTGGAAGCTACCCAGGACGAAGACTATCTCCTTGCCTACTGGGAAATGGGTAGTCAGGCATCTGCCGATCAGGAACAGAAACTAGAAGGCCAGTCAGCAAGAGGAAACTGTGGTGGCATTACTGCAGCCCCTGTCACTCTGCCAGATGGTGCCGAGCATATCAGCGTAGAAGGTTACACTTATGAGGTCCTTTCAGACTCTGAAGACCCTACCATACTCCCTTCTGACGGTGGTCTATGTGTCTCTTACGAAAATACAAGTGAATTCGATCCATTGACTTTTTCGATTCTTCTGGCTCCTGAAGACAGAGGTAGAATTTCTGGTTTTGAATTCATGGAACTAGCACCGGTAAATCTTAATGGACAACTAAATAACTATCCTACCAAATTCGATATCGCTATCTTCAAAGAAGATGAATTAATTTTTTCTCAGTCCAATCTTTCTACTTCCAGAATCTGGTCAGACAGAGTATTCAGATTAGAGCATATAAATGAATTTATAATTGCAGAGCAAGCAAGATTTACCTTTCAGTTGACGCCTACTGAAGTTATAGGTAATAGAGGAGGTAGGTCAGTTTGGATTATAGATGAAGTAAAGGTTTTTGGAGGTTGTTGTGACGAACAATGTGACCAGGTTTCAGTGATAATAGATGAAAAAGAAACCGAAGAGGGTATTATGCTGACACCGACTGTAGACCATAGGCCTAGTTGTGTAGCACCTTGCTCAGGCAGCATCACCAATGAAAAAGGAGAAGCTGTATCCGTACTAACCAATCAAGCGATAGGGTGGTCTTTTTACAATGACGCAACAACAGTGCGAACGAGTCAAGTGGGTATGGACCTACCAAGAAACTTCAGGGATCATTCTTTCCGCATCGAGGAAGGACCTAACCAGCAACCACAATACATAGAAAGTGATCTGGTAAATTTATGTCCAGGCGAAAAATATTCAGTTTGTTTTGATCATCTCAGCACCTCTGCCAATGAGGAGGATGGGGTCTATCTTACCATAAACAATAAAAGGACTTTTTTTCCTACTTCACAAACCGTCGAAACAACTTGTATGAGTTTTGTCGCCAGCCAGAGCTATGAACCTCTGCGTCTGGAAGCTGCTGCCTCTGGCAACATAGAGACAAGTTATTACTTGGACAATATCTTTGTAGAGAATATCAAGTCGATCGAAGAGCAAGATGTATCTGTGATCTGGAATGGAGATCGCAGCACCGACCCAGCTGAGGCTGAGATAAGGCTAGAAGAACCAAGCAGCTTCCAGATCACTGGGGAAGTGGATACGACTGCTACCTTTAAGAAAAAAAATCTTTACTCACTTAGTTTCTCTACCTTATCCAAAGCCAGTACTGCAGAAGTAGATGTAGTCAAAGTAGTTATAGATGGCTTCATAGAAAAAAAATTCCCTCATGATCTTTCAGCAGACAAGCTGTATATGAGCTTTCTTACCAACGAGAGAGATCATGAAATAGCCTACCAATTATTAGACAAAGACGGTGAGCTAATCAATGATGAAAAACTCATCCTTGTAGATCTAGACGTCGTTGTAGACTCCATAGATGTAAACCATCTGGAACGTGTCGAAGGCCTAGAGTGGATTTTACCTGATGGCACTACGCGGCCAGCTTCTGAGATCATAGCAGACCAGCAAGGAGAATATAATTTGCAATTCTCCAATTGTTTTGGCTGCATTAAATCAGAGACCTTCCTCCCAGAAGTGGAAACAGAAATCTGCCCGCCTCTTGAAGTAGACATTTCTTGTGATGCCTCTCTAGATCCAGCAGTAAATGAAGAACTGGCCCTGACCGTTCCTGACTCACCCTATGCCATCGGTAACAGCGAGTTTACTGATTTTTATTCTTCTAGCATCGTACTCAGATTCTGGGATGTAGAAAGAACCTATCGTGCCACAGCTCTTGATACGGTATCATGTTTTCAGATCATCAGGCTCTACGATGATGTAAGTCCTGTTTTTCCAGAATTTACAGAAACAAGATTAGACTGTGCTTCTGAGTTGCCAGAACCTCGAGATCTAGACATGGAGGACAACTGTGCATCAGAAATATTCTTGAGTTCTACAGATTCCGACTCTTTTGGTGATGGCTGTCCTGACAACCCTATTATTATTACCAGAAACTGGGTCGCTGTAGACGAAGAAGGAAATCAATCTACTGCAACAGAAATATTTTCAATCGTCCACGAAGCACCCGTGGTGACTTGTCCTCAAGCCAGAACTGTCCTTTGCGAGTCTGAATTGTTACCAGAAGATCTAGAAATTACCTGGCCTTGTATAGAAAGAGAATTGAGTTACGAGACTACACTTGCATTGACAGATGGCAATGCTGGTTGTAATGGCGCTACTTATGAGCTGACTTATGCCATCACAGATGACTGTGGCAGAAGTTCATACTGTTACCAAGCTTTGACCTTGGCTGGTCAGGACTTGGAAATTACTTGTCCCGACTCGGAAACTGTAGCCTGTATAGAAGACTTCACACATGGCGTAGCTGATTACTTCTCTGGATGCAATCATACGATCAATCTTACGATGGAGGCCCCAGTATTATCCAGTGGAGGTATGCAATGTAGTGGAACTATCTATGAGGTAGTCTACCGCGTTACTGATGCCTGTGATCAAGAAGCCAACTGTATCCAAGAAGTAGAAATACAAAATAGTGGTTTATCCCTGACTTGTCCTTCAAACCAAGTAGTGGATTGTTCAGCTGACATCTCACCTTCTGTACCGACAATATTAGCCGCATGTAATGTATCTACCAGTTACTCCTTTGGGAGTCCACACCTTAGCATGGGTATAGCAGATTGTGATGGCTCCATATACCAACTGACTTATACGGCAACAGACTTTTGTGGGAATGTACTGAACTGCATACAAGAATTCACAATAAGTAAGCCCGGGCTTAGCATAACTTGCCCTGCAAATTACACGGTGGGTTGCTATAATGACATATCTAACTCAGCGCCGGTAATAAGCTCTTACTGTAACACAGGCCCTTTCTATGTTGTTTCTCTACCAGTTGCTACATCAACTTCTTTCAGCTGTGACGGTGAAATTTATCAGGTACAGTATACTGCCTTTAATCAGTGCGGTGAAAGCAGTTCTTGTCTCCAGCAGGTAACCTTAAGCAATATGGGTCCTTCCCTGACATGTCCACCAGCAAGAACAGTAAGCTGTGTAGAAGATATTATCAGCGAGTCACCAGCAATGAGCAACACTTGTAACGTAAGCACGACTCTAGATGTAACTGCCCCTCTTCTTATGACGGGTCAGAACAACTGTAACGCCGCCTCTTATATTTTGACTTATACTCTTAGTGATGATTGTGGCAATCAGCTGAACTGTAATCAGAGTTTTACCTTAAGCAACAACAGCATTAGCATGTCTTGCCCTGCAAACATCTCAGTATTGGAATTTGATGAAATCGTCGCTTCGGATCCAGTTGTAGAAATTTCTTGCAATCTAGGATTTACAGTTATAAGTAGTTCTCCTAGTTTGGAAAATATAAATTGTGATCTGGCTACTTATAAGATATTCTACACCGTCACTGGCGAATGCGGCGACCAAGCTAGTTGCGAGCAGACAATTACCTTGCTAGATGATAATAATGCTATAGATGGTGACTTTATTTGTGCCAACCCTGATCTCTTCATTGGCCTAGACTGTGACATGGGTGGCATAGATGATGTAGTAGAATGTTTGAATGGTCTTGACCCTGAAGAACCATGTGATGATGTTTCCTTTGCTGTAGATATTCAAGATGCCTTATGCTTTGGAGAACATTCTGGTATAGTCAGCATAATTACACATAATGGTAATCCGCCTTATGAGTTTAGAATAGATAATACAAATTGGACTTCAGCTAGTCAGTTTGATAATTTGGCTGCTGGCAATTATGTATTGTATATCCAGAACACTTACGGCCCTGACTGCTCATATGAGTTTGATTTTACAATTTCAGAGCCAGCGCTTTCGACAGCAGATGCAGGTGCAGACACAGAAATCTGTTTAAATTATCCAGCTATTCTTACTGCTTCGGGTGGCGCATCTTATCTATGGAGCACAGGAGAATCTACAGCAAGCATTACCGTCAGCCCTTCTTCTACATCTAACTACATAGTTACCGTTACCCAGGCTGATGGTTGTTATAATACTGATGAGGTGATAGTTACTGTTCATGAAAACAATGCAGCTGATGCAGGTCAAGATCAAGAAATTTGCATTGACTACCCTGCTGTTCTTCAAGCCACTGGTGGCATTTCGTACCTCTGGTCCACTGGACAAACAAGCCCTGTAATTAATGTAACCCCTCTGCAAACCAGCAACTATTCCGTTACAGTAACGGATATAAATGGTTGTACAGATGTAGATGAAGTACTCGTCATTGTAAATAGCAATAATAGTGCATATGCAGGTACAGACCAGACGATCTGCCTGAATGAGGAAGCACAATTGACTGCCATTGGTGGTGCAACTTATCTATGGAGCACTGGTGCAGCTACATCTAACATTTTTGTTTCACCTGTGACCACCAGCACTTATTTAGTTACAGTAACAGACATAAATGGTTGTACAGATGTGGATGAAGTTATTGTCAATGTGAATGACCTGCCTACTGCTGATGCAGGTGCCGACCAAGACATCTGTCTCAATGATGCTGCAACACTATCAGCCGCTGGAGGTGTGAGCTACGACTGGAGTAATGGTATGACCGGCAGTTCTATTTCTGTAAGCCCTACAGCCAACTCTAGTTATACAGTTACTGTCACAGATGCTAATGGATGTACTGATACTGATCTCGTAGAGGTCACCGTCTTAGATCTGCCTACTGCTGTTGTCAGCCCAGACCAAGATCTGTGCTTTGGTAATACAACAATCATTACCGCATCAGGTGGTGTCTCCTACCTATGGAGTACTGGAGCAACAACTCAAGACATCTCTATAAGTCCTAGTGCGACAACGGCATATCAGGTTACTGTCACCAGTGCCGATGGCTGTACCGACACCAACGAAACTACTGTCACCATCTTAGACCTCCCAGCTGCCGACGCTGGTCCTGATCAAGATATCTGTCTGAATGACGAAACAAGCTTAACCGCTAGTGGAGGCACAACTTATCTATGGAGTAATGGTGCAACAACTGCAACCATCCTTGTGGCCCCACAATCAGAAACAAGATATACAGTTACCGTTACTGACGCCAATGGCTGTGAAGCAACAGACGAAGTAGTTGTCAATATCTTTGATTTACCTACTGCTGATGCAGGTGCCGACCAAGACATCTGTCTCAATGATGCTGCAACAC
>CAZKXO010000083.1:9762-12478 GCA_964556525.1 uncultured Saprospiraceae bacterium
TAAGTCCTAGTGCGACAACGGCATATCAGGTTACTGTCACCAGTGCCGATGGCTGCGCTGATGAGGCCGAAACAATCATTACAATTCTTGACTTGCCACCTGCAGATGCTGGCTCAGACCAATTCATTTGTGTAGGTGATGAAACTGAGCTAATTGCAACCGGTGGCGGGTCATTTCTTTGGAGCACAGGAGATACAACGTTTTATGCCTTAGTAAGTCCAAGTTCTGAGACCAATTATACGGTGACGGTGACAGACAATAACGGTTGTTCTGCTACTGACCAAGTCACCGTTATTGTCAATGACCTTCCATCAGCCGATGCGGGCAGTGATATACAAATATGTAGAGAGGATCCAGCCACATTGTCTGCCTTGGGAGGTGTGAACTATGAATGGAGCACAACTGAAACAAACCAGACAATTGTTGTCAATCCAGACACTACCAGCCTCTATTCGGTAACAGTAACAGATGTAAATGGCTGTACGGATATAGATGAAGTAGAAGTAATAGTTTTGGATTTGCCAGCAATTGTAATTTCTAACGATGTCGATATATGCCCAGGTGGTTCCACTTCAATAACTGCTTCTGGAGGAGACACTTACTTTTGGAGTAATGGAAGCATCTCTCCTAGTATTACAGTTTCACCGATGACGACAAGCAGTTATCAAGTAACTGTAACCAATGCAGTAGGTTGCTCAGACACTGCTGAATCTACAGTCACTGTATTAGCGCCTCCTATAGCAGATGCTGGAGCTGACCAGAATATATGTACAGGTGATATTGTATGGTTAGGAGCATCTGGTGGTGATTCCTATCAGTGGAGTAATGGTGGCACGACTGCTAACGTCTTTGCTGCTCCTAGTGTCAATACTACTTATACGGTTACAGTAACAGACAGCTTTGGATGTACAGCAACAGATGAGACAGAAGTAATAGTCCATGAATATCCAGAAGCTGTAGTACCATCTTATGCTGTAGTTTGTGGAATTACTCCGACGACAATAACTGCCTCAGGTGGCACACAATACCTCTGGAGCACAGGAGAAACAACTGCTTCCATAGATGTGGTAATACCTCCTTTTACTTTTGAGTTCTACTCTGTGACTGTTTCAAATAACTATGGCTGTTCTGATGTGGGTTCGGTATTTGTCTTTGGACAAGAGGTATACCCTATAGATGCCGGCTTAGATCAGTACTTATGTCCAGGAGGGCAGACACTTCTATATGCTTCTGGTGGTGACTCGTATGAGTGGTCTCCCAACTTATTTCTAGATACAAATACAGGTCCTATAGTATTAAGCACACCAGATACTACTATAACGTATACACTGACCTCCACTGATGAAAATGGTTGTACAGCATCAGATCAAGTTACGGTATTTGTAGAGCAAGACACTATTCCACCAGTAGCCAGTTGTCAGAATATTTCGGTAGTTTCTGACTCAAATGGAAATGCAGACCTTAATCCATTTTTAGTAGACAATGAATCTTACGATAATTGTGGACCTGTCACTATGACATTAGACTCACTCGTTCTTTCTTGTATCTTACAAGACTATACAGTTACCTTAACCGTTACTGACGAAGTAGGAAACACAGACACTTGTGAGTCCACAGTCACTCTCCAAGGTCCAGACAATGATTGCGATCTCTATGCCAATGGTTGTGACCAGTGTGAAGGTGGTGATGACAGCATAGACAACGACAATGATGGCCTCCCTGATTGTGCTAATCCTCCAACACTATACACAGACTTAGAAACTTTATGGCTATGTGGTAACGCTGCCAGTGGCGAACAGAAAGTATGGGTCTGTCACTATCCTAATCAATCAATCTGCATAGAATACTCCCAAGTATATACCTATGTCTCTTTCTTTCAGAATGATTATCTAGGTCCATGCCATGCTATAGGATGTGTATATGATGATGGGGAACTCGTAGATGTAAGTCCTATAGAAGGAATGACTGATGGAAACACAGCATTGGAACTGCGTTGTGAGAAAACCATAAGCGATATTACTTTAGAAACGACAAATCTTTCCGCAGAGCTCAAGACTACCGTTTCGTATAATCATCTAGATTGCGAAATCAAAAAAATGGTTCTTGATATGACGGAAAAAGAAATCAGAGTCGCTTTGGCAAGTAGAAAAGAGTTCGACCTGACATTCAAAGGCTACGATAGCTGTGGCAATAGCAGTTCTTGTACATCCAAAGTATTATTAGCTGCTGATCAACTTTATATGTATCCAAATCCATCCAATAAGGTCTTTAATATAACCGGACTTATGGACGAAAATTACGAAGTGTATAATACTCAGGGTCAGCAAATTCTAGCAAATCAAAGCCGGGACAAAATAGATGCTAGAGCACTTGACGTCGGTATCTATATCCTACTTACACAAACTGGCCGCAGCTTTAAATTTATAGTCATAGACTAAACTGACATAAACCATAATCAGCTCATCAACTGCCTCTCCTCGGAGGGGCAGTTTTTGCTTAATATGACTTCTATTGACAAACATAATCTTTAGCTTAAAAGCTAAACTGCTTATCCTTAATCGTGCCAGTAAGATTTAGCCAGCGCGATTGAGACTCTGTTAAATAATCTATTTCCAAAGTATCTTCTATTGAGTTTGTAACAAAACTCGTTGAGATAATTCTGGAGATATTTTCCTTTATCATATGATGAATGCCCAGCAGCCATCTTTTTGCATTT
>CAZKXO010000084.1:0-12331 GCA_964556525.1 uncultured Saprospiraceae bacterium
CTTGTAATACTGGAGTCTATGTATACAGGATTTCACTCACCGACAGGGAGGGACCTAGAACAATTACCGGCACTATAACACTGATTCGTTAGTCTACCTTTAAGCTAGATTAGCTACAGCTCGCACTTAATTTACTACAGTTCATAGGAAATGGGTTCCGATTGGCATTGAAATCCATGATTCTTGTATGATAAAATAGCAAGTAGATTGCCTGCTTGGAAACTCTAGGTAATCCTATAGTTTCCATAGTTCTATTTTACTACTTTTGCCACTATGAGAGAAACAGATAGAATTTCATTGCTTAACTCAGCAAAAGAACTGTATCTGAAATACGGTGTAAAAAGCGTAAGCATGGATGATATTGCCAAGTTACTTGGCATCTCAAAAAAAACCATTTATAACATAGTTAGCAATAAACAAGACTTGGTTCATGCAGCTGTAGGTGCATATATTCAAGAAGAAGAAAAGACCTACCAAAAATTATCAAATGATTCTGACAATGCTCTGGACGAGATAATTTCTATAGCCAGACATGCTATTAAAGCATTAAAGAAGATTAAACCAAATCTAACCTATGATCTCAAAAAGTATCATCCTAAGACATGGACTATTGTTGAGCAAGATCATTTCTTATTTATAGAACAATCTATAACAAGTAATTTAAAAAGAGGAATAAAAGAAGGTTATTACCGACCAGACTTGCGTATCGATATATTGCCTAAGCTCTATGTCTCACTTACAAGACTTGTCATAGATAATGATATATTTCAAGGTCAAAATATTTCTCAGGTCGACATTTACAATACAATCATTAAGTACCATCTCAATGGTATAATCACTAATAAAGGAAGAAAAGAATTGGAAAAACATCTAAACCAGGCGACAATATGAGCAGGATACTAATTTCGATATTTGCTGTATTCTCAGTTGCACTTACAGCACAATCAAGCTTCAATCTTCAAGAAGCAGTAGACTATGCGATAAAGCATAGTTGTGAAATGCAACTCAGTCAGTTAGAACAGGCTGATGCAGAAGCGAGGATAACAGAATTTAAAGCAACTGGCTTACCTCAGGTCAACGGAGGTATAGACTATAATTATTATTTTTTTACCCCAGCGGTGCCAGTAGAAGACTTTATTTCACCAGCCGTCTACGGAATATTAGAAAATGAGTTCCCAGGAGAAGTGGTAAGTCCTTCTGGTCCTCCGACTTTTCAAGAGTTTTCTTTTTTTACAAAACACAACTTGACTGCTCAAGTAACTGCTTCCATGTTGCTATTTGATGGGTCTTACTTGACTGGGGTGAAAGCGGCTAAGCTTTACAAAGACCTTACTACCAAGCGCAAGGATGTTATAGAAGAAGAAGTAAAAACAGCCGTCACTAAAGCTTACATGAATATTCTCATTGCGGAAGAAAACAAAAATACTTTGGAGACAAATCTTAGTACAATCGAAAAGTCTCTTAAAGAAGCGGAGGCTTATTATGAAAACGGTTTTATTGAGCGATTAGAAGTAACCAGAATAAATCTATCCAAAGAAACCCTACAAGCGGAAATAACAAAAGTAGATCAGCTAATAAATATTAGTAAAAACTTGCTCAAATTCCAGATGGCCTACCCTCTCAGTAATCCAATAGAGTTGACAGAAGACTTAGAAACATTGGTCAATATCTTCAATGCTGAATCTGATCTCTCTGACATAGAAATAGATTTTTCCAAGAAAGCGCAATTCAGACAAATAGAAATGGGACAAGAACTAAATGAGCTCAATATCGAAAGACTCAAGAAAGGCTACTTACCCAACGTTGTAGCCAGAGCTGGTGTCAGTGAAGCTCTACAGAGAAACAATCTCTTCGGTGAAAACGAAGCTGGATGGATTCCTACGGTATATGCTGGTCTTGCTATCAATGTTCCTATCACCGATGGCAAAAGGAAGCAAGGCATGATACAACAAGCAGAAATAGAGCAGAGAAAGACACAAATACAAAAAGAAGAATATCAGCGATCCATAGCAATGCAAGTCGAGACTGCCAGACTACAACATGCAAATGCCAAAACATCACTGGCCAATAACAAAAGGATTATGGAAGTCACTCAGGATATATATGATACTACTTTGATAAAATTCGGAGAAGGTGTAGGCTCTAGCCTGGAAGTTACACAAGCAGAATCTGACTTACATCAGGCTCAGTCAGCTTACATTAATTCACTTTACGATCTACTAATCACAAAAACAGACCTAGATATTGCGCTAGGCGAACTATAAGACCATGAAATCATTAAACAAAAAACATCTCATTTTTGCTTTTATTACTTGCAGCTTTATTGCCTGTAAAAAATCCGAAGGCGTTCCTGAAGACCTAGAAGGTATGAAAAAATATGTTTCTCAGAAAAAGACAGAGCTAAAGCAACTGCAACAAGAGATAGATAATCTCACTAAAGAGATTCTTAAGATGGACCCTCCAAAGGAGAAAGCTGCACAACAAGTAAAGACTGTCCTTTTACAACCTAAGGAGTTTGAAAGATTTGTCGATGTGCAAGGGCAAGTCATGGCTGATGACATAGTAAATGCCAGCTCGGATATTGGTGGAAGGATTATGAGTCTTACTGTAAAAGAAGGCGACAGAGTTAGGAAAGGGAGCCTTATTGCAGTTACGGACATGAGCACTTTAGAAACTCAAATTGCAGAAATCAATACTGCGCTGAGTCTGGCTACTACTGTCTTCGAAAGACAAGACAGACTTTGGAAACAAAATATAGGTTCTGAACTTCAGTTTTTAGAAGCTAAAAACAATAAAGAACGGCTTGAGAAATCTTTGTCCACTTTAGAAAGTCAGATAGCTAAAAAGAATGTCTATGCACCTATTAGCGGCATAGTAGATAAGACCTTCCTTAGTCAGGGAGAGACGGCTGCTCCAGGATTACCAATAGTCCAGATCCTTAATACTTCCAAACTGAAAATTGTAGCGGATTTACAAGAGTCATTATTAGGATCTGTCAATCGCGGTGATAAAGTAGAAGTGTTTTTCCCAGCATTGGAGAAGACTACAATGAATACTATCTCTATGCTTGGTAGAACAATAGACCCAGCTAATAGAACATTCAAAATAGAAATAGGTACCAGTAGTTTAAATGGTCAACTAAAGCCAAATTTGATGGCTCAAGTTAAGTTCAATGATATGACACAAAAAGATGCTATCATTATACCTATCGACGCTATACAGGAAGATGTCCGAGGTAACAAATTTGTTTTTGTAACCAAGCAAGAAGGCAAGGAACTACGAGCTGAGAAAAGGCTGATAGAAATAGGAGAAAGTAATGGCTCAGAAGTAATTGTCATTATTGGACTCGATGTAAATGATAAACTTATTACAGAAGGAGGTATGAGTTTGTCAGACAATGATTTAATTATTCCAACTACAGCAGCAACTACCGATGGCGAATAAACTTCCAAAAAATCTAAAAGAATTTAGTCTTAGTTCTATAGCAATAGATAACGCTACCAGTGTTTTTCTTCTGACTTGCATGATTTTGCTATTTGGTGTGCAGAGTTATATTGATATGCCAAAAGAGCAATATCCTGATGCAGCTTTGCCCACTATAACAATCCAATCTCCGTACTTTGGTAATTCTGCAGAAGAGATAGAAAATCTAATAACTAGGCCTATAGAAAAAGAAGTGAACTCTATAGTAGGTCTGAATAATCTGATTTCTAATTCTATACAAGACTTCTCTATTATAACAGCAGAGTTTCAGTCTGACATGTCTTCAGAAGTAGCTTTACTAAAAGTAAAAGAGGCAGTGGACAAGGCGGACCTACCCAACGACTTGGATGATGAACCGACTGTCGAAGATTTAGACTTCTCGCAGATTCCTATAATGTCAGTCAATATCTCAGGTGACTACAATATGGACATTCTAAGAAGCAATGCAGAATATATCCAAGATAAGATAGAAGATATTTCAGAAGTCTCTGAAGCCCGAATGAGTGGTGACCAAGAAAGAGAAGTAAAGATAAAGATGGACCTACTGAAAATGCAGGCACAGAAGGTCAACTATACAGATGTAGAGACTGCAATCGCTAGAGAAAACGTAACTATGTCTGGTGGCGAATTGGTTACCAATGGAAGTAGAAGAGCAATCAGAGTAGTTGGAAAATTTGAGGATATCAATGAAATCCGAAACTTAATAATTACTGCAGAGCAACAGAGACCTGTTTATTTAAAAGACATTGGGGAGGTCATTTACGGTTTTGAAGAAAGAACCTCATATTCCCGTTCTGATGGTGAGCCCGTTATTGCTTTGGAAATCATCAAAAGATCTGGTGAAAATCTACTTTCTACTGCAGAAAAGATTAAAGCCGTTATCGCTGAAGAAGAGAAGAACCTTCCATCTGGCATCTCATTAACACTATTTAATGACTTGTCGATATATACCAAAAATGAAGTAAGCAATCTCGAAAACAGTATCATCTCTGGTGTTATTCTCGTCATACTGGTTTTACTATTTTTCTTGGGTCTTAGAAATGCGTTGTTTGTAGGTATAGCAATTCCTTTATCGATGCTGACAGGAATTATGATTCTTTACCTTTCTGGAGTAACGATGAATATCGTTGTATTATTTGGACTAATACTGGCCTTAGGACTCTTAGTGGATAATGGAATTGTTGTAGTAGAAAATATCTACAGGTACAAACAAAATGGCTACGATGGGACTAGTGCTGCAAAATACGGAACAGGTGAAGTTGCTTGGCCTATCATAGCATCTACTGCTACAACGTTAGCAGCCTTCCTACCTTTGATGTTCTGGCCAGGATTGATGGGAGTATTTATGGAATACCTTCCTAAGACTTTAATCATTGTCTTGTCTTCTTCCCTATTCGTTGCCCTGGTAATCAATCCAGTTCTGACGAGTAAGTTCATGCAGGTAGATATAAAGTCAGATAACGTCAGACAGAAGAGGAAGAAAACTAGGAATATTATTATAACATTTATCGTACTTCTATTATTTGCTCTGCTAGCACATTTGGGAGAAGTGAGATGGATGCGTAATCTGACACTAATAGTCGCCTTCTTATTATTTATTAATCACTTTTTATTACGCCCTGCATCGTTTGGTTTCCAGAATTCCGTACTACCAGTTCTTGAAAGAGGATATAATGGGTTTATAAGATTTGTACTTAGAGGTAAAAATGCAGCACTTACCTTCTTTGGTACTTTCTTACTCATGTTTGGGGCGATTGCCCTTTTAGTTATCAGTAAACCAAAAGTTGAATTTTTTCCAGAAGCTGATCCTTTGTATGTCAATATTTTTGTGGAGCTGCCATTTGGGAGTGATATAGAATCTACAAACAAAGCCACCTTCGAGTTGGAAGAAAAAATAAAGAAAGTTATAGAGCCTTACGAAGAAATTGTAGAATCAGTTTTGACACTTGTAGGTGAAAACACTTCAGATCCTAATCAGCCTCCTGTACCTGGGGTGACACCTTACAAAGCACGTATTACTGTTACCTTCTTGGAATTCAAATACAGAAATGGGATATCTACCAGAGATATACTTAATGAAATCCGAGAAGAGATAAAAGGCTACCCAGGCGTTGTTGTTTCTGTAGATCAGAATGCCTCAGGACCTCCTGCCGGAAAAGCCGTCAATCTAGAAATAAAAGGCGACAATATAGATTCTCTAATTGTTCTTTCTACAGATCTCATCCGAGACCTCAACAATACCAATATTGCTGGAATCGAGGAACTGAAATCGGACGTAGAGTTAGAAAAACCTGAGCTACTTGTTCAGATAGATCGGGATGCTGCCAGACGTTATGGTATAAGTACAGGTCAAGTTGCTTCTACTTTAAGAACCTCAGTTTTTGGAAAGGAAGTTTCTAAGTTTAAAGTAGGTGAAGATGAATACCCTATCGTTGTCCAACTAAACGATGAATCAAGAAATGACATCAATGGATTAATCAATCAAAGGGTTACTTTCCGTGATCAATCCAATGGTCAGATAAAACAAGTTCCTATTTCCTCAGTCGCGAAATTTAGATATTCAAACACTTACAATGCTATAAAGAGATCAGAATTACAAAGAGTTATCACAATTGCTTCTAATGTCTTGGATGGTTATAATGCCAATGAGATAAATGCAGATTTAGAAGAGTATATGTCTACTTATGATTTACCTTCTGGTGTTACTTATGAATTTACTGGAGAACAGCAGCAACAGGCAGAAGACTCAGCTTTTTTGAGTTTGGCCTTTCTTGTTGCGCTTTTCATCATCTTTATTATTATAGTCACACAGTTTAACTCTATCATCTCGCCATTCATTATCATCTTGTCTGTACTCTTTAGTACCATCGGTGTTTTCCTTGGCTATGCTATCAGTGGCATGACCGTAAATATAATCTTTACTGGTGTCGGTATAATAGCCTTAGCAGGGATCGTCGTAAACAACGCCATAGTATTAATCGATTATATCAATCTTGTTATTAAACGAAAGCGAGAAAGTCTATCTCTTGACTCGATGAATGAGATGGATAGAAACATGGTGAAAGAATGCATTATCCAAGGTGGTGCCACAAGATTAAGACCTGTATTACTTACTGCCATCACGACAGTACTTGGACTCATACCTCTTGCAATAGGATTCAATTTTAACTTCTTTGGTTTTGTTAAAGAAGCTGACTCAATAAATATTTTTAAGGAGATGGGAGAGCAGTTTTTCCTTGGTGGAGACAATACCGTGATGTGGGGGCCTATGGCATGGACCATTATATACGGTATTCTCTTTGCGACCTTCCTTACATTGATTGTAGTTCCAGTCATGTATTGGTTGGCATACAATGGAAAATCGAGTCTGTATAATTGGTTTAAGAAAGAACCTAGTGGTAATATTGCGGCAGAAAACAGAGAACTTCACACTTACTAAAGCGCATGGGAAAATTGGAAGACAGTAGAAAGAGCTATGAGAAAGACAGTCTGACACGAGATGAGCTCTCTTCAGACCCTATCATCCAGTTTGAAAGATGGTATCAGGAAGCGGAAAAGGTGGGCATAGAAGAGCCTAATGCAATGACGCTTGCCACGTCCAATCGAGAAGGCAAGCCATCAGCCCGTATCGTCCTTCTAAAAGGCTTTGGTCCCAAAGGCTTTGTTTTCTACACCAACTATGCAAGTAGCAAAGGACAAGATTTGGTACAGAACCCACAAGCAGCTGTTGTCTTCTGGTGGAAAGAAATGGAACGACAAATAAGAATAGAAGGCGAAGTAGTAAAGACAAAACTAGATACCTCCAGAGGCTATTTTCATTCTAGACCCCGCGGTAGTCAGATCAGTGCATGGGCATCCCCTCAGAGTCAAGAGATAAAAGAACACTACCTGTCTGAAAAAAGAGCAGAGGTAGAATCCAGATTCAGTGAAGTAGATCCTATTCCTCTTCCTCACTACTGGGGTGGATTCCTTCTCAAACCTTCTACAATAGAATTCTGGCAAGGAAGAAAAAACAGATATCATGACAGATATAAATTTAGACTGTCTGATGATGGTACTTGGTCGCTAGCGAGATTGGCTCCATAGATGATGGGCTTGATTCTAAGGCTCTAGAAAAAACTGAATAAAATATACTCCTCTAAAGCAACGTTCTAAGGTTTATTGGTATTAATAAAATTAATAACTACTTCGAATGAAAAACTTGCTTTACCTTTTCCAACTTACTTTATTGATAGGTCTTGTCGGCTGTGGAGGTGATGACGATTGCGAAGTCAGAGACATCACAGTAGAAGTAGGAGACTGCACTTGTGAAGACAGCTTTGAGCTGATTATTGACTTTGAATACATAGATGCACCAAATGACTTGTACGGTCTTTATACTCGCAATGATGAGTTGATTGGTTTCTACAGGCTGGAAGATCTTCCTCTGACTCTTGACAACTTTAAAGTTAGTGGACTCGAATATGAGTTTATAAAAATCTGTCTGGACGATGAAGAGGAATGCTGTAAAGAGTACGAGTTTAAGACGCCGAATTGTGAACCACATGGTGAATGCTCCATCACAGACTTAACTGTAGATCTAGGAGAATGCTTAAACGATGAAGAGTATAAACTCCTAGTGAGTTTTCAGCATCAGAATGCTGGCAATGAGTTCTTCGATCTATTTGTTAGAAATGACCAACTCTTGGGCTTTTACGAACTGAAAGATCTACCAACCATGATTAGCAATTTCCCAAAAAGTGGCGCAGAATATGACTTCCTTAAAGTTTGTATAAATGACAATCCTGATTGCTGTCAGGAAATAGAATTTATGGGTCCTGAATGTAATATGGGCTGTAAGCTTTTTGATTTAGTGGTAGAAGCAAGAGAGTGCACTTCAGAAACCACCTACAATTTAGAACTTGACTTTGAGCATCAGAATGCCAATAACGACTTTTTCGATTTATTCACCAGAAACGATAATCTTATCGGTTTCTTTGAGTTGGCTGCTTTGCCTTTGGCTTTAGAAAATTTCGAACTAAGTGGTAGAGATTATGACTTTCTTAAAGTCTGTATAAATGACAATCCAGATTGTTGTCAAGAAATAGAATTTCGACCGCCAAATTGTAATGAGCAAAGTGAATGTGTTATCCCAGTCGTAGAAGTAGAAGTCGGAGACTGTACCTCAGCAAATACTTACAATCTACTTCTAGACTTTGAACATGAAAATGCCGATAACGAATTCTTTGATGTCTTTACCAGAAACGACAATTTCATCGGATTCTACGAATTGGATGATTTGCCACTTACAATCGAAGACTTCGAACTAAGTGGTAGAGATTATGACTTCATCAAGGTCTGTATAAATGACAACCCTGATTGTTGTAAGGAAATAGAATTTCTACCTCCTGATTGTTAGGCACCTAAAGAGTATTAAGCTACCTCGGTGCTTTCTATAGGATGAAGCAGTTGCTCTTTTGCAGAGATTAATTTGTCAAAGTTATTTGAAACCATAAGGCGATATACCTTATTCATACTTCTATGCTTAAGTGCATTTTGGTATAAAGGAATCAGTCGGGATAATTGACTATGTATACTCCATAAGGTCATATCATCTTCATTTATCAATGTCATCGCACTGAAAACTCGGTTGTTTTTTCTAGGTTGGAAAATATGATTATTAGAAAGTAGGCCCATGTAACTGGAGATACATTCTATATTGAACCTTCGGATATCTATAAGAAAATCTATAGTATGCAGATTATTGCTACTCGCAGCAACCTTGTCTAAATATTGATGAAAATCTTTATGAAGACTATGCAATCGAACGATTACATGAAGACCATCTTGGTTATTTTCGTAGCTATTAAGTTTCATAACTGATTCGTTTACATTGAATTACATATACGATTTCAATAATATAAACGCTTATATGAAAGAGATGGTTGCATGGGGCTTAGTTTCGATAGCGATATTTCACATTTTCTTAATATAAAAAGGTCTAAAACCTAGCTTTTTCGTCTCTTTTTCTTCGATTTAGCCTTAATAATTTCTCTCTTTTGTTGCTTCTTTTTTTCGGAAATGAGGTTTTCTATAAGGTCAGGGCGGCCCATAGCATCTAGTTTGTCACGAATTTTCTGATAATTTTCTCTCTTATACCAGAAAAAGAAGAGATGCTGATTCTTCTTTTGCTTAGGCGATTTTGCCGTGTAGACAGGTCTCATAGTATAAGGATGGACACCTGTATAATAGATAACTGTAGCGACTGTCATTGGTGTCGGTGTAAAGTCCTGTACCTGCTCGAGTTTAAAACCTAAATCTTTGGTTTCTGAAGCCAGATTGGCCATCTCTTCGTCCGTGCTTCCCGGGTGGCTAGAGATAAAATATGGAATCAAAGGCTGATTGAGTCCATGCTTTTTGTTGTAGTGATCGTACTTCTTTTTAAACTGATGAAAGTGCTTGAAGGCTGGCTTACGCATCATCTTAAGCGTTTCATCAGAAGTATGTTCAGGTGCTACCTTCAGTCTACCACATACATGTCTGCTGACAAGCTGATCCATATATTCATCTAGACTGCCATCATTTTTCTTGTTGTAATCATCTACTACCAGATCATATCTTATACCACTACTGACGAATGCTTTCTTGACTTTTGGATGGGCATCTACTTTCCTATATATCTTCGTAAGAGGTTTGTGACTGGTATCAAGATTGCTACAAACAACAGGATGAATGCATGAAGGTGCAACACAGCGATCGCATATGGACTGCACCTTCCCTTTCATCCTATACATGTTAGCTGAAGGTCCACCCAAATCAGAGATGTATCCTTTGTAGTCTGGCATAGCCGTCACTGCCTCCACTTCTTTCATTATAGATTCTTCAGATCGACTGGCGACAAACTTTCCTTGATGTGCAGAGATGGTGCAGAAGCTACAACCACCAAAACAGCCTCTGTGCATATTAATCGAAAATCGTATCATTTCATATGCAGGGATGCTTCCACGTTTTTCGTATTTAGGATGCGGCAATCTGGTGTAAGGCAAATCAAAAGAGCTGTCTATTTGCTCTTCGGTCATTGGTGGGTAAGGTGGATTTATAACCAAGTTGTGGTCCCCTACTCCTTGCACCAGCCTCATGGCTTGAACCTTATTGGATTCTTGCTCTACATGTTTGAAGTTGGCTGCGAAAGCCATCTTATCTCTGAGACATTTCTCGTGAGAATTGAGCACCAAGTCTTCCCAACTTTTATTCTTTGGCAAGGCCTCATGTCTAGGATGCAGCACAGCAGTCTGTGGTATAGTCTTTATAGATGAAAAGGGAACCCCCTTATCGAGTAGTCTGACCAGTTCCCTTAAAGGCATCTCTCCCATGCCATACACCAGCATATCAGCTTTGCTATGTGTAAGTATATTTGGAAAAAGTTTGTCTGCCCAATAATCATAGTGAGTTACACGACGCAGTGAGGCTTCTATACCTCCTAATAAAACAGGTACATCAGGAAATAAGTTTTTTAGTATTTTGGTGTAGACCGTAGTACTATAATCAGGTCTGAAACCAGCTTTACCACCTGGCGTATAAGCATCTGTGGATCGCTTGCGTTTGCTTGCAGTATAATGGTTGACCATAGTGTCCATGCAACCCGAGGTAACTCCAAAGAATAATCTAGGTCTTCCGAATTTTTTGAAATCTCTTAGATCGTCCTGCCAGTTGGGTTGTGGGACTATTGCGACTTTTAGACCCATATCCTCCAGAATACGGGCAATGACTGCCGTACCGAAGGCTGGATGATCTACATAGGCATCTCCGGATATAAGAATCACATCCAATTCAGACCACTCCCGATATTCAAGTTCTTTCTTCGTTATAGGTAACCAATCAGTTATAGGTCTGCTTGTTTTCATATAGTAATTAAAGATACGTCAGACATACTTAAGAATCCTCTATATTCTAAAACTAAAAAAGCTGAGCCTTGTATAAAACAGGGCCCAGCTTTCATCTAACTATAAGTTATATTTCTTTAGAGTTTTGTCCCGGTCGGGAAAGCAGTATTTACCTTCCACTGTCCACCGTCTAGATAAAACATCTGAAATTCCTTTGTATTACCTGAACTTACAGTCAATGTAGGTAATACTTCAGGCGACCCGTGCACAAAATGTATATCCAAATTGCCCTTAGGAATTGTAATTTTCGGTTGAGGAAAGTTTGGATTCTTCTTCCAAGATTTATCTTCTAGGTAGTATTGTACCCATTCGCCAGTAGAAGCTGAATAAACGATCATACCCGGTAAAGTAGCACCCGATTCAGGTAAGTACTGCATTCTAAGATTGCCCTTTGTAATGTTAGTATTGACACTAGGGAAATTTGGGTTCTTCTTCCACATACCTTCATTCGCATACATCTGAGAATACTCCCCAGTCTTAGTTGAAAAAACGTGGACTGCTGCATATCTACCATAAGCAGCTGGCATATATTCTATTTGCCATTCTCCAGAACTGGAGCTTTGGCTGTTGCATCCTTGGAAAGTGAATACTGATATTAGTAATACCGTAAACACAGCACAGGATAGTGTTGAAAAGTTCTTGAACATGTTTTCTTATTTAATGTCTTAAAAAAAGGAAAAGTAAGTAGGAAAGGTCGTAATCAGGTTTTGGATCTAAAATCCAACAATACTCTATATCCCTACAAACCTACGATATAAAAGCACTTTTGCTCTGAAAATGCTAGTATAATAACACATATTATTATCTACTATCTATTTGCCTTCTGGTTTTTTCGGTGAGTTTGATACCTCATCTAGCTTCAGATTTGTGATACAAATTAATATATTGCGATATGGGACTTTCTAAGTCAGATCTATTTACAGAAC
>CAZKXO010000085.1:0-12266 GCA_964556525.1 uncultured Saprospiraceae bacterium
CATATTGTACACCGGCATCTATAGCCATACCAAAAGCAGTTAAATTGGAAATAGATTCCGAAACTGCTCTTACCAATAGTCCTACTGAGATTTTGTTGTCGTACATGTAGGAATAACCCAAGCCAATATTAAAAAATGATGGCGAAAAGGTACCACCTGTACCTTCTGGGTTACTGGCTGTCGTTATTGGAATTTCTCCAAAGTCTACAGCAGTAAGGCTAATTCCAAAAGCTCCATTAGAGCCTACTTTGTTTCCAAATCCAACAGCATTTAATGCTACATCAGATCCTTCATATAGCCTAGTATTAGCAATAACAATTTCTTTCCCAACCATTCTGGACAAACCAGCAATATTGAGTCGCATAGATTCTACACCTGAGATACTTGAGGTATTCATCGTATGTAAGCCTGCACTTCTTGCCCATGGATTGAGCAATAGTTCTGCAGCGCCTGCCTCACCCTGTCTGTCAGGATTTCCTGCGAGAGCTATTCCTGCTGAAAGCACTAGCAGAAGTAAACTTGTAAGTAATTTATATAGAGTATTCATAGGTCGATTTTGTAAGTTTTTTTTTATAGTCCTGATGGGTCAAATTTCCTGTTGACTCCAAACCACTTAATAGTTCTCTCTTCTCCTAATTCTGGAGCCGAGATATGAATCAGATAGACGCCACTCGCAACTGGAATACCCGCTGAGTTTTCCAAATTCCAATTTAATGCTGGACTAGTCTGAATGTTAGGGACACTTGGATTTGCGCCACTTCTTCGACCCTCTGATTCTGATCTATTGAATTGAGTTATAAATTTACCATCTAGTGAATAGATAGTGACTATCGCTCTATCAGGCAGATTAGTAATCTTCACTGTTCTATCAAACTGATCTCTCTCATATGGTGAGTAGGCAAAGTAAGGGTTAGGGACCACATTTACATTTGCTAGTGCACCTTCGTGTTCTTCTTGTAACAAGTCCGCTGCCATCTTACCACCAATTTCAAATTCATATACCGGCAAGTTGCCAAGGTCACCATCTGGTGCATCACAAGCTCTATCAGGATCATCTTGATTAAATATGACTTCTCTATTGTAAGGTTTTTCCACTCTCAGTTTGAATATTACTTCAGAAGGTACGATACCGTCATCATAAGAGAGACTCTCTGTACCCGCAGCCATGAAACTCATAGAAGACCAAGTAATAGATTTCAATAATCTCGCCTGTACTAGTGCTGGGATAAAAGCATCCCTATATTCTGTAACAAAAGCTTCACCTTCATCATACTCTTCTCTGGTCACATATATAAAGTGCTGACCACCTAGATAAAGATTCTGGATTATGTCTTCAAAATTCTGAGCAGTAGGATCACTAAAGAACTCATCAGAAGGATTATATAGCATGTCAGAGCCTCTAGTAAATGATAAGCCATCACCTGGTTCTGTTCTTGCATCAGAGTATTCTTGATTAAATGCACTGTTCTCTCCAAAGAATATATTCAGTCTTTTTCCTGTTTCTACATCTATAGCATAGCCTGGGAACCAACTCATACCCGTACCTGTACCGTCAGGCTGCCCGTCTTTACCTATAGAAGGCTCTTCCTTCAGAGTAAGCATTTCAGCCTGAAATCCTGGCATAAATCTATTGGCTGTTTCCAAAACTATACATCTAGACCACTTGTCCTTATCAGGAGTCATAACAATATCTACATTGTTAAGGTCCTTGATGATATTAGGATTTCTTGGCCTAACAGTCTCCATGGAATTGGTTGGGCTCGGATTCCATCCTGGTGTCAAATAAGGTAAATCTAAAGGCCCAAGCTGCTTAGTTATCGAACTAGTCAGCATAAATGGATACCATAGTCCATCACCTAGATCCTCGAAGTCTGAATTAGGGTCCGTAGATGAAGCAGTCGGATCTTCACCATCCGTCAATATAAATTCAAACAATCTTCTTGCAACATTATTGAGCTCGTCTGGGCCCTGAGAAGGCAAGCCATTTTGTAGGGCAGCGTACCATCTAGTAGCGTCATCACTTTCGTATTCTACAGTTGCTGATAAAGCACCATTGCCTACTACAGAAGCAGAACCCGCATTTTCCTGTTGATTTACATTTAAGGCTATACCATATTCTGGAATCAGCTCTTCGTTCAGTTCATCCAAGGTTGTTTCAGATATTGCAACGAAATCACTATCCAGGTCAGTCAGCCTCCATATGGCTCCATCTGAAATCTCGCAATTTCTGTGGTCTCCCACTATCTCTAGTCTAAATCGTGCATCTCTGACTTCTAGTGGATTGTAGATTTGTACATCCAGAGGACCAAAGCCTTCCTTATATTCTATTCTACCATCAAAGCTTCCATCTAGAATAATATCGTGCATACCATCTTCCATATCTAGAATACGACCTCCAGTACCTGTTCCACTTATTCTTGTAATCTGTACACCATCACCATACATAGAGTTTAGGGTCTCATAAACTATAGGTCTCGGTATAGCAGAGTAATTCATGACATTTCCTCTTCCTTCTATATATGGATTTTGTTGTGTCAGTAGTGAATTATTAGGGTCGAATGGGGCATACTCATTCCAGCCATAAGCTACAGCGGTAAAGTAATATTCGGTATGATTGACCAATCTTGGATCACCGGCTGCAAAAGCATCACTTGTAATCCTTAGAGTATTTCTGATACCTTGATCTTGGCCTTCAGCTTCTAGTGTAGGTGTCCAAAGGAAATCAGTATTCCCTGTTCGATCTGCATTTGGATCAGAAGATGGGGTCCAGTTGTAAATGTCTGTAACGCCATTCTTCACATCTATTTGTGCAATCATTCTGGATTTATCTACATCACCTAGTTCTTGAGGAGAAACAGTAGGTCCAGAAATCTGGTATACTTTATAACCTTCAAATCTGTAGATTCTATCTTCTTCAGGAATTTCCTCGCTAGATCTTATGTCTAATTCTTGGTACTGGAATTTTGCATTGTTAGACTCTATTGTATCATTGTGTAAGACTAAGATGATTTCTTTGTCTAACTCTACAACACTTATAGTCGGTGCATCAGGTCCATCTATAATATCGAAGCAATTATCGAATAAGTTCTGGGCAATGTCATCAGCTGTAGTCAGCTTAGCAATATCTGGACATGGATAATCAAGATTTGGCACCCATACAGCACCTACGATGAGCTCGTTTACAACATTAGGAGTCAGTAAGAAAGGTCCAGATGCTTGTATTGTTCTTCTATCACCCGCTTCTAACTCTTCTTCACACATAGACCAACCACCCGTCACACTAGGTGCATCTGGGAAAGCAAATCTAGTAACATCATTACTAGAAGGATCAAATCCTTCTCCACCTACTGTAAGAGGTGGATTATCATCAGGATCTTCTGTACCATCTAACCACTTGCCTTCTAAGTAACTATAGAATTCATGTCCGATATTCGGATCACAGGTCTGAGGTGCTGATTGTGAGAAACCGCAGTTATTAGAATATATAAATGATGACATACCTAACTCGAAGCCGAAGTCTCCAGCTTCACCTTGACTTAGGATTGGGTCTCTGATATAGATTGTATCTCCTATATTATTAGTAAATGGGTTAAACTCATCAGAGCCTTTAATAACGTGTTCATCACAACCCACCTCGGGTCCATCACAAATTACCTTTGGTGCAATAGGTCCTCTAAAATAATCTGTACCTATGATAGGAATCTCGTCTTCATAAGTAGGAGTACCTCCACATTCCACACCATCACCTTGTCCATCTAAGGCATCTACATTATACGTATATGCCAAACTTCTGCCTACATCACAACCTATATAATCATCGAAGGCACAACCGAGATCAGGATCTACCCACATAGCGAAATAAGTTCTTCTGATGTCTTCTTTGGCTCTATTGATAAGTTTATAACGCATGAAAGTCATGTCATTTATCTCATCGTTAGTAGAATAGGCAAAAGCCTGCACTTGCACTTCCATGTTTATAGGAGAAGCTAGTGAAGTTCTATGCGTATTTCCTGCATCATTATAGATCCAGAAGATCATTTCATCAGGAACCAATTCTACGGCCTCTTTTCTTGTTGCTGGCAGACAACCTCTTATTTCAATAATTGGAAAATCTCCATCTGCAGCATTATAGACACCATCTGTATTTTCATCCCAGAAGGCACCGAGTCCTCCTTCCTGCTCTGGCAACTGGAAACCGTGCTCTTGTATAAAGAAAACATTTCCTTGACCTGGCCAGAATCTTACATCATCTGGTACCATTTCTATATCATAATTAGCTGGATCAGCATCAAAGTCTCTTACTGCTTGTCTGATATCATCACCTTCTACAGTAAAGAACTTATCCCATCTCAAACAAGTAGTTGCATCGGTAAGTCCCGTATTACTATCTAGTGGACCAGGGAAATAATCAGCGTCTCCATTTGGATAGGTAGAAGCGGCTAGCTTAAGATTACCATTAGGGTCAAAACCTCCTAACCATACACCACCGGCAAAGATAGAAGAGACCTCATCTATACCTGAGCCTACAGGTGGCTTAGGCACTACGTATCTACCATTGGTCTTATCCCACCATATATCACCACCAACCCATAGTCTGGCACGGACATTATTTATCTCGAGATCTATCGATTCCGAGGCATCTGCACAATCTTCTCTTAGAGTTAAGAAGTCAGCATGTTTTGGCTTCTCTGTCTTTGGTGGTTCCATAGAGAAGGCCGTTTGAACTAACACTACAAAGAGTGCTATTAGTTTTATATATCGAAAAGTATTCATAATTGTATTACTTTTTGTGTTCTATTAGAAATTTACAATTGCACCTAAGTAAATCCGTCTAGGTCTTGCATAATTACCTGGTGTCAATATTCTCCATTGGTAAGCAGAAAGATAGTTTTCTGCAGTAAAGCCATTGTCTATTGCTGCATTAAGAGCATTATTGCCAAGGGTCGATCTCAGCCAACCAGAATCATCCGGTGATTGTGATACAGGGAAAACACCTACTACATTATCCAGATCAAATAAATTCTGAATTCTCAAATAGACATTCACACCTAGATTTCGGTTTGATTCTTCAGATAACTTAAATGAGAAATTCTTGTCAGCCTGAAGGTCTGCTGTGAATACCCACGGTAATCTATTCTCATTAATATTGGTTCTAACTGATGCACCTGTTGGTGAAGTCACCTCTGCAAAAGTAGAGAACGGTCTTCCTGAAATGGCATTCAATAGTAGATTGACTCCAAAGTTTGCCAATATATCTGTGTCCCCTATTCTAGGTCCATTGTATGCATTACCAGAGCCGTATCTGTAATCAGCAACTAGGGTAAGCGCATGAGTTTCATCAAATGAAAGAGGTAATAAAGTTCTGATATTTCTCTGTCCATTTATACCAGCAGAAGAAGTAGCATTAGATCCTGTTCCTCTTGCATTCTGGAAAGTATAACTCGCATTCAGTTGGAAGTTATTAGTTCTTCTTAGGTCATAAGAGAATACAAATCCTTTTACTGTTCCGAAATCGATATTTGAGAAGGTCTGATAAGAACCTACTGTAGGAACAAAGTTGAATGTTCTAGCTTGAATCATATCTCTCAGCTCTCTATAGTAAAGAGACAACTTGATCGCTGAAGAGTTAGAAACTTTTTGCTGGAATCCTACTTCATAATCTATTGTCTTCTCTGGTCTTAGATCAGGATTAGATCCATTGAATCTTCCGATATTAAAGAAGTAATAGTTTAGCGGAGATGCGAATACCCTTCCCTGATTAGGTCGCTGTACCAATACATCGTAGTGCGCAAAGAAACCAGCGTCCTCAGAAATAGGGAATGAGAAAGCCAATCTAGGCATCACATTCAACTGTGGATCATAATCTGTAAAAGAGATATTAGGGTCGTAAGCATTTATCTCTTGAACGCCATTTGCATCCAATATAGGATTTCCATTATCATCCGTAAGTCTTTCGTACAACTGAGGGTTTCTCTTTAATTCATCCCCTTCTACAAACGCTGGGAAGACCAAGCCCCCACCGAATAGCAGATTTCCTTCAGTTGCTGTACCATCTGGTTGGAACCATTCTTCTCCCCTTCTATAAGCTACAACCTCATTACCACCATCTTCGTCGACATACACCTTGTAGTCATCTGGAATAGATGCTGGTCTTGTCAACTCTGGGTTATCTGCATAGAATTGCTCTGCTGTCTGAATATCTACAAGAGAGAAAGGATCTCTTAGCACTTGAGTATTGGCATCGTAGTAATCCAATCTTACGCCTAATCTGAAGATGATATCTTTGAAAGTAAACTTGTCTTGCAGATATCCTGCTATATAAATAGGATTGAAAGGCGCCACATTAAAGGTACGTCTCCCTTCATCATCTACTCCCGTAAAGAAGTCATTAAATGAAGTAGAAGCTGGGATCTTGTTACCTAGGTAATCAAATCCAGAGTAACCTAGTCCTAAATTGGCTTGATTAAGTAACTCTCCAGGTGAAAACATATCCAATCTCAATCGGCTTGGATCTACAGCATCAATGTTAATGAAATCCGTCAGCTCGGCTCCTAATTCATCTCTAACTGCTCTAAAAAACTTGTTACCAGGAAAATTAGCCGACTGATCATTTGGCAGGTATGATTCCACCATTTCACCAGTTACCGGATCTAAGAACAGACCATCTGGTCTGCTTGTATCTACGCCATTCTCTATGTGCCTATTGATGTTGGCTCTCATAAGTTCCCAAAGAGTGACTGGATTGATGCCCCAATCTCTTGCTAGTCTTTGCTCATAAGTAAACCCAAACTGGATACTATGCTTACCTGACTCTGAGCTTCCTGGGAATAAATCGAAACCACTAGCAATATTAACAGTATATCTGTCCTCTTCTGATTTATTGACAACATTATGAACACGTCCTACATTGGTGAACATGTTGAAGATGTCACTCTGAATGACATTTGTAAATCCGTTCAATTCATTATATCCTGGGAAAGCAAGTGTCGGGTTTATAAGTGGATCTGGAGTAAACTCTCCTACGACTTGTGTCAATCCTTGGAAACCAAACAAAGTAGGTCCTTGTGGTGTATTTACCAAAACAGTCTGTCCCATGAAGTTGGTATCTGTTACCTCTGAGGTTTGCTTCACAAAATTGACGTCTCTTACTCCATAATAGCCATAATTAAATAGGTCTTGCTGATGTCTAGGATCCTCCTGAGATGTTCTTCCTCTTTCATATCCGACTTGGATAGAGTAAGATGCATTTCGAATTAGAGAAGTTTTATCTTGATCTTTGCTAACTCCTTGTCTGCCTATCTTATGTCTAAGTCTTAGATTAGTTCTAAATCCACTGCTAAGGGCAAATGGATTATTATTCCAATTAAGTAAACCTACAGAGACACCACCCGGTGTAAACTGGTTTTTAGAGTCATAATAGGCACCTGAAAAAGATAAATCTATATTATCTGTTACCCTAGCATCTATTTTCGCACTGACATTAAAGTCTCTATCGGTTTCGTTAGGTCTTGCCCTTATAGGTTCAGGAATGTCATCTGTTGTAAGGAACTGAGCAGTAGGGAAAGAAAC
Organism: uncultured Saprospiraceae bacterium; assembly: GCA_964556525.1. Taxonomy (GTDB): domain Bacteria; phylum Bacteroidota; class Bacteroidia; order Chitinophagales; family Saprospiraceae; genus RFSX01. Next base: position 7,570 of record CAZKXO010000085.1, read on the forward strand.
ACCATCCACTACTGTAAGTGGATTGGCTTCTAGCTCTTCTATAAGCTCTAAAGGTGCTCTGTATACACCTACAGCAGAAGGATTATCATCACTGATGTTTCTATACTGTCCGAATAGTCTGAAGCCAATAATCGATCTTTCAGATCCATCTTCCATGGTCTTCTTCAAAATAGGACCAGAAAAATTGGCATTAAGCAAGTTATAGCCGAATGCATCTAGATACTCACTGGTCTCCGCTTCTATACCTCCAGTAAATCTATTAGAAGGGCCCCGAGAAGTAATTGAGATAACTCCTCCAGTTACGTCACCATATCTGGCTTCTATACCTCCTGTGATAACTTGCAATTGCTCTATGTCTGCCTGTGGTATTAGGTTTCCTGCATTGGCACGATTTACCCGAACACCATCTACATAGTAGAAGGTGGCATCAGTTCTAGCTCCCCTAACGGATATGGCTCCATTCTGACTAACAGAAACCCCCGCGGTTGTCGCCGCTATGGCACTGATAGCCTTGGTGGGCAGGGCTTCTATATTTTCAGCTGTCAGTGTAGCGCCAGAGGTGGTGTTATCCATTTCTATCAGCGGGACTTTATAGCCGACAACCTCTATGACATCTATCAGCTCGCCCTCTTCCTTCATCTTAAAATTAAGAGGCGTTACTTTTCCTGCTTTGGCAACGACCCCGGTGATTCTTTGTTTTTGTAATCCTACATAAGATACTTCGACATCGTAAGTTCCAGGATCGATGTCAGAAAAGAAATAATTTCCATCGAAATCAGTCTCAGTTCCAGTGATTAGGACACCGCCCTTATAGAGGGCAACTGTACCGAAAAGTACTGGCTCACCAGTAGCATCTTCTGTTACTTTTCCTTGTAGTTGTGTCTGACCTAAGATAATGGTGGACAGAAACATACATAAAATGAAAAGAGTAATATGTTTTTTCATTCGTTAGCTTTTGATTCTCAATTATTTAGAACTTCGTGTTAGCAAAGCCCACAATGTTAATAATTATTTAAATTGTCTCATAATTAATTCAAATCGAAGTCTCCACTTCGACAATAATGATCTATACTCTTCCTCCTACTTTGGTCAATAGCACTTCTGCTATTTTCCTTAAGGATTCATGCGTCCAACCCGCTACATGTGGGGTGAGTACGACGTTATCCATGGCATAAAGCCTATCAAATAGTTGATGATCTTCTGTAGAGAAGCGATGAGGTTTTTCATTATGGAAGACGTCCAAGCAAGCTCCTGCCAGATGACCTTCTTCCAAAGCAGCTACGAGGCCTTTCGTATCTATGACAGTGCCTCGAGAAGTATTTATCAAAATCAGGCCTTTTCTGCACTTCTTGAGAAAATCGTAGTCTACCAGTTGATGTGTTTCGTCCGTTAATTGGACATGTAGACTTAGGATGTCTGCCCGACTTGTTAGTTCGTTGATCGTTACATTTTCAAAGGTGTGAAATTCTTCTCCTAGATTCAATACATAGGGGTCATTATATATTACCTCAAGTGTCCACGATGACAATAACGAAGTTAATGCTTGTCCTGTATTACCAAAACCTATAAGTCCTATCGTCTTCCCTTCCAGTTCAAAGCCCCGATTTAGCTCCCTGTTCCAAATTTTCTCGCGGACTTCTGCATCTCCTCTGCGGATATTATTGGCCAGACAAAGCAACATGCCCAGTGCATGCTCAGCGACAGCGTTTCTATTGCCCTCAGGAGAATTATAGACCGCTACGCCATGTTTTTTGGCAGCATGTAGGTCTATAATGTCCAGCCCAGAACCCAAGCGGCCTATAAATTCCAGCTTTTTCCCTCGAGCTATCCTCTTGGCAGTCATTTTGATTTTGGTGTTAATAATGACTCCGCTTAGTTCTGGGAGGATGGCATCCAGCTCGGTAGGGTCAAAATCTTGGTCATAGATGACTTCATAGTTTTGGTCTCTGAGTCCTGTGATCAGAAGATCGTGCACATAATTAGTAACAAGTACCTTTTTCATGTCGCAAAAGTAGAATGGTTGATGCAATTGTATAGCATGCTTTGCTGGAACAATACAATATATTTGTCACCATGCAAGAGAAACTGAGTAGCCTGATACGAGCAGAGACGCAACTACCTATGGCAGGTATAATAGCTGTAGTCAAACTCTTAGATGAAGGTGCCACGATTCCATTTATAGCCAGATACCGTAAAGAGATGACGGGTTCTATGGATGAGGTAGCTATAGGCGCAATCAAGAAAAGCTATAGCGACCTACAAGAACTTACAAAAAGAAAAGAAACCATTCTTGCAGCTATAACAGAACAAGGTGCACTTACGCCTGCATTGAAAAATAAAATAGAGGACTGCTGGAATAAAACCACTCTGGAGGACCTCTACCTTCCATTCAAAAAGAAACAAAAGACAAAGGCTACTATTGCCAAAGACAATGGCCTGGAACCTCTGGCCAAAATTATCATGGCCCAAAGAACAAATAGTCTCTTTTTTGATGCTCAAAACTATACCAATAAGAAGGTACTCTCAGCCGATGCGGCGTTAGAAGGTGCTCGGCATATTATATCAGAGTGGGTCAGCGAAAATCCAAGAGCAAGAGAGCTGATAAGAAACAGCTATGAACGCTATGCAGAGATCTCATCTAAAGTTGTAAAAAAGAAGAAGGAAGAAGCTGTCAAATACGAAGCCTACTTTGACTTTACTGAAGCGCTGAAAAAATCACCCTCCCACAGACTCTTAGCGATGTTCCGTGGCGAAAAAGAAGGCTTCCTAAAGGTCAAGCTCAGCATAGACGACAGCTTTGTCAAGCAGAAAATAAGACAACAATACATCAAGCAATCTAATAGTGATTGCTCTGATCAGATAGCACTCGCCATAGCAGATGCCTTGTCTCGACTCATCCTACCTTCTATAGAAAACGAAATCAAAAAGAAAGCAAAACAAAAAGCTGATCTAGAAGCCATAGATGTCTTTTCTAAAAACCTGAAAGACCTCTTGCTCATGGCACCACTGGGAGAAAAATCGGTTTTGGCTCTAGATCCTGGATTCCGAACAGGCTGTAAACTGGTAGTGCTGGATAGCAATGGCAATCTGCAACACAATACCACCATCTACCCTCATCCTCCACAATCAAAAACAGCTGCTGCCGAGAGTACTTTACTAAAGTTGGCCCAGCAGTATGACATAGACGCTATAGCTATAGGTAATGGAACGGCAGGCAAAGAAACCCACAAATTTGTCAAGGATATCAAGTTCCCCACTGCCATAGATGCCTATTTTGTCAATGAAAGTGGGGCCTCCATCTATTCAGCATCTGCCGTTGCACGAGAAGAGTTTCCAGAGCAAGATGTGACAGTGAGAGGTGCAGTATCCATAGGAAGAAGACTCATGGACCCACTTGCTGAGCTGGTAAAAATAGATCCCAAATCTATCGGTGTAGGCCAGTACCAGCATGATGTAGATCAGAAGCTGCTGAAGGCCAGCCTAGACAGCACTATAGAATCATGTGTCAATGCTGTCGGTATAAATGTCAATACAGCCAGCAAACATCTGCTGGTCTATGTCTCAGGACTAGGACCCGTACTGGCACAAAACATCATAGACCATAGAGCAGAGATAGGTCCTTTCAAAACCCGAAAAGACCTCCAAGCTGTCAAGAGAATGGGAAAGAAAGCTTTCGAGCAAAGTGTAGGTTTCTTACGTATCCGTGACGGAGAAAATCCTCTGGACAATACAGCTGTGCATCCAGAATCCTATACAGTAGTCAAGAAAATAGCTAAAGACCTGAGGACCAAACCATCAGCACTTGTAGGTAATCTACAATTACTGGAAACTATTCAGTGGCAAAATTACATCACAGAAAAGACAGGTCTGCCAACCCTGAAAGACATCCATTCCGAACTTAATAAGCCCGGACTCGACCCCAGGGGCTCAGCGCAGGCCATGTCCTTTTCCAATCGCATTAATAGCATTTCAGATTTGCAGATAGGCATGATACTCCCTGGGATAGTCAATAATGTCACAAAATTTGGTGCTTTTGTAGATATCGGTATTAAAGAGTCAGGTTTGGTCCACATTTCTCAGATAGTAGATAGATTTATTAAAGACCCGGCTGAAGTCCTTTCAGTAAGTCAGCAGGTTACAGTCAAAGTTTTAGAAATAGATGTAAATAAGAAGCGCATTTCATTATCTATGAAAGCTGTCTGATAGCCGCTGTTAAAGCTGTCTTAAACCCTTGGCAGCTCCTGGAGATTCAGTTAATCTTGACGTTAAGAATCTTCTAGTTGGAAAATTCCTACCTTTATATTAAAGTTTTCTATAATACGTACAATGAGCAAGAAATTAGTTTTAGGAATCGTCGTTGGCTTAGTACTCGGACTGAGTATAGGTACTAATGTGATAACAGCAAATGTGGAGGACGAGAAATCGAGGTTAAATATACTTCCTCAGATTATAGAGCCAGTAGATCTCAATAAGCAATACAATTGGGCAGGAGAAATAATGCCTGAAAACTTTGACACCAAGGAAAGGCTGGATAGAGAACTCCTAGTCAATGCCTACTGGCAGTCCTCTACCCTACTAAATCTTAAGGCTGCACATAAATATTTTCCTACTATAGAAAGGATCCTTGCGGAAGAAGGCATCCCGGATGATTTCAAATATTTGGCTGTAGCAGAAAGCAACTTAAGAAATGTTGTTTC
>CAZKXO010000086.1:0-12158 GCA_964556525.1 uncultured Saprospiraceae bacterium
TTCTAATTGCTCTTTTGTTTGATAGAGGGAAAAGAACATTTCGTTAATTAGTGTCATTGCCTAATTTCGCATTTGTTTTGTAAAAAAATGTTGAAGCGGTTTGAGTTGTACATGTCAAAGCTTATTATATAAGTATATCAGAATGTTGTAAATTTATGGTACTCTAAAAGCTCATAACTCTCATCTCTAAAAACTCTAAAAATTTCCTTTCTAATAACTCATCTCTTATAACTCATCTCTAAAAATAATCTCATATCTAAAAGTCATATCTTCGTACCAATGAGTAATCCCTTATTAGATCCTTCAGAAGAGCAATTGTCTCAAGATGATAAAAAAGTAGAAAAGGCGCTACGGCCCAAACTACTCAGTGACTTCTCTGGACAACCAAAGATTGTAGAAAATCTAAAAGTCTTTATTGAAGCCGCCAAACTGAGGGGGGAAGCACTAGACCATGTCCTATTGCATGGACCTCCAGGCTTAGGGAAGACGACCCTTAGTCATATCATCGCTAATGAGCTCAATGCAAACGTGAAGATGACTTCTGGCCCTGTCTTAGAAAAAGCTGGTGACCTAGCTGGCCTACTGACCAATCTACAAGATGGTGATGTCCTCTTTATAGATGAAATCCACAGGCTCAATACTGTCGTAGAAGAGTATCTCTATTCCGCTATGGAAGATTACAGTATCGATATAATGATAGACTCAGGTCCGAGCGCCCGCAGTATCCAGATAGAAATCAATCCATTTACTCTAGTAGGAGCTACAACTAGGATGGGCTTACTTACAGCTCCCTTGCGTGCCAGATTTGGGATCAATTGTCACTTGGATTATTATGACCTTGATACAATAGGTAAAATTGTCAATAGATCTGCTTCCATTCTTAATATTCCAATAGAGCCCCAAGGTGCCTCGGAAATTGCAAGAAGATCCAGAGGTACCCCACGTATAGCCAATGCCTTATTACGTAGAATCAGGGACTTTGCTCAGATAAAAGGTACGGGCACCATAGACTTAGAAATAGCTAGATATGGCTTAGATGCACTCAATGTAGATGACAGTGGTCTCGATGAGATGGACAATAAGATTCTGAGCTGCATCATAGAAAAATTTAAAGGTGGCCCAGTAGGTCTGACAACAATAGCTACTGCAGTTGCAGAAGAAGCCGGCACTATAGAAGAGGTACATGAGCCCTTTCTCATCATGGAAGGCTATATACAAAGAACGCCAAGAGGAAGAGAAGCAACAGCCAAAGCGTATGAACATCTCGGTGTCGTACCACCCAGTCAGACCGGAACACTTTTTTAATAAACTATGTCCACTGTAAGATGAAAGAAAAGATAGCTTGGTACAATAAATCTTGCATACTTGTCTTGGTGATGATGCTGGTGGTATGCGGCTATTACTATTCTATACTGCCTGAAGTGATTCCCATTCACTTTAATGAAAAAGGCATAACAGATGGTTATGGCCCCAAAGGAATGATCTGGTCATTGCCAGCAATTGCCTTTTTTATCTTCTTGCTTAACTGGTTTGTAATCAGAGTTATGCAGAATACCTCAGTAGAGACTCAAAGAAAATGGAGTTCAGCGAGCAAAGGAAAATCTGACCAATTCATCTTGGAGACCAATATCCATAATGTGGTACAGATGGCTTTGCTCAATCTTATTGTCGTTATTATATTTGCCTACCTCTTGGTCGCTACGATACAGGCTGCACTTACTGATAAGCCGGGTATAAACAACTTCATTTTTTGGGGACTCACAGCACTTATCTTCATTCCTCTCATTAAAATGGTCCTCTTTTCTCTACGCAAAGACTAGGCTCAGCCGAGATTACATATATAATTTTTAATAATTTATCTTTTTTTATATATGTAAAGTGCTATAAGTTATTAACTTAGCGGCAGTTTACTTCATGAAATCCCTTTGGATTGTTACTTCAATATCACCTGAGAGATGATAAATAACCAAAGAGATAGAGAGCTCCGCTAGGAGCTCTTTTTTTATCTGACTACCAAGTAATTCTCTACCTTTAATCCCACACATCAACTAGTTGGGTATGAAGACATATTTTCAGATTGGCTTAGTAGTTCTCATTTTACAAGCTTGCCAGTATTCTACCACACCAGGAGCAGAAGATCCCCAGTCAAGACCTCAGTTGGGCTCTGTGAGTCTGGAAGTCAATGGGTCGGAAGCAGCTCAACCTCTCTTTGAAGATGGTTTGTTATATCTACACAGCTTTGAGTATTTCGATTCTAAGAATGCATTTATAGAGGCTCAGAAAATTGATACTGCTTTTGGAATGGCCTACTGGGGAGAACTAATGTCATACAATCATAGTTTGTGGCACAGGCAATTTTACAAAGAAGCTCAAGAGACTCTATTAAGAATGGGGAATACACCAGCCTCACGTCAAGAAAAGCTAAAATTCGAACTGGAAAAGGATCTCTTCCAAGGAATGGAGATCTTATATGGTCAAGGCGATAAGCTGGATAGAGACGAAGCTTATAGCAACCACATGGAAAGCCTTTATATAAAGTATCCCGGCAATCATGAAGTAGCGACCTTTTATGCTGTTTCTTTACTTGGACTGGCTACATCTACTCGGGAAGCAGCGCTTTATGACAAGAGTGCTGGCATATTAAAAAAAGTCCTAGATCAGAATCCTCAGCATCCTGGCGCCTTGCATTACTTCATTCACTCGAGGGATTATCCGACGCATGCCCACTTGGCTATAGGCGCTGCTGAAAGTTATTCTAAAATAGCGCCCGATGCAGCACATGCGCTTCACATGCCTTCTCATATTTTTATTGCACTTGGAAGGTGGAATGATGTCGTCGATGCCAATATCGATTCATGGAATGCCAGTGTAAATAAGAACCTGGATCATCCTTTGATGCCTACAAGTTATCATGCCTTGGCCTGGTTGCATTATGGCTTATTACAACGTGGAGAGTACACAACTGCACAACATTTACTTCAGAAGATGTACGACTACTGTCAAGCAAAACCTAGCCAAGAAGCACGTGCTTATCTCTTGTCTATGAAAGGTGCACATATAGTGGAAACAAATAACTGGGAGGGGCCTATAGCAAATATTGCTATTCAAGTCGAAGATCTTAATATCAGTAAGAAAACTGGCTTCTTCTACCTAGAAGCGATGAAAGGCTTTTATCACAAAAGACCTGATTATATAGGCAGTGTACTTAAAAAAGTAAAAGATGATAAGTATCTAGCCAGCCTTAATCTGGGTAAAGACCGTGTACAGATGTGCAACGCCACAGGCTCAGGCAGCCGACCTGCTACCCAAAAGGATATAGATATGGTGACAATTATGGAAATGCAAATGGAAGCAAGACTAGCCAAACTAAATGGTGATGAGCAAAAATATCTTAGCATTATAAAATCTGCAGCGGCAATGGAAGAGAATAAATCTTATGACTTTGGACCTCCTGTCATTTATAAGCCTATCAATGAAGAATATGCAGAAGCACTAACTGAAATAAAAGACTATAAATCTGCTCTCGAACAATATGATAAGGCACTAACCAAACATCCTAGACGCCTCTTGTCCTTGCGGGGGAAGCAGAAAGTGGCTGAGTTAATAGGGAATAAAGCTATGGCCAAAGCACTATCTGAGGATATCGCCAACAGTCTTGCTGCAAAGGAACGCAGAGCTATACTTTGATTCTACTTACTACAAATCGTAGCAGCCTTCTCCTTCTGTAGCAATTAAGAATTTCAGACCGATAGTGCCCCAGAAATTTGGTCTAGCGCTGTTTAGTTTTATTTCTCTCGAACGCCAGTTGAAGGACATGGAAAATTCTATCTTCTTCAGCAACTGGATTTTTGCACCGAAGCTGCTTTCAAAAATTATCTTTCTAGTATCCGCCAAAGTGATATAGTGATCAGGACCAAAGAGTCCATACAAAGCATTTAGATGCGCATTATAGAGTACTGCTCTTGCTGCAACACTACCTGTCAGAGCCAAGGAAATATTTCTATTATTGATTTTTAAGACACTAGGATTATGGGTATCGGTGGCACCCAGATTATCTACCAGCTTTTCTACATTCATCACCTTCCCAAAATCGATTCCAAAGCCTACGTTGGTGTAATAACCAAGGTTCAACTCAGGTCGGACTTGTACCACTATTTTCCTTAAAGGCCTAAGAACCGAAAATTCTCCTGAAACAGAATACATGAAAATCGGAAATGGCCTAGGAATGACGTGCCCAGTAGGATAGGGTGCATCCTCATTTCTGTCCCACAATCTGGCTGGCAATCTCCTGGTGCCTATGGCATTATCCAAGCCTTCTATCCAGCCTATACTTGCTAGACCAAAAGTGAAAGAAGTATTGACTGCTATATCCATAAAGTAAGCTGAATGTACAAAGCGCTTACCACCTTCCAACCTTCTAGTGCTTCTAAATCCCGTAAAGGATGAGAATGGCCTGTCTTCCGCCAGATCATAACCTAATGCAGAGTCAGCCAAAAATATAGGGCCTAAATCTGATACATAGGATGGTGTAAAACCATTGATAGTCAATACAAAATTATGTGAACTTCGCTCTTGCTCAAATCCACTGTTATACAGCAATTTGTCTATAAGAAAGGCATCCACTTTTTCTCTAACCCAAGGCAAGCCAAGATATATATGATTGGCTGCTCTACCATAAAAGCCTAGTCTGAGACTGATGGCATAATTGTTATCCTCATAAGGTTCTTTACGCAATACATCCGCCAGTCTATCCTGATCTATAGACAGTTCTATACCAGTAAGATCCTGTTCTTGTGAATGAAGCTTAGTGGTAACTGAAATCGTAATGAGTAGAATGAAAACTGAAATGCGCATAAAAGCCTATCTTGTTGTTATAATAAGTGCCCGAAGATATACTAAATTGGAGTATGACGCAGATTGCAATTCCAAAACGAATTACTCTGTAATTTGGTATAGCTGCACCTTAAATAACTTTTATAATTAAGAATTGCTAGCAGACCCTAGGAACCGACCATATGGATAGAAGGGAATTTGTAAAAGCAAGCGCAATGTCCTTTCTAGCTACTTCTTGTGCACCAGGAGGATTTGGTCAGTTACATACCGATCCACAACCCAGACTCAGGGAACTGGACCCATTGGCCATTAATTCTTCTGCTTTACAGGTGCGAATGTTTTTCTTATGAACCAGATGACTATCCACAGAAGTTTGTTACAGCTAGCACCACTGGCAATAGTCTTGATCGCCAGCTAAGTGATATTCTCCATAGATCAGAAATCTAGAATGACATCCTAGCCTCCTATTCCAGGTCCTTGACTGCCACCTCCTCCTTGGCCGTCACCTTCTCCAGCCTTCTGATCCGTGTTTTTGATTTTTGATTTTCTTTCTTTGAAATCTACTTTGCCAAACTTGTAACTAAAGTTCACACCAAATGATCTGAAAGGTATAGAGAACTGTGTAATCTGTCTAAATCCATCACCAGTTATATCAGAGTCGAAGCTTTTGTTTCTTGCAAATGGTTCTATAATTCTGATTCCGATACTGGAATTTTTAAATTCTTTTTTCAGACCCACTCCCATAATAGAAAAACTGGCATTTTCTCCTTGCAAGGTAAATCGTGGTGCCTGAAAGAATCCAAAAAAGTCAGCTTTCAGCGTTCCTGAAAAAGAATATTCACCATTGGCAAAGAGACGATAGGATAGGGCAGAGTTGTCAAATTCTACACCATTAATAGTACCGCTCGCATCATAGGTGTAGACATCACCTCCACCTCTTATGGTAAACTTACTGATGGTCTTAGATGTAAATAAATTGATGCCGATGGAGTTGTTTACACCTACATTGGCAAAGCTGGTTCTAACTATATTGCTAGTTTCAGTAATTGCTGTTTGCTCGATGATGTCAGTATTATGCTTGTAGTACAGACTGGCAAAAATGGTAAAACCTGCAAGATTTGTATTGTAAGAGAGTTCGTATTGGTCAGTCAATTCTGGATCTAGTCGTGGGTTACCGACAACCAGATTTGCAAAATCGGTATTGTTTCTAAAAGGATTTATAAAGAATAAACTTGGCCTTTGGATTCGTTTGCTGTAGGCAACTTTCAGAGTTCTAAAATTCTTCATAGACCTGGAGATAGCAATATTTGGCAGCCAGTTCTCGTAAGAAAATGGAAAGGCTGAAAGTATTGCCGCCGTTTCATTATCTATCTCACCGCTAAGGAAATTGCCACTGCCATCTATCTCTGTTCTCTCATAACGCAGGCCAGTAACCACATTGAACTTCTTAATAAAGAAATTATAACTAGCATAAGCTGCATAGACATTCTGATCGTAATCAAAACTGAATGATCTTTGCTGATCTACGCTGAAATTTGGGACTGAAGTAGTACCTGTATTGGGCCTGAATTCTGAGTCACTCATTATATCTCTGATTACTGATTTCACACCGACCTCCAGTTTATTTGATTTGCCTATGGGTTGTACATAATCTATCTGACCGGTGAGTTCTAGATTGTCTCCTTCGTTTTGGATTTCTTCATCTCGGATGAAGAAACCGATGTCGTTTACGTAGTTGTCTTGGTTCTGTACGTTTGTGGATAGCTGAAAAGCAAAGACTAGTTCCTGCTTGTCATTGCCTTCAAATTTTTTGGTGTAGTCTGTATTCCAGTCATAACCAGAGAATAAGTTGTCTCCTGTATTTGTCCTGTCAAAAGAACTATCACCCAAGTCAGTAAAAAATATCCCTTGAGAAGTACCATCCGTGTCAAAACCATATCCTCTGAGGCTGAAAGAAGAGTTAATCGCATTGTAAGCATTGAAATCATAAAAGGCACTTGCAGAACCATTGAAGCCTAGTCGAGAGGTGTTGGTTATTCCGAAGTTGCTGTAACTAAGATTGGATTGGTCTTGACAAGCTATATCATCATCAAAAGCAAAATTCTGCGGACCTCTCATAACACAGAGATCTGCATCATTAGGACTGGAGTAGTAAAAGCCGCCACTAGAGGAAAAACCAAATCGCCCTTTTCCAGCATTCAGCGATATGTTTCCATTACTTTGCCTATTTCCAAGAGAGCCACTCACAGAACCCGAAAAGCCTTCTATATTTTCTTTTTTCGTTATGATATTGATAATTCCTGCGCTGCCTTCTCCGTCATACTTAGCACCAGGGGAGGTAATGACTTCTACTTTTTTTATTTGGTCTGCTGGAAACATCTTTAGTGCATCTGCAACATTGGATGAAAACATGCCTGAGGGTTTGCCATTGATAAGTATTCTGACATTTTGTGAACCACGTAAGGAGACATTACCTTCCAGATCTACAGACAAGGTTGGGACCTTTCGGAGGACCTCTGTAGCGTCTCCTCCGGTTATGCTTGAGTCATCTTCAGCATTGAAAACCAGCTTATCTACTTTGTTCTCAAATAAGGCTCTCTCTGCAGTTATTTCCACTTCTTCCAGTTGGGTATTAGAAGGGGAGAGCAGAATGATTCCAGCATTATGGTCGGGGGACTTACCTGTCAACTCTATATTTCTAAGTACTCTTTCGTTGTAGCCTATAAATGAAATATATACGTCGTACTTACCCATTTTTAGTTCACCTAGTTTGAACTTTCCATTATCTTCTGTAAGCGTACCATTTTGTACGCGTTCTTTACCAGCTCTTTTTAGGGTTACCGTGGCAAAGCCTATCTTCTCATTGGTAAGGGAGTCTACCAGCTCTCCTGTTATCTTACCTTTTATCTTAGAACCACCTCCGCCACCCCATGAGCCAAATTGTGCATAGGCTAACTGAGAGAACAAACAAAGAACAGTGATAAACAGTAGATTTTTCATGCGTTTTTCTTAGGCTGGTAAGATATGTCATAGTAATATAATCCTTGTTAGTTTTATAGATTACCAGTGTTAATTTTTCTACTAATTTCTCTAAAGCTTAACTTGTCAGTTTTTTGGAACCTAAATCAACTATGCGAGCTATTCACAGAGATTTTCTGTTATATATTGCTCTTTTTCTTGCGATTTTACTTTTGCATTGGCCTGCTAGGGAAGCTGGTTTCGTTACTGACTTTACAGGTCTGTGGGCCAAAATGCAAGGTAAAGGTCTATCAGACGCGGTGGCCTCTTTTGGCTTTCCTTCCTTGATGCCCTTGCTGAATGTGATGTATTTGGCACTATATAAGATGTTTGGGCTGAGTGGTCTTCCATGGCTGTGTTTCTTCGTGGCTGTATATAGTTTGGGTCTGCTTTATTTCTCTAAGTCTTGTATGCTTTTACTAGAAGGCCCACAAAAACAATGGCTGGTACTAGCAACAATATCGCTAATTATCTTTTCTCCATATCAAGTGGAAGCAGTGATCTGGAAAGTAGGTCTGGGACATATAGCAGGCATTTCTTTTTTTATAGCAGCTTTCTATTATGCACTCCTATACATGTCATTAGGTAAAGGACAACTATGGGTGATGTGTATTGCAATGGCAGCTTCATTGTTTTGTTTTGAATGGGCCTTAGTATTTCCTGCAATTATATTGTTATTCGGCTGGTATCTGAACTCAAAAAGACTATGGAAGACTTTGCTAGTCTCAGTTGCCATTGTTTTTTTGTATTTGATTTTGACAAAGATTTTTATCGGTAAGGTTATAGGGCATTACGAGCTCAGTTTGTCCCAGGCCACTGATTTTCCAAAGCTTATTTCCACAACAATAAAGTATTTATTAAAGCATCTTGGACTGGTGCATTTTTATCCTTTTCAGACCAAAGAAACCATTTACAACTACACTAATCATACAATAGTCAGAATCTTGTTCTTAGCTTTGGTCGCAGGCGCAATTTTTCTGTTAGCCTTGATAAAGAAACCATCGATTAGGCTGACAGCAACTGTTTTCCTTTGTGCATTGATTGGTCTAGCACTGGTCTCACCTTGGTACTTTAGTTTTACACTGTTGTCAGAAAATGATCGTTATGGGAGTTTGTTTGTACTATTCTTTACTTTGTTCTTTGTTCTGCTTCTCTCTCATCTGAATAAGTATATAGCCATAATTCTATTTTTAGTTTTCCTGCTGGCAAATATCTTTTTCCAACAGAAGATGATAAAGCAATGGAAACATTCAGCTGCCTTGATTACTTCTTTGACTGATTCTTATCCATCTGCAACACAAGGACCGGTCTTGTTGGTCAATCTGCCAGAGAATTATAATGGCACTTTTATGTTCCGGGATTATGCAGGAGCCAATCCCTTTATTCATCATTTGGAAATGTATGGCAAACAAACCTCTGAAATAAACTTTGTTACCCAGTACAACATATCGTCTGCACTTCAAGGCGCTTCAGTTGCTTGGACTGAGTCGAATAAAGCTTTTACCCTCACAAATAAAGAATGGGGCAGTTGGTGGTGGCGTAAGGGTTTAGGTGCCTCTTCATATCAGACAGATAAATATACCGCAATACTAGAAAGTAAGAAACTGGAGGTGACACTAAAGGATACTAGTTATTATAAACACATTCTTTTTTGTGACGGCAAGCAGTGGCAAGAATTACAATGACTATAGTAGGTCTTTGATATTTCCTTTTATAGTGTAGCCGTAAGATTTTTTCTTTGTATTGGGCTTTGTCTCTGCAGGCTTATATTGATAGACCAGTCTGACTTTTTGTTTTGTAGTGGGGGCTGGCGTTTTTGGTTTTGGCTTAGTTTTTACCTTAGGCAATCTAAAAGTAATCTGAGTTTTTTTGTGGAAGGTCACGCGGAGTTTTCTAGGGCCTTTTGGAATTTCAAATTTCAGGAGCTTGATTATTCTTTTGGCTTCTTTATCACAGCCATGGCCTATACCTTTCACGACTTGTACCTCAGTGACCGAGCCTTTGTGATCTATTGTGTATTTCAGGAAAACGACGCCTTCTATTTTCTTTTCTTTGGCTTCTTTAGGATATCTAAGATTGTCCTTAATGAATTTTCTATAAGCACCATTCCCACCTGGGTAGACAGGTTTTTTTATGAAACTATTGTCCTTACGTTCTTTGGCCATTATTATCTTACACTTAGTTTCTTGCCTAAATCGATATAGTCTTCATAGTAAATAAAAGCTGGCTCTGCTTTACTCCAGGACTTTTCCAATTTTTTGTAAGATTCAGCCGCCTTTGTTTCATTGCCTTGTGCCAGTTGTGCTTCTGCCAGTTCGTACAAGAATAATGGGTTATTAGGAGCGATTTCCAAAGTTGCTTGGCATTCTTGTTCTGCTTTTTTAGCTTGGCCCATTAGTCTATATTCCTTGGCAAGAAGGTAGCCGAACTCTTTACCTCCCGCACCTGATTTTTCTATAAAGGTATTGTAGTTTTCTAGTGCCTCTGTATGTTTCTTTTCCATGCTGGCCAATAGGCCATTGACAAAATATTCCAAATCTGGAGAACTCTGATAGACCATACTTTTACATTGACCTTGATTATATTTCTTTAGTTCTTCTGGATCATTTTTAAAGAGGCTGAAGAGGAAGTTTGTAACACAGTCAAAGGCTGGTTTCATTTGCGGCATAGCAGTTGTAAACTCATCGAAATAATTTCTAAGGAAATCATCAGCACCGACGATGCTGGCTTGGCCTGCCATTTGAATGGTAGATTGCGCTACACCAATTTCTGGCAGATAGTTACGCATACAATTTATCCATTCCTCTAGATATGTCTTTGCCTTAGATGTTTGACCTAAGGTGACAAAATAGTTTATAGTTTTTCTATAGACAAGAGATGAGTCTGGGCCTTGAGCGGAATACTTTAGTGCATTTGTGTAATTGATTTCAGCCATTTCGTTATTACCAGCTATAGCATAAGTGTCGGCCAGATTGCTGTAGATAGAACCATTTTGGGGATCTTCGAGTAATTTGGATTTATAAAAGTCTATCGCTTTGTCGTGCTTTCCTTGCTTAGTAAATATATCAGCCATTCTCATATCCTCTTTAGCTATCTCTGGATATGCCTGATGGTATTCATTGAGATACTTTTCAGCTTGATCAAATTCTTCCAGCAGAATGTAGAGGTCTATAAGTTCTGGCAGAACACGATCCTTATGCCCGTTATCTATCGCTAACAAGGCAAGGTCTTTAGCTCTCGTTAGCTGGAATGTCATACGATAAAAATTCAAGAGATTCTTGTGAGGCTCGTAATCCTGTGGATATAGTTTTATCCAGTTGTTCCGAAGTACCAAAGTATTATCCAAATGGTCATTCAAACTCCAGTAGGATTCTTTGATTGCCATCTGTTGCCTTTCTGGTAATTGTTTAGAAAGTTGCAGCGCTTCTCCTATGAATTTCTGAGATCCTGCCTTATCCCCAATAGTGGCCACAGAGTATGCAAGAAATTTTTTTATTTCTGCACTTTTAGAATCGAGCTCTTCAGCTTGCCTATATAAAGCAACAGCATTTTCATAATCATTGTCTAAGTAACTGGCCTCTCTGCCTTTTGTAAAAACACTATATGCTTCTAAATTTGTACTAACAAGATCAGAGGCTGGCAAATCTGTCATCTGAGTGAGTTGGCCTTGGTTCTCTTTTAAGAATAGACTAGAAGAGATGCCTGAGGTAGATGCATCTATAATATTGTAAAAATCAGGATCAACAAATGAAAATTCTTGAAACAATTCTCCGTTTCCTGTTTCATAGATTTTTAAATCAAGTTTCCATTCGTCAGTACCTTTATTGATTACGCCAGTAACAAAATAATCAGCTTTGGTTTTATTAGCGATCTTCAATTTTGTACTGAATGGAATCTTGTCTCTGACACCATACTCAAAGCCTTTCATATAATATTCCAGATTTCTCGGTCTCCATGTCGCTACTCTCATATCCTGTTCTAGGTCTTTAGATAAGAGAAAGGGTAGTCCGATTCTTGCCCAGTTAACATCTCCTGATTCTAAATCCATAGGAAATAAAGCCAGTGATCTAGTCTGTGAAGAAGACGGTACATATCTGGTTACTTGCTCTCCTTCTTCTGTTGTTATCTCTACAGCGGTAGGTGCTGCGCTGGCATTAGAGCTTCCACCTACGATGAAAGCAAGAAAGGTGGCAATAACAAAGTTAGTGGGAATAAAAAACTTTTCCAGTTTGGTCCAAGAATCCTTACCTGGTTTGCCATGATTATATATAAACAGTAGTACCCCAGGTATCAGAACAGCTGCAAAG
>CAZKXO010000087.1:0-12140 GCA_964556525.1 uncultured Saprospiraceae bacterium
CTGAGAATAAAACTTAGGCGACGACTAGTTCTTAGGCCATTTTCTGTGATTGCCAAAGGCCGGACCTTTCTTGTCCTTCGTCGAAAGTATAATATCTTTTTTTGGTAACTGCCAGTCCAATTTTAATGACTTATCCAAAGGATGGATATGACCTTCACTTTCTTTGCTGTAGAAATTTGTACACTTATAATTGAAGACTGCTTCCTTACTCAGCGTTACAAAACCATGAGCAAATCCCTGCGGTACCAGCATCTGTCTCTTATTGGTATTGCTGAGTATGACACTGAAGCTTTCTCCATAAGTCGGTTCTCCAGGTCTGATATCGACTACTATATCCAGAACTTTTCCTTTGGTAACTCTGACCAGTTTGTCTTGACCAAAGTCAGGTAACTGATAGTGCAGACCTCTTAGTGTTCCATATTGAGATTTAGATTCATTGTCTTGCACAAACTTCATTTTTACACCAGCTTCTTTCCAAAGTTTCTCACTGTAGGACTCAAAAAAGTAACCTCTCTCATCTCTGAATACACGTGGGTCAAAAAGAAATAGACCCTTAAATTTTGTCTTTGATATACCCATCTAGATGATACTTATTTTGATCTGAAGAAAATGGCCATCGGTACACCTTTGAAGTCAAACGCTTGACGCAATTTATTTTCCAGAAAGCGCTTGTAATTCTCTTTTACATGTTCTGGATGGTTGCAGAAAAAAGCAAAAGCAGGGTAATGTAATGGCAACTGAGTCACATACTTAATTTTCACAAATCTACTTCTGTGAGCAGGTGGCTGATTTTTTTCTATGTGAGCCAGCATGATTTCATTCAGCTCGCTGGTTTTAACTTTTCTAGTTCTATTAGCATACACCATAAGCGCTAAGTCTATGGCCTTGCTTATACGTTGTTTGTTGAGTACACTGATAAAGAGAATAGGCACATCATTAAATGGCGCTAACTTTTGCTTGAGTTTCTCTTCAAAGTCTCTGGCAGTATTCGTTTCCTTACCATCTACCAAGTCCCATTTGTTGACTAAAATGACGACACCTTTGTTTCGTTTGATTGCCAAACTGAAGATAGCCAGATCCTGACTTTCTATGCCGTTCTTTGCATCTAGCATCAGTAAGACGACATCGCTGTCTTCCATTGCTTTGATGGCCCGGAGTACAGAGTAGAATTCTAGATTTTCATGGACCTTACTCTTCTTTCTTATCCCTGCTGTATCTACTAGGAAGAATTCTTTGCCGAACTTATTATAATAGCTATTCACGCTATCACGAGTGGTGCCTGCGATATCGGTGACGATGTTTCGCTCTTCTCCTAGGAAGGCATTGGTAAGGGAAGACTTTCCGACATTTGGCTGACCGACGATTGCGATTCTTGGTATCCTTTCTTCTGGCTCCTCTTCATTATCATCCAGAATCTCCGTAATGGCATCTAGAATTTCTCCTGTTCCCGATCCACTTATTGAAGAAAGAAAAAAGGTATTCTCAAAACCCAGACTCCAAAATTCATTGGCCATCAGTTCCCTGGAATGATTGTCTACTTTATTGACAGCGACAAAGACTTTGGTAGATTGCCTGCGCAAGATATTGGCCATCTGCTCGTCTAGATCAGTCACGCCTGTAGTAACATCTACCATAAAGACTATGACGTCTGCCTCATCTATGGCGATATGGACCTGCTCTCGTATAGCGGCCTCGAAGATGTCATCACTATTCTGCACAAAGCCACCTGTGTCGATGACGGTAAATTGTTTGCCATTCCATTCTGAGGTGCCATAGATTCTGTCTCTAGTGACACCACTGATATTATCAGTGATAGCTTTTTTCTGGCCTATCAGTCTGTTAAATAAAGTCGACTTCCCTACATTGGGTCTCCCCACGATTGCTAAAACTTGAGCCATCTACGCTGTATCTGCTTGAGTAATGATTAGGTGTTAGAATTAGTGCAAATATCCGAAACTCTTTAGTAACCGCTCATCCTCTCTCCACTTATCTTTTACTTTGATAAATAGCTCCAAATGACAGCGACTACCGATAAATTTCTCTATGTCCTTTCTGGATTCGATACCCAGCTTTTTGATGCCTGATCCTTTGTGTCCTATTATGATGCCTTTTTGAGTATTACGCATGACATAGATGACAGCTCTTATATGCACAAAAGGATATCCATTTTTAGTGCTTTCTTTGTATTCTTCTACTACAATCTCACAGGAATAAGGAATCTCCTGCTTATAGAGAAGAAGGATTTTCTCTCTGATAATCTCACTTATAAAGAAACGGGTAGACTTATCTGAGATCTGATCTTTAGGGTAGTAGGCTGGTCCTTCTGGTAGTAATTCTCTTATACGACTAAGCAGATGTGGAACACCAAGTTTTTCTGTAGCACTGATAAAGTGCACCTCATCAAAATCAATGATGGCTTTCCACTCAGCTTCTAAATCCTTAAGTGTTTCTGGGTCAGTGGTATCCACTTTATTGATGATGAGGAATTTAGGCACCTCACAGTGTTTGAGTTTTTTGATGACGACTTCGTCTCCATGATACTTGTTAGAAGGGTCTATGATGAACATAACCAAGTCAGAGTCTTGGAATACTGAAAGTGCCGCATCATTCATCGCTTCTTGCATCTTATAGATAGGATCATCTATAAGCCCCGGCGTATCCGAAAACACAACTTGGAAATCTTCTCCACTGACGATGCCTTTGAATCTGTGTCTCGTTGTCTGTGGCTTGTGGGAAATGATAGCCATCTTTTCTCCCATGAAGGCATTAAGTAGGGTAGACTTACCCACATTGGGCTTGCCTATTATATTTACAAAACCTGAAAAGTGCTTGTTTTTTTCTTCCATGGCTTAATGGCTCAGCTGCTTTGATTGCATGGACAGCAATCGTTGGATTTCTGTATAAGCTTGCTTAGGATTGACTTTCCTCCAGTTGATATTAGAAAAGATTTTGTTGATGTTGATATAATACTGCAGTCTAAGTAGTTCCATTTCTGCTAGAATATGCTCTCTTGTGTTTAGCAAGATGACCCATCCGCCTTCGTCTTTTATATCGTCCCACCATTCTTCATAGTAACTATCATCAGAACCATGATATTCCAGCACATTATCACAAAGGATTATAAACTTCGTAATCCCATGGTGCTGAAGATTGTCTACAAGCTTACGTTTTAGATACATGACATCATTGTTGAGACAATCATTCCACTCTCCTATAAGCTCTATAAAGCTATAACCCTCCTGATAATCTGTAAATAACACTTTGGTATACAAGGTCTGACTCCCTATAGAATCCCATTGGGGATGGATGAAGTAATTGTATATTTTATTGCTGAAGGTAAACTCGCTGTACTTGGTCCCGTAAAACATGGACTTTTTGTCATCAGCAGCAATATAATATCTGCGCCATTTGTGATATGGTTCTATGTCATGCATTTCTCTGACAAAGATAGGCTAATAATAGACCCGTGCAGAAGAAATCTTAGGATTGCAAATGGAAATTTTAGAATGATGTAACCAATCAAATAACTTTAATTTTTTCTAGTACCTTGTTGCCTTTATGAGTCTTAGTCCACTAGAATATTTAGAGCTGTTTGCAGTTGTGACATCGTTAGGATTTATCATCCTTATGATATATCAGAATATCTGGTGCTGGCCTATAGGTATCATCTCTTCACTATCTAGTATCTATTTGTTCTTCAGTACAAAGTTGTATGCTGAGTCTTTTTTATACTTCTACTATGTTTTGATAGGCATTTATGGTTGGTACATCTGGAACAAACACAAAG
The DNA here is from genome assembly GCA_964556525.1 of uncultured Saprospiraceae bacterium. Lineage (GTDB taxonomy): Bacteria > Bacteroidota > Bacteroidia > Chitinophagales > Saprospiraceae > RFSX01. The sequence continues at coordinate 3,788 of CAZKXO010000087.1, forward strand.
GAGAAAGGTCACCAGTTGTAACAAGAAACGGTATATATCATGTACTAGTAATTTCCGTAGGAATAGTACTAAGTGCCATTGTAGGCTTCCTTTTTTATAACTATACTGATGCAAAACGACCTTTTGCAGATTCCAGCTCTACCGTGTTCAGTTTAGTGGCCAGCTATATGGAAGCACATAAAGTTTTATCTTCTTGGTTCTTCTGGATTGTTATTAATTTGTTTTCTATCTGGCTCTACTATGATAGAGGCTTAAAGTATTATTCAGGGCTTATGGTTTTCTATTTCTTACTATCTGTAGCAGGCTATATCCAATGGAAAAAATCTTACAAAAAAAAGGCTGACCTAGCCAAAAGTCCTCTTTGATGCGCATTCTTGTCACTGGTGCAGAATGTTCAGGCAAGTCCACACTGTCTAAAGAACTCAGCGAAGAACTCAGTATTCCTTGGTTCCCAGAGTATGCTAGAACTTTTCTGGAAGAAAATGGACCTCACTATACTCAGGGTGATATTTTAAGAATAGCAAAGGAGCATTACAATCTGGTACAATCCTTCCCGCCTGATCAGGCACTGATACTGGATACCTATTTGCTCAATCTCAAAATTTGGACAGAATACAAATTCCTAGAAGCAGAGCCTTGGATAGATCAGCAACTACTGACAATGACACCATTTAATCATGTCTTTCTACTGAGTCCGGACTTAGCTTGGGAACAAGATGGCTTCAGAGAGTCTGAGGGTAAACGGAACGAACTTTTCGAACTTTTTGGTCGGCAATTAACAAAATTGAATTGGGATTACAGCGTTATATCTACTGCTGGCAGAACTCGATTGGATACAGCATTGGCTATGATACACGGATGAGAAAAGAGTATCGATACAGACCTTTAATTCATCTTTTTCTTAGTACTTTGCGCTTTATTAATAAAGGGGTGCTAACTCTAGCGAGTTGGCTGAGATTATACCCATAGAACCTGGCCAGGTAATTCTGGTAAGGGAATGCAGCAGCAAGACTGACCTGGGCTCTGTGGTAATATACACTACCTTTAAGAAGACTTAATTTCGAATTTTCGTAAATGAATTTTTTATGCTCAGAACTAGCCTACTGATCTTTTTCTTTTTTGCAACTCTCACTTCCGTTTCTGCGCAGCATGTTATTACTGGAGCCATCACCAATGACTTTGGTGAAGACCTAGAAGGTGCTGTCGTGTATATCGAGAATAGCGAACAACTAGCTACTACCACCGACTATGCGGGAAGGTATCTGCTAGAAAATGTTCCATCCGGTACCTATGTACTCTCAGTTACATTTTTGGGGTATGAAAAATACTCCAAGGATATTACTGTTTCCGAAGATATGTTGTTAGATATATCTATGGCTAATTCTTCTTTCCAGTTAGATAAAGTAGAGGTGTTGGCTAATAAATTGACAAGCATTGCACCATTCAGTTATACAGAACAAAAGAAAGAAGAAATCGAACTGAAAAACCTCGGCCAAGATGTTCCTTTTCTGTTGGAGCATACGCCATCTATGGTCGTGACTTCTGATGCCGGGGCAGGGATAGGATATACCGGTATGCGACTGAGGGGCTCGGATGCAACCAGAGTAAATATTACAATAAACGGAGTACCACTCAATGATTCTGAAAGCCATGGAGTCTTCTGGGTCAATCTTCCTGATTTCAGTTCTTCTGTTGATAAAGTCCAGATCCAAAGAGGTGTCGGTCCATCTACCAATGGTGCAGCAGCCTTTGGTGGCTCAGTAGGATTCAATACCAATTACATTAACCAGAATCCTTACTTCAAAGCCGACCTTAGCTATGGCTCATTTAATACGCGTAAAATAGGCCTGAGTCTCAGCACAGGTCTTATGAATGGCAAGTTCTTGATCGAAGGTAGATATTCTAAAATAGATTCTGAAGGATATATAGACAGAGCACGTTCGGATCTGGAGTCGTGGTATTTTTCTGTAGCAAATATAGGAGAGAAGCATACTCTGAAGTTTAATGTTTTTTCTGGCTCAGAAAGAACTTTTCAGGCTTGGAATGGAGTCCCATATGAGAAGCTTTTTGGAACACAAGAAGAACTCCTCGACCATCATATCAGAAATTCAAATTTCCAATATAATTCTGTCCAAGACAGTCTGAACCTTTTCGACTCAGGCAGAAATTATAATGCCTATCTCTATCCAGGACAAGTAGATGATTATGGACAAGACCACTACCAACTCCTTTATGGACTACAGGCCGCAGATAAGGTTAAGATCAATTTGACTGGTCATTATACCAGGGGCAGAGGATTTTTCGAGGAATTCTTGTACCAGAACGATGCTTGCTGGTACTTGGATTGTGCACTGATAGAGGACTCTACTACTGTAGATGATTTGGTAAGAAGACGATGGCTGGATAACCATTTCTTTGGTTTGATTGCAAATACTGAGATTTCTGTTTCTGATCAATTAAAACTGACCATCGGAGGTAGTGGAAATGCCTATATAGGAGACCATTTTGGTGAAATTGTAAATGCACTAAATGACACAGAGCTTCAGAGTGATATATTGGGTCTAAGTAATTCAGAATACTACCGTAGTGATGCTACAAAAATAGAATACAACGGCTATACAAAAGCCGACTATGCGCTTTCTGATAAGTTGAATGTTTTTGGAGATATCCAACTCAGAAATATTACTTACGAAACAGAAGGGACAGATAACGATCCATTCTTTATCACCAGAAATGTTGCTATAGACACCAGCTATACTTTTGTCAATCCTAAACTTGGACTAAGTTACCTACTGGATCAAAACAGTGTCTTTTATCTTTCCTATGCCAAGGGTGCAAGAGAACCAGTACGAAGCGACTTTTTAGATGGAGCAGGTGTTGTTCCTAAACACGAACAATTGAATGACTTTGAATTGGGCTACAGAGGAAAGAGAGCATTTTTAGGTGATGAAAATTTCAGCTTGGATGCCAATATTTATGTGATGTTGTATAAGGACCAACTTGTACTTACAGGCGCAGTTAATCAGGATGGAGCAGCTATAAGAACCAATGTCGATAGATCCTCTAGAATAGGACTGGAATTGGCAGCCACTTATAATTTCAATGATTACTTCTCATGGTCACCTAATCTGACCCTGAGCAGAAATAAGATAGCTGAATTCCTAGATGAGACCTTTACAAATGAATTGGTCCAGAACACAGATATTTCATTTTCACCTAATGTTATCGCAGGCAGTAATCTGTCTTACAACATAGTTAGTAGACTGGATGTGACCTTGCTCACGAAATATGTAGGGAAGCAATTTTTGGATATTACTTCTGATGATTCCAGATCTATCCGCGCTTATGTCGTCAATGATTTACTGCTTAGCTACGAAATAGAAACAGATCTGCTGGAAAAAATCCAGTTTAAGTTCTTGGTCAATAATCTGCTCAATACCGAATTCAGCTCTAATGGTTACACCTACAGTTATCCAGGAGCCAATGGTCTGATCACAGAAAGATACTTCTATCCGCAAGCGGGTATAAATTTCTTGTTATCAGGAAGCTTTACATTCTAAGAATATTTAGCTTTTAAGTGCAATAAAAAAAAGAGGCTTTCTCACATAGAGACAGCCTCTTTTTTTCTTATATATTCTTAGTCTTACATGTTGTACACAAAGGAGAACATGTAATCTATAACTGAGAAGCCTTGTCGATAATCAGCATTAAAAGGAAGTAAGACTTCCAGTCCATATTTCCATTTACCAAATCCTGACACATACCCAAGACCAGCCAATGGTGAAGTGATATTGTCAAAATTCTTTCTGATAAGTATATCGTATTCTCCTCTTATGTAGACCTGCTCACCTAGATTTACTTTCCCGAAAAATTGTGGTCCATAGATGAAATTACTACCACCTGTATCGCCGCTGTATCTCCACTTAGGACCTGCACCAAAAGCTAGAAAATCTGTTACTTTATATCCTACACCTAACTTTCCTGATAACTCGAAAAACTGATTAGATATAAATGGATTTCCTAACAATATCTCATAAGTAAGTTTATCTGTAAGAGATGTAACTTCTTTTGTATCTCTGTCTGAGCTCCTAGATGATCTAGTGCTGCTGCTTCTTGAAGATCTTCTCTGAGAATAGCTTTCTGCAACAAAAGTCGCTAAGAATAACCCGATCAGGAAGATTGTGATATGTTTTTTATATAGCATATTGTGATCATTTTAGTAGTAAAGCGTCCACTCTGACTTAGAGCTTCCGATTACAAATATTATAAATTTTTACTATACTTGAGCTAACACGTGTTCTTTACTCATTCTACATACTAGTACAATCTATTACGCCTTTGGTTGGAATTTTCGTTTGGCGGTAACACAAATTTGCTTTCCCTTAACTATAAACCAATGAAAGCCAAACACTTTAAATAATTTCTTAATGCATAACAGGCTGTAAATCAACACCAATTTTTTTCCCATGTACAGGCAGCGGACTTAACAGTATTAAGTATCTCTATGTTCACCGAAAGTGGTTAATTAAATCTTACTTTTGGATCAATCGATTTTTAATAAGTATGTGCTTACAAGTTAGAACTTGCTAATACCCTACTTTTTTAGTTATCTATACCACATAACTAATTGGTCAGCACTAGCATCTCTTCTTGTTCGCAAAATTTGAACAAGTTATGAAAGCTTACTGTACACTTAGTAAAGTACTGGTATCTATTACCTTACTTTTTTTCTCCTTCCAAGTTATTGCACAAAACCCAGAGGATGAATGCGTCGATGCATTCAGTAATGTCTTCATGGTAGATTGCTTTTCATCTTCTCCGATTATTGATGCTGGTCAGTTTTCCGGCAATCCAGACCCAGAAGCAACCTGCTTGGGAGGCGCAGATGTCACTTGGTATGCTTTTGAGTTTGATGCTGCCATCGTAGATTTTGGCTTTGTAGACGCAGATCCTAATGTGGCCTTATACACCGGTCCCGATTGTAATTCTCTAACAGAAATAGTTTGTCAGGGAAGTATGTTGGTGCCCAATGTTCCAGGAAATATCTTTCTGGTAGCTGCCGTAGATGGGGAAACTTGGGAAATTAATATTCCACAAGTACCAAACAACGAGGATTGCTCAGCGGCAGAACCCTTTAGTGGTTCCTTGACCGCTCAGTCTAATGTCTGTGCTAGTGCTCCATCAGGTGGTGGTTGCGGTGGTGATAATTCAGTCTGGTACGAAGTAGATGTCCTAGCAAGTGGTACAACCCTAGAAATCGAAATAACTTCTAATGGTATCTCTAATGCAATGGTAGCCATTTATGATGGCTGTGGTGGCACTCAAGTAGATGATATGAGTTGCTCTGATGTTGTGACCGCCGATTGTCTGGCCGCTGGCTTTTACTATGTAGAAGTATCCAGTGACAATGCTGATGCAGGATCCTTTGATATCACAGAAACACAAACTATGACTGGACCTCTAGAAGATGTATGTTCTGGTGCAATAGATGTAGGACAGTTAGCTTGTGGCAATACTATTTCTGAAAGTGGTGACCCTAATAGTTGTACGGACCCAGAAGCAACTGGTTGTATGGTAGGACAAATAGGTACTTGGTTTACCTTTACCACTGCAACATCGCTGCCTACTTTCACCATAGTAAGCTCAGATAATTTTGAACTTTTCGAAGGCAATTGCGGATCTTTAATTTCATTAGGTGATTGTGGAATAGAAGGTGTAGTACAAGTTGCAGACGCCTCTCTTACTTATTATGTACTTGTAGATGGAAATGGAGCTTTCGATATAGAAACACCAATGGTTCCAGGAAATGAAGAAAGTAATTCAGCAACAAATGCTAATGGTGGCCTTTCGGGTGAAAGCAATCTATGCGCTTCTCCGCCTACTGGAAGCTGCTCAGGAGACAACTCTGTATGGTATGAAATAGATATCGCTACCGATGGATCGCAGTTGGATGTGACTGTAACACCTTCAGGAGCTGTACCTATCACATCACCAGCGGTTTCTATTTATGACGACACTGGCGCCCAAGTAGATGTAGCCAATAGTTGCTCTGATGTAGCGATGGCTGTCTGCCTCCTAGCAGGTACTTATTCTATAGAGGTAACTTCTGCAGCAGCTGATGCCGGGGAATTCGATATATCTGAAGTAATTAATACACCTCCAGCTGAAGACAATTGTGATGGTGCCTTGACTCTAGGTTCTGCAGCACTGGTCTGTGGAGATTCAGAAACAGGCACAGGGACGACGATGACTTGTCCAGATGCAGATGCTTCTGGTTGTATTTCTGGATTGAACGGCACTTGGTACACTTTTACCACTGATGCCAGCTTACCAGATTTTACGATTGTAAGTTCTGATAACTTCGAGTTATTCGAAGGGTCTTGCGGTAGTTTAAGTTCTCTTGGAGAATGCTCAATAGAAGGTATACCTCAAGCAGCTGATCCGTCATCTACTTATTTCGTCCTAGTTGATGAAGGTGGATCATTTACTGTAGAGACTCCTACACCGCCTATGAACCTTATGTGTACAGATGCAACAGGCCTTGATTTTGACATAGTTAATAATTTAAATAACTGCTGTTTATCCAATCCCGTAACCTGGTATCGTTTAGATCCTGAATTTGATGGGATAGATGTCACTTTTACACAAGGCAGCTTAGGCAGTAGTCTGGATGTAGCTATATTCCAAGGCTGTGGAGGTGCGATGGTCGCGCAAGAAACTGGAGACTTTAATATAGAGTTGCCTACCTGTGGTAGTGATTCCTATTTTGTTAGAATAACAACAGATGCAGCTGATTGCGGCGATTTTTCTATCGAGTATTCATTCAGTTCTTGTAGCTCAGGGATGACTCAGGAGGAAGCTTGTAGTGCTGCAGTTCCTGTCACAACTTTAAGTCTTAATAATGAAGTATGTCTTTCTGGTTGTTCACAGTTTTCTTGCTCAGGTGATTGTGGTACTAACAATGGATTATGGTATGCTGTTGACTTTGCAGTGGCAGGTTCAGGCTTGACTATTACAGTTGACCCAGCTGATCCTAATTTTGATCCTATAATCTCAGTGTTTGAAGATGACTGTTCGGCAGCAATAGTTGCTTGCGAAGTAGCCTCCACTGTGGATGTATCTATTACTTCTAATTTGACCTATTTCATTCAGATAAATGCCAATGGGACTCCAAGTGATTTTGATGTTTGCTTTGAGCTGACTGATGTGCCGGCAGATTGTTCATCATGGTCTGACGCTACAGTATCTAGACCTGAGAATCCTGACAAAAATCAAGATGGGCCGTTTTGTCCCGGTGAAACTGTTAATTTCTGTTTCGTAGTTGACTTCATTGTTGCTAATCCTCCACCGCCAGCTGGAAACGGTTGTCAGTGGTTACAAGGCATTATCCCTACAGTAGGAGACGGTTGGGATTTAGATGTGACACCTTTATCCGGACAACAAACAGGTACTTTTAATGATTGGCACGAAGATGTATTGTATTCTCCTAATCCACCACCTACGACAAACCCAGTTCTGAGTCTGGTACCCAATGCTTCTGATCCCAATGGCTTGGGCTTGGAATTCGGTGGAGGAGGACTATCATCAGGTGATTTGCTTCCAGGTGGCTGGTATTCCACTACCCAAACGACCAACCCACCGTGTACGGGCACTTCTCATCCTAATGGATCATGGGGAGAAAATGCAGGAAGTTGTAACGCCAATCCAAGTTATCAAGTCTGTTTTGATTTGACAGTCAAACAATTTGACACAGTACAAGAATGTGAAGAAGCAGATTTGTCCATTCAGCTTTTTGCAATGGCAGATGGTATGACAGGATGCTGGACCAGTACGGCCTGTGCCAATGATGTTCCTGCTCAGTACTTTGATGGTGAAGTGGCTTGTGAAGCATTCACGGAATTGATGGCAGAAGATACACAAATCTGTTCTGGAGAACCAGCAGATGTATTTATAGAAACGGTAGATGGTTCTTCCGGTGATATCCACGTAATAGTGATAGAAGAAGGTAATACCTCTGGCGCAGAGACACATGAGCCACTCGCTTTTGACACTGATGCCACTACCTTATTAGACGAAATAGAGAACACCAGCGGTTCTGTACAAGTGGTCATATATGAAGCTTTTGTAAGTGGAGAAAATTGTGATGGTCCTCCTATCCAGTTTGAAGTCACTGTCTTCCCTGAAATAGAAATAGAAGATGGCGACGCCATAGAAATATGCCCTGACGACCAATTCGAATTTACACCTATCGTAACAGGTGGTGATGGTGGACCTTATGACTATGATTGGAGAGATGAAAATGGAGTTTGAGGGTTCGATGTCCGTGTGGGGATGTCTTTTTCTCGTGTTTCTC
>CAZKXO010000088.1:0-12140 GCA_964556525.1 uncultured Saprospiraceae bacterium
AGATTCTGAAATTTACATTTTCATTGTTTTAATGTTATCAAAAAAGAAACACAAGAAAAATTATGATTCATCTTCTTATTTTAGTGTCGCAATAGAAGCAGTTGTAAATCAGCCATTTACATCTTAATCACTAACCAAACATCCCAATGGCGAGAAAAAGGTATGGCCAGAAACAGAGTAATCCTATTTTCAGATGGGTTTACCTCGTCGTTTTCTTCCTGACATCTTTGTGGCTGGTTACCTCTATATTTACAAGGAAGAGCCCACTCGAAGTCCTCTCTTCTTTCTTTTCTGCTCTACCCAATCCTACAATGAAAAATCAGGAGCTTCTTATTATGGAGAAGGATTCTATTATCAACTCTCTCGAAGAAAAACTCGAAGCCTGTGAGGGACTTGGCAATTATAAAAAAGGTATCATAATAGTAGATAGTGAAACCATGAACATGAGGTCCGAGCCTGCCTTGGTCTCTTCGGTCGTCATGCGTATCCCTGCTAACTCCGAAGTGGAAGTCATGTTCTACGACACCAAGACTTACTACCTCAATGGTAAGGCAGGCAAATGGTGTAAAATTAGATACGCAGGAACCGAAGGCTGGGCCTGGGGTAATTTCATACAAGAATTCTAGGCAGTTTTTATCTCCATGGGTTTCCTGAAAAATTCTGCACTCAGCTACTATGCAGCACATATCGCTAAAGGCATAAACAGAGATGCTGACAATGCAATCCGTGACCAAGAGCTGTGGAGACAAAAACTTGTATCCACAGCCAAGGCAACACTATTCGGAAAAGATCATCATTTTGAAAAAATAGATTCTGCTCAGGGCTTTAGTCATTCTATTCCCATCAGATCTTACGAACAACTTAAGCCCTATATAGAAAAAATCATCTCAGGAGATGCTGATGTTCTATGGCCAGGCCGACCAAAGTATTTTGCAAAAACCTCAGGCACTACCAGCGGAATCAAATACATTCCGATAAGCAATGACTCGATAAGACCACATATAAGGACTGCCAGTAAAGCAGTATTCAACTATGTACATACGACCAAGAAAGACATTTTCAATGGTCGCCTGATGTTTATCTCTGGATCTCCTGTTTTATCAGATAAGGAGGGTATCAATATCGGAAGACTCTCCGGCATTGTCAATCATGAAGTGCCTTCCTGGCTGAAGCCCAATCAGTTACCCTCTTATGATACTAACTGTATAGAAGATTGGGAATCCAAGTTGGAGAGAATAGTAGAGGAAACTTATAACCAGGACCTTCGACTTATAGGAGGCATTCCGCCTTGGGTACAGATGTATTATGAATGCCTGCTGACCAAGACTGGATTGTCAAGCATTAAGGAAGTTTTCCCAAAACTGGAGCTCTTTGTATATGGAGGTGTCAATTATGCACCATATAGAGAACTGATGAACCAGCTGCATGGGTCCCATATTGATAGCTTGGAAACCTACCCTGCCTCTGAAGGATTTATAGCCTATCAAAATGACTACCGAGATCCAGGGCTGCTTTTGAATACAAATGCAGGTATGTATTTCGAGTTTGTACCTCTATCAGATATTAATAAGGAAAGCCCAGTGCGACTTAGCCTTTCTGAAGTGGAGTTAAATAAAGATTATGCTATTCTGATAAGCTCAAATGCAGGTCTCTGGGCTTATAATATAGGTGACACCATCCGTTTTACTTCCTTAGAGCCTTACAAAATCGAGGTAAGTGGTCGTATTAAGCACTTTATCTCTGCATTTGGTGAGCATGTTATTGCCAAGGAAGTAGAGGAAGCGATAGATCTCATCAGTCGCAAACACGGACTCATTATCAATGAATTTACAGTTGCTCCTCAAGTACAACCACCTGAGGGAGGTCTGCCCTATCATGAATGGTTCATAGAGTTTGACAAATTGCCAAGTCAGTTGGATTTCATATCGTTTGACCTTGACGAAGAGATTGCCAGACAGAACATATATTACCATGATTTGCTTACGGGAAATGTCCTCCAGACTCTCAAAATCAGACCTGTCTCTAAAGGAACCTTTAGACGATATATGGATAGTCTAGGTAAGTTGGGTGGCCAGAATAAGGTACCTAGATTAATGAATGATCGTAATCTTGTCTCCAAACTATTGGAATTTACTTAATTATATCTTAAAGTTTGATTACATAAAGCGGTGATTATCAATGCTTTCGTTCAGAATAAGTCGTTGTTTATTCTGTCAAAATAAATTACCTTTGCAACCTTTATGAAAAAGAGGTCTCTCATATATTCAGTAACCGTTCTTGCTTGCCTCATTTTAGGATGTAAATCACCTTATGAGACTATAAGATCAAGCAATGATCCTATAAAAACCTTGGCCGCTGCTCACGAGTATTTTGAAAATGAAGAATACATCAAAGCCCAAGGCCTTTACGAATTGGTGATTCCTTATTATCGAGGCAAAAAAGAGGCAGAAGACCTGTTCTACAATTACACGTATACCTTTTACAACAGCAAGGAATACATACTAGCTTCTCACTACTTTGCCAATTTCACTAAGACCTTTTACAATTCTCCTAAGAAAGAAGAAATGGCATTCATGTCTGCCTACTCTAATTATAAAATGTCTCCAAGTCATAAGCTAGATCAGAAACCTTCGGAACAAGCACTGGAAGACCTCCAAACTTTTATCAATACTTATCCTAATAGTCCACGTGTAGAAGAGTGCAATGCACTTATGGACGAATTAAGGCTAAAACTAGAAAACAAGTCTTTCGATCAAGGTAAACTGTACTACGATCTCAAAGACTACCAGGCCGCAATGACCTCTTTAGAAAACACAATTAAGGATTTTCCTGAAACCAAGAGATCAGAAGAACTGAGATATCTGATTATCAAGTCTAGTTCGGAACTAGCTAGAAATAGTATTTACAGCAAGATGCAGGAACGTCTTGAAGACTCTGTAGAAAAAAGTGAAAAATTCCTCCAACGTTACGAAAAATCGAAGTATCGAAGAGAGATCCAAAATATTATCAAGTATTGCAATAACGAATTAAAAAGATTCACAAATGGCTGATATAAAAAATCAAGTTCAGAGTATAGATCCTACTGCCAAAGCAAGAGATATCAAAGAGATTATCGACAGAACTGGCAATATCTATGAGGCCCTTGCTATCATGGCATCCAGAGCGAAGCAACTCGCAGTAGATATCAAGCACGAGCTGCATGGCAAACTAGAAGAGTTTGCAGTAAATTCTGAAACGATTGAGGAAATTCAGGAAAATAAGGAGCAAATAGAAATATCTAAGTTCTATGAAAAGCTTCCCAATGCTGCAGTAATCTCTATGAATGAATATCTAGAAGATAATCTAGAGGTGAGATACAGAGATAGAGATGAAGAGAAAGATTTAGCCTAGTCACTCTTACCAAGAAAACATTCTCTTTTTGGAGGGTAAAAAAATTATTCTTGCCGTCACGGGTAGTATAGCGGCTTACAAAGCTGCTGCACTCGTTCGCTTATTGGTCAAAGCTGGTTCTGAAGTCAAAGTCCTTATGACTCCTTCTGCTACTGCTTTTATAAGCCCTCTTACCCTTAGCACCTTATCCAAGAATCCCGTTCACACAGACGTTATAGATGGAGACGCATGGAACAATCATGTAGAGCTCGGTCTATGGGCAGATGCAATGTTGGTAGCACCTGTAACAGCAACTACCCTAGGGAAAATGGCCAATGGTATCAGCGATAATATTGTAACTGCAGTATATTTATCTGCCAAGTGTCCAGTGTTTTTTGCACCTGCGATGGACAGAGACATGTGGTTGCATCCTGCAACTCAAAACAATATCAGCCTCCTCCAAGAATATGGCAACCGTCTTATAGATGCAGTAGATGGGGAACTCGCAAGCGGTCTTATAGGGAAAGGCCGTATGGCTGAGCCTGAGGACATCCTTACTAGACTGGATAAGGACTTAAGTCCTAAGCAGATACTTAGTGGAAAAAAGGTGATTATAACCGCAGGTCCTACTTACGAACCTATAGACCCTGTACGGTTTCTAGGCAATCACAGTTCTGGCAAGATGGGTTATGCCTTGGCCAAATCTGTGCTGAAAAGAGGCGCTCAAGTCACCATGATACTTGGGCCTAATGCACTGGATATATCTGAAAAGAGCATTGAAATAATCAATGTAGTCTCTGGGTCAGAGATGTATGAAGCTACCAAAAAACTACATGACACAGCTGATATCGCAATCTTTGCTGCAGCTGTAGCTGATTACAAGCCAATATCAGTGGCAAAAGAAAAAATAAAGAAAGCCAGTAATTCTATGTCTCTAGAATTGGAAAAAACAATGGACATTGCAGCTGCTATGGGGGCCATGAAAAAGAATGGGCAGATACATGTAGGCTTTGCCTTAGAGACAGAAAAAGCTGTGGAGTATGCCAAAGCCAAACTGAAGAAGAAAAACTTTGATATGATTGTTATGAATACCACCAAAGACAAAGGTGCTGGATTCAAGCATGATACCAATAAAGTAACCATTTTTACAAACGACAATCAGTCTCTGGCATTCGAGTTAAAATCAAAAGATGAAGTCGCCGAAGATATAGTCAATACTTTAGTAACAAATTACGTTAAGAAGTAGTAAAACTTAGTTTATCATTTATGAGACATCTATTATTTATCCTAGTCCTCTCGCTTGCTAGTCAGTTGCTTAGCGGACAAGAACTTAATGTAACTGTAAAAATATCTGCGCCCAATCTTGTAACTGTAGATCCCACGGTTTTTAAAGCCTTAGAGCAAGATTTATCAAACTTCTATAATAATACTAAGTGGACAGAAGATGAGTTCGAAGATCACGAAAAGATAGAAGCCAGCGTCAATATCAATATAAAGGAAGAAATATCTCCAACAGCTTTTGTAGGAGACTTCTATGTACAAGCTGTCAGACCCATTTACAAAAGTAACACCAAGACACAAGTATTCAGTTTTGCTGATAATGGGGTAAGGTTCGTATATAGAGAATTCCAACCGATCCAAAACAGCTTTAATAATTACATCGATCCACTTTCTTCATTATTGACTTTCTACTCCTACCTGATATTGGCTTTTGATTATGATTCCTTTTCGCCTAGTGGTGGAGACCCCTACTTTCAGATAGCTCAAAATATTATAAGCACTCTTCCTCTTACAGTAGTAGAAGGTACTGGATGGGATGGATCTACCAGAGACAGACTGAGCCGATTCAATGTCGTAAAAGAAATGTTAGACCCTCGTGCTAGACCTTACAGACAGGCCTTATATGAATACCATGTAAAGAGTCTGGATAAAATGTACGAAGATGCTGAAAAGTCAAGAGCAGTAATGAGCAGTGCCCTTACTGCCATCAACCAAGTCCATACCTCATTTTTGAATAGTGCTATTATTCAGATGTTTTGTGATTCTAAAAGAAAAGAAATCGTAGAAATCTACAAAGGTGCAAGTAGAGGAGACCAGACTAAGGTTTTCGAGATGATGGTCAAAATGGATCCAGCTAGAACATCCGAATACGGAAAAATCAAATAAGAGCTGCTTTAGATGAAGAAAGGGATAGCAATTTTTGCTTCTGGAGGTGGATCAAATGCTGAGAAAATCATAGCACATTTTCAGGACTCCCCAGTTGTGGAAATAAGGCTTATAGTCAGCAACAACAAAGCTGCTTATGTGCTGAAAAGGGCCAAAAACCATAATATTCCTTCCGTCTTGCTTTCCAAACAACAACTACAAGATGAGAGCACAACCTTAGAGTTGCTTAATCATCACAAAATTGACTTTATCACTTTAGCGGGTTTTTTACTTTTGATACCAGAGTATCTGGTCACAGAATATCCAAAAGCTATAATAAACATACATCCTGCGCTATTGCCTAAGTATGGTGGAAAAGGAATGTATGGCAAACATGTGCACCAGGCTGTCTTCGACAATAACGAAAGAGAATCAGGCATAACCGTCCACTATGTAGACCCAGCATACGATGAAGGCACTATTATTTTTCAGGCTAAAACAGAACTGTTCAGCACTGATACACCGGACCTTATAGCAAGCAAGGTGCTGACCTTAGAGCATACTCATTTTCCAAGAGTAATAGAAGAGGTACTTACTGCTTAGTAAACTAATCGTTTATTATCGCTTTTTGCCATATAGTTGTAGGCAGAAATGCCTTGTATCCCGCCAGTACATACATATATAATCTTTGCGTTCCTTTGGAAATATCCTTTTTCAATAAGATCTAAAGTTCCATAGAAAGCTTTCGCATTATAGATGGGATCCAGACGAAGTTGGTGTTCAGCATACATACTATTTGCAAAGTAAATAAGCTCATCCGTTACCTTAGCAAAACCGCCAAAGGTATAATCATGAATTATCTCCCAGCCGGTTGCAGGTTCAGGAAGAAAGGATATTATGGACTCAGTGAGTCCAGCATTTCTAAGTGCATTAATTACTACAACCTTGCACGATTTTCTGGCTACAGAAATAATACCACTGGCAGTCATTCCTGTTCCAGCAGAAACAACTATGTAATCGTAAGAAAAGTCTACATGTTCAAACTCTGTCACTAGCTCGGCAACACCTCGTATAGCATTAGTGTTACTACCTCCCTCTGGAATAACAAAAGGCTGATTATATTTAGATATGAGTTGGGTAATTAGCTCTGATTTTTCTTTCAAAGCATAGTCTGATCTGGAAACATGAATGAGTTCCATGCCTGCATTTTCTGCATCATTAAGGGTTGGGTTATTAGGGTCGGACAACTCCCCCCTTATGATTCCGGTACAAGGAATTTTATAGGCTTGACAGATTTTTGCTGTAGCAGCAATATGGTTGGAAAAAGCACCGCCAAAGGTTAGTATTCTGGAATAGTTTCCATTTCTGAATGCTGCAATATTGTACTTGAGCTTGCGCCATTTGTTTCCTCCGAATTCAGGATGGATAAGATCTTCTCTTTTGATGAAAAGTTGGCAGTCATATTTGTTTTCAAAAGAAAACTTAGTGACTGGAGAGGGTAACTGCAACTGCTTTTCCACAAGTTTCTACTTAGGCCAGATCTTGTGCCGGCTCATTAAATTTACTATTCAAATGTATAAGAAATGAAGTGCCCTGACCGATTCTAGAATCGATATCTATAGAGCCTTTCAGATAATTGACTCGAGAATGAATATTCGCTAGTCCCATGCTCTTATATTTTTTGTTTGGATTAAAACCAATACCATCATCTTCTATGTGAATGATTATATTATCATCTTCTTTATTGAGTTGTACAAGTATTTCTGAGGCTTGTGCATGCTTGATGGCGTTATTCAGAATTTCCTGAACTATTCTATATATACCCATTGCAAAACTCTGGTCTATATCTCTCGGCAGGTCATAATGCTGGAAAGTAATTTCTGGCCTTTTACTAGATTGATATCTATTTATTAGATCATTGATAGCTGACACAAGACCTAATCTCTTTAGCGCTCCAGGTTGCAGATCTTGGGAGATGGTTCTTATTTCTGATACGGCCACATCGAGCAACTTAGTAGCATGAGTTACCTCAGGTATACTAGCATTGTCATCTTTGCGTATACCACTTATCTGCAGTTTTATAGTAGAGAGCAAACCACCCAGACTGTCATGCAAATCTTTAGCAATCCGTTCTCTTTCCACTTCCTGTCCTGTAATCATGGACTGCATAGAGTTTATCTGTATTCTGTCCTGTAGCTCTGTAATTTTTTGCTGGTTGATTTTCTTGTTTTGCTCCTCTATGATTTTAGCAGCCTGTATCTTGTCGGAATAGAATCTAATAATATAGTAAATCCCCAAAAGCAAACCTGCTAGAGCAAGAGCCAATACTATTAGTGCTCTCTTCTGTTGTTGGTTACTCTTTTGTACAAAGGCCTTATCTTTTTCCAGAGACATAATTTCGGCCGCCTTTTCTTTGGACTCGTACTTATAGGTAATATTATTAATTGCCAGGACACGATTCTCATTCAGGATACTGTCTTGCAAGTTTGCATATTTCTGAGCAAAACGAAAAGCAGCTTCAGGAGCATCTGTTTTGTCATAACTCTTTGCCAGCAAGTCATATGCTTGCAATCGCAGTTTGCTGAATGGAATACGGCTAAGAGATGCTACAGAATTATTAAACTCCAAGATGGCATCATCGTAGTTCTCTAAGTCGAAAAATATTCTTCCTTTCAGTAGATGACATTCTGCATCATCTTTTATAGAGCGAGATAATGCACTTTTCTCCAGACAGAGATCTGCAAATACTAGTGCTTCTTTGTATTCCTTGAGTAGTTCATGATAGGCAATGGTTCTTGTGATGAGATCCACTTCCATATCTTCAAGTCCAGGCTTGTTCATTCTTGAAGAAAGACTTTGGATAAACAGCTCTGCTTGTTTTACATCTAGTTTGTCAAAGTAGTAATCAAACAACTGCAAGTCTACCAGTGCCAAATTTCTTTCGTCGCTCATACTTTCGTAATAGCGCTTAAGTTCATTCAGTCTCTCTTTGGCATCTTCCGCCATACCATTATGAAGTAACTGGCGAGCTATATTATACTTTATAGTGCTAATACCAACAGAGTCTGAAACCAGCTCGTAGTATTCCAGGCTTCTGGTCAGGTGGGTAAAGGACACTTCTAAGTTAGAGTTGGTTTCTTCTTCGTAGAGTGCCAACTCTTCATAGGCTTTTGCTAACTCTACATAATTATTAGACTCCCTGGCAGCCCTTAGATTGTCTTTGAGTTGCCCACTCTTTCCTCCTTTCTGTGCAAAGGCGTTAATAGAAAGCAGAAAACTGAGAAGAAATATTATTGGCTGAGTCATATTCAAATACTAAAGTAAGAATCCTGATCCGTGTGGTTATCAAAATCCGAAGTATATCTAACAAAAAAGAAGCACTCATCATTATGAGTGCTTCTTAAATTTTGCAATAGTCAAATCCCAATGAGTTGAATCTTTTGATATCTTAAATTGTAGAAAAATGGAGTTGAACAATTTGTGCTAATCTTTGGGAACTTATTCTAAATTCTAACACAAATAGAATTGATCACATCAACATCCAACTCCATAAACTAACTAAACTACAATTTGGATAAATCTTTATCGTTTGAACTTACTTCTACACTTTGAAGAAGTAGTGCTGCTTTCGTTACTTAACAATGTAAAGATGCATAGATTCGCAGTTAATACAATCCATGAAATCCCTAATTTAGGTACTAGGGAATACCCCGAATTTATTGGCAACTAATGACAGTATCTTCGTACTATCAATTTATAGATTATGGAGACTATCTTTGTACCACAAATAAAGGCTATGACTAAAGTTCTTATTGCAGATGATCACGCTATGTTTGCTGACGGCATCTCTTCTATACTTAATACTGAGCAAAACATTACCGTAGTAGGACAGTGCCTAGATGGACCTTCAGTGTTGGATTATCTAAAGAAAGACCCTGTTGACATCCTCCTATTAGATGTAAATCTGCCTGGCATGAGCGGCATAGATGTCTGCAAAAAGGTCACAACAGATCATCCTGAGACTAAGGTCATCGCCATTTCTATGTTCAATGAAGAAAGCTTTGTCACAGAAATCCTGAACAATGGTGCGAAAGGTTATGTCCTTAAAAACACAGGGAGAGATGAACTGCTCAAAGCCATCATGACTGTACAATCAGGAAAGTCTTACTTCAGTGACGATGTCACCAAGACCATCATGAAAGGCCTAATGAATCAGAGAACTGCTTCTAAAGTCACAAAAAAAGAGCTTCCCAAAATATCTCGAAGAGAAAAAGAGGTCTTGGAATTGATCGTAAAAGAACATACTACTCAAGAAATTGCAAATAAATTGTTCATCTCTCTTAAGACCGTAGAATCACACAGATCTAATCTACTTGCGAAAATGAATGCTAGGAATACAGCTGGTCTGGTGAGAATAGCCATGGAAAATAACCTGATAGATACTTCGGACAGCTAACTTATTTATACTTATCATTCAGACCTATGCCGTCCAGAATCATAGGCTTGATCTTTTCCAATCTGTTCATTTTAGTGGCTTCTCTTTTTGCAGAAAGCAAGTATTCTTTGTAGTCATTTTGTTTACCAGGTGTCAAGTCAACAAAGGCCGCTGCTAGTTTTTTGTTTTCGGCAAAGGCAGTTTTCAATAATGCTGGTATTGCTAATTTCTTCTTTTCGACTTTGATTCGTTTGCCTGCTTTTTCATTCTGGATAGCTTCCTTTACGTAGGCTTTCACAACTTTCATGTCTATATCTGATTTAGAGGAATAGTTGAGATGTCGCATACCTTTGGTCTTTCCTTCTTGTGCATTTCTAAGTAATTTTTTGGTGTCTTTAAGAAAAGAACCTTGATAAAACCATAGCCCAAAGAACTTTTTGAATCCCGTCAGTCCAATCACGTTCTTGTTGTTTAATGTATAGACTGGCATTCCCCACTTTATCTGCTCTTCCAACTCAGTTTTGAGGAGTTCCTTTCTTAGCAATTGTAGTTCTTCGCTCCATAGGGGATGATTATTGACATATTTCTCTACAGTTTTATTCTTATCCATTCCTGCTAGCTCAAGTACTTTTCGTTTATTATTTGGTGGTGATGGATCTCATGGCCGGCTATCATGTATGCCAAGGATCTAGCGCTTACTCCAGCTCCACTGGCTGTACCTATTCTAGAAAGTGCTGGTACATCTAATGATTCCAACAGACTCAGTGTAGCTGCTCTAACCGCTTTATACTCTGTAAGAAGAGATGAAACTGATCTATTCTCCACATCGGCGTTCTCTATATATCCATCTTGTTCAAAACCGGCCAGTGGTGTAGAATCATTCCTACTTATTCTCAATAATCTGTAAGCAAAAATGCGTTCTGTGTCCATTATGTGGACCAATACTTCCTTTACTGACCATTTCTCAGGTGCATATCTGTAATTCCATTGTTGCTCTGACAGACCTGAAATAAGCACTAGAAAATCAGTCCCTCTCAATGCTGAAATCGCTCCCTTTTCTCCTACAGCTGCTATATAGCGTTCAAAATAGGGGTTATACTCACTTTTCTCTGGTCTCTGAATCATTGGTTATTATTTTATTTTCACGTTACTTTATTATATAAATACAGCAAGCGCTAAGTTAACTCACTGGATATCAATTTAAAAACATTAGATATTGTATTACCTCTCTATAATCCCAAAGGAGAATGGGCTGAAGACATCGTACGCCAGTATTCTGCGTTCAAAGCCAAAGTAGCTGACAATTACAACCCTACTCTTATTATAGTAAATGATGGCAGCCCTAATTCTGTAGAACAAGGCATCACTACGATTAAATCAGCCATTACAGAGCTCAATTACATAAGTTATAAGGACAACAAAGGCAAGGGTTATGCCCTAAGGCAAGGTGTCAATGCCAGTACAGCTGAAATTATCATGTACACTGACCACGATTTGCCATATACTTATGGAAGCATGGAAAACATGCTCAAAGTACTTAATAGAGAATCAGAAAGTATTGTTATAGGACATAGAGGCGAGAACTACTACAAAGATCTTCCGTGGGTCAGAACTAAAGTTTCTCATTATCTAAAAACGACCAATAGGTTCATACTAGGACTGAATACCGATGATACCCAATGCGGCCTGAAAGTCTTCGATAGCTCACTCAAGCAACTTTTCTTGGAAACCAAAACCAATAGATTCCTTATAGACATTGAGTTTCTCAGGCGTCTCAAAAAGGCAGGAAAACCGGTAAAGGTCATAGATGTTAAAAGCCGAGACGATGTAATCATGTCCAGCCTTAGTTTCAGGACGATATTTTCTGAGCTTTGGGCTTATCTTAAAATATTACTTTTCGTTTGATACCACAATTATCCTTATTGTCAACAAATATGTGACAGACTATTTTTGTTGGTGACTATGCAAACCAGCTTCTATTATTTGACAAGTAATTTGCATTAGTATTACTTATTCTAATTTCTAGCAAACATTTAGGATACATTGGGTATGTCCAACCCTTTTTGGAATACTATTCCGTATTACTAAACCCATACACTTTTACTATATCCTTCAATGCACCAATTGGTTGCAATTTGGATTAGTATTTATTTATTAAATGTTAAAGTCCCAGAAATGATCTTACGATCTA
>CAZKXO010000089.1:0-12062 GCA_964556525.1 uncultured Saprospiraceae bacterium
AGCATTTCCAGTTGTCCTATAGTCACGTCTCTTTCTATTGAGTCCTTCAGTATATGTAAGTAATTTGTCTTTAGAGTCAAACAATTGAGATAGTATCTTTATTGCTTCTGGTAGATAGCCTCCTGGATTATCTCTAAGGTCCAATACTAGACTAAGCTTAGTCTTCCCTTTCTTTATGGATTCTATGGCCTCTATAAACTGCTCATAAGTATTCGCACTAAATCTTGATAGTTTAAGATAAGCGGTCTCATCATCTAGCATATAACAGACATCAGCAGAAGGCACTTCGATTATACTAGAGTGCAGTTCTACCGATTTGGATTCATTGCTTTCTACAGAAAGAACCTCTATCTCTAAGGCAGGTATAATACTATCTTTAAGCATAGCTCTAACTTCTGATATAGGCATTTCTACACCTGACACTGTTTGGCCATTTATACTGAGAATAGCATCACCTACTTTAAGTCCTGCTTTTTTTGCTGGTCCTGTTTCCATCAACTTGATAAGGTAGAAAGTGTCTTGATAAGTAAGCGTTTCTATTCCTATCCCTCTGTACTCACCTTTCATACGTTCATTATGATCTTCCAACTCTTCAGGTGAGATATAACTGGAATGTGGATCCAGCTGATCCAGCAATTCATCTATAAGTTGTAATGTAATCTTATTAGTCTCTATCGAGTCCACATATTTGGTCTCGACAAAGCGTAAGATTTCTTCTATACGTCCATCTCCACCTACTGCACTGGTATAAGATGATTCTTCTGTAAATGAAAGCAGTGAGTGACCTGCATTTTCGAAATTCATATTGTAGCCAGCTAGTAAACCTATTGCAGCTGCTATCCCTACCATTAGAGGTATCCAATATTGACTCCTTTGCTTATTATTGATTGGCATTTATTTGAATCTGTTCAATAAAATGCAGTAAAATCTGCTCATTTTTTAATATCATCTAAAAAAGGTAATTTAAATTCCTCGTTTAACCAAAAACGAAAATATGAAAGCCTTTGTACCGGACGATATAGATATAAAAATACTCTCAATTCTTATGTTGGATGCAAAGAAAACTTATGCAGAGATAGGAAAAGAACTCTTTATCTCAGGTGGAACTGTCCATGTGAGAATAAAGAAAATGATGGAAGCCAAGGTCATTCTCAATTCTCAACTGAAAGTAGACTACCAAAAGCTAGGCTATGATATAACTGCGTTTCTTGGAATCTATCTAGAAAAGAGCAAGCTCTATGATTATGTATCTAAGGAACTTGCTGCTATCCCAGAAGTTGTGGAAGCACATTATACAACGGGGACCTATAGTATTTTTGCGAAGGTGATAGTCACTGGTACGGACCATCTTAGAAATATTATCTCAGATAAGATTCAGCAAATAAATGGAATCCAAAGAACAGAAACTTTCATCTCACTACATAAAAGTATGGAGAGACCACTGCAAGTGATCTCCCCATCAAAATAATCTTTCTAATCTTTGCGTCTTTAGACTCCTAGATAGTGCTTTAGCAGCTTACTTCTAGATGCTGATCTAAGCTTATTAATCGCTTTATCTTTTATTTGTCTTACTCTTTCTCTGGTAAGTCCAAATCTGTCTCCTATATCTTCTAAAGACATTGGATGCTCTATGCCTATACCGAAATATAATTTTATGACATCACATTGTCTTTCTGTAAGAGTATTAAGAGATCTTTCTATTTCTCTTCTTAGTGATTCTGCATACTCAAGTTTTGAATCAGTACCAGGAGTACCGGCATTTTCCAAAACATCCAGTAATGAGTTGTCTTCTCCATCTACAAATGGTGCATCCATAGATACATGCCTTGCAGCAACGCCTAAAGTGGTTTCTACTTCATCTGCTGAGATTTCTAACAATTCTGCTAGCTCATCAGAAGATGGCTCTCTTTCAAACTCTTGCTCTAGTTCAGAGAAAGCTCTATTTATCTTATTAAGAGATCCTACCTTGTTAAGAGGAAGTCTTACTATTCTTGATTGCTCAGCAAGTGCTTGTAGGATAGATTGCCTTATCCACCATACTGCGTAGGAGATAAATTTGAAACCTCTGGTTTCATCAAACCTTTGAGCGGCTTTTATAAGTCCTAAGTTTCCTTCATTTATAAGGTCACTCAGTGATAATCCTTGATTTTGGTATTGTTTTGCGACTGAAACGACAAATCTCAAATTCGCTTTGGTAAGTCTTTCTAAGGCATCTTGATCACCATCTTTGATCTTTTTTGCTAAGTCGACTTCTTCTTCTGGTGTGAGGAGGTCAACTTTTCCTATTTCTTGTAAGTATTTTTCGAGAGATTGGGACTCACGATTAGTAATCGATTTGGTGATTTTTAGCTGCCTCATCTATGGATTTATTAGATTCTCAAATTAGGAAATACGAAAATAAAACTATATCCACCAAATCGCAACTAGTTCTTACACCAGATAGATAGAATGGATAATATTGGCTATAAACAAAAAAAGTGCCTAATAATATTCATAATTCTCATTGATAGCTTTGATAATCCAATTTTAAAATCTATATTTTCCCTCCATCAATAAGATGGACAGTAAGATACACTATAAAAGAATTTTTAATGAGTAGGGTGAAAATAGAGATGGAATTTATTTTTAGAGCATCCCCGGGAATGCTCCATCAGTTTATTACACTACCAGAAAACCTCGTAAGATGGTTTGCTGATGGTGTTGACATTAGTGATGATGTATATACCTTTTCATGGGATGGCTCAGAGGAGTCTGCGATATTGATAGATGATATAGAGGAAGAAAGGCTGAGGTTTAAATGGGAAGACTCCGAAGAAGGAGAATACTTCGAATTTAGAATGTATATATCTGATATAACCAGACAGACTATCTTAGAAATCACAGACTTCTGTGATGATGATGAAGTCAAAGAGCAACAAGATCTCTGGGCAAAACAAATAGATGGCCTGCATAACGCTTGTGGCGGATAGAGAAAACTACTTCTAACCATGAGTTTACAATATCCTGACCTAACAGCCCTAGTCCTCAGAATAGGTTTTGGCTTCTACATGCTCCTTGGGCATGGTATGGCCAAATTCTCAAAATTGATGGCTGGGGGAGAGATTAAGTTTCCTGCCCTTTTAGGTCTGTCTCCAAAAATATGTTTGACGCTTGCAGTGATTGCTGAAGTGATTGCCTGCATCATGATTATTATTGGTTACAAGACCAGAATTGCCGCGATTCTAATGATAATTACTATGGCTGTGGCTGCTTTTATAGTCCATGGTGGAGATCCGTTTTTTATGCAAGGAGCTGAAAATGGATCTAAAGAACCTGCTATGCTTTACCTTATTGGCTTCTTAGGTATTTACTTACTGGGGTCAGGAAGGTATTCTTTGGATGACAAGTTCGATAGTGTCCTATAACGATTAATAGACTGGTTTTCTGTCAAAGTTATGTTCTGCTACTATATGTCTCACCGTTCCAGAGTGACTTCTCATTACAATAGAATGTGTTTCTGCACCCCAGGATTTGAACTTTACACCTTTTAACAAAGATCCATCGGTAACACCTGTTGCTACGAACATTACATCACCTTTGGCCAATTCTTCCATAGTGTAGACCTTACTAATATCAGAAATGCCCATCTTGGCAGCTCTTTTTATATCGCTATCATTTCTCGGGACAAGTACACCTTGGAAGTCTCCTTTTATACACTTCATAGCTGCTGCTGCAATTACACCTTCCGGAGCTCCTCCAGTGCCTATCATTATATCTATACCAGAATTTGGCAAGGCAGTAGCGATTGCTGCTGATACATCTCCATCACCTATGAGATAGATTCGAGCTCCTAACTCTCTTACTTCTTTGATTAATTCTTCATGTCTTGGTCTATCTAGAATGACAGCGGTAAGGTCACCGATGCTACAGTTTTTTCTCTGAGCAAGACGCTTTAGATTATTAGTAGCCGTATCTCGGATATCTATGACTCCTATCCCTTCTTGTCCAACAGCAATTTTCTTCATATAAATATCAGGTGCATTAAGAAGACAGTTTTTACTGCCTATCGCCATTACAGATATGGCATTGTGCCCGCCATCCGCACAAATGGTAGTGCCTTCTAGAGGATCCAGTGCAATTTCCAATTCTGGCCCTCGCCCTGTTCCTACCTCCTCACCTATATAGAGCATAGGTGCTTCATCTCTCTCGCCTTCTCCTATTACAACAATGCCCTTGCACTCTACAGTATCTAGCATTTTTCTCATACCATCTACAGCTGCCTGGTCTGCAGCTTTCTCATCTCCTCGTCCCATCCATCTGGCCGAATTGATTGCAGCTATTTCTGTTACTCTGATAAATTCTAAGGCGAGATTCCTATTCATATAATTTGTTTCAGATTATGAGCACAAAGGTACAATTAGGAATTCTATTGGGGGCTATCTTAACTGATTCTTAGAGAATATTTCATAAAAAAAATCCCAAGCTGAAAATTATCAACTTGAGATTAAGTTATATGATAGTATGACTAATTATGAAGCCACATCTAGTTTTTCGAAATTATCTTCTATAAATTTCTTGCCGTCCCACTTTCCGAGCCACTCACAGTTGTCTTTCTGTGTTTTCAAATATTGCTTGTATGCATCTATCGCTTTCTTCTGCTCTACCCTCTTTATCGTGATGTTATTATTATAACCTTTCTTGATATTGAAGTAATACATACCTTTTCCGTACTCAAATTTTTTCGTCCGAGGTCTTGCCATTAAAATTGTTTTTTGTCAAAAAATAAAAACCCTTCCTTTAAAGAGTCTCTTAGTTTATGTAGATGTGAGTTATGTAAAGCTAAATAGCTCTCACTCCTCTGATTTAACGCCATGTTCTCAAAATAAATTTCAAAAGCGCCCTAAAACCAACTAATAAGTTGATTTAGAGCATATTCTGCCACAATTTCTTATCGAACTCTTGAACTTCAACTCTATCTTCAAAACAAAACCTCCTACAAAACTAGATTGCGGGAGGTTTTTAGTAGCCGGTCTGGGGCTCGAACCCAGGACCCACGCCTTAAAAGGGCGTTGCTCTACCAACTGAGCTAACCGACCTTACTCAAAAAGTTGTGCAAAGATAAATCCTATTTTAATATTCACAACTAGTGAAGAAAAAACTTTCTCAAATATTTACAATAAGTCCATCATAGCCCTGAAGTGTATTCGGAAATACAGCTTTGGCTTCCTCTAACAAAACCTCAACCTCTCGATATCTACTTGAGTAATGTCCTATAATGAGTTGCCCTACTCCCAGTTCTTTTGCAAGTAGTCCCGCTTCCAAAGCTGTCGCATGTCCTCTTTCATGCGCTAGATGCACCAATGCATGCAAATATGTAGATTCAAAATAGAGTAGGTCTACCTCTTTAAGATGATCCGTAGACCACCCCTCCACTTGGGAATCTGCACAATAGGCATAGGATCTCGGTGTATTATGTTGCAATGTCAGTTCGGAGTTGGAGATTACTAGTTCGTCTCTAATTAGATCATGACCTTCTTTCAGCCTCAATATCTCATCCACTGTAAGGCTATATTCAGCAATCTTATCCTTATTGATGTTCCTTTTGTTATTCTTTTCTGATATGAGATATCCGAAAGTTGTAATCCTGTGATTAACCGGAAAACAAGAGATCACTTTAGACTTATCTTCTAATATAACAGACTGCTGACCATCTGCCAATTCTTCTACTATTACTTCAAAAGGAAAATAGCTTTGACTAAGTCTTTTGTTTGTTTCTACATATTCCTTTATGCCTTTAGGACCGAAGATAGTAAGTGGTTTTTTCCTAGAAAGATGAGAAAGAGAGCCTAAAAAGCCCATGAGACCGTATATATGATCTCCATGCAAGTGACTAATGAGTACAAAATCAATCTTGTTTTTCTTAACCTTATATTGATTCATCCTAATCTGCGCACCTTCCCCACAATCTAGCAAAATGCATCTACCATTAAGCTCTAAGACTTGCGATGTAGGCCACCTACCATAGGCTGGCATGGCTGAGTTACTACCCAAGATAGTTAACTCAAATTTTTCCATAACTTATTCTTGCTCGGAACTCAGTTCTTTCTCTACCTCCTCCATAAATATGAAATCAATAGATTCTTCGACTGTAGGTATGATTTTGAAAATGGTTTCTAACCTTGAAATTTCTATGAGTTTCTGTACGCTTGGATGAGATACGCCGGTTAGGACAAAAGAACCTTGTTCATTCCATAGTCTGTTTGCAGTAAGTATAGCACTTAGACCAGAAGAATCTACATACTTTACTTCTGTAAGATCCAAAATGAGGTTCTTAACACCTTCATTACATAAAAAAACGAATTCAGACTTTAAATCAGGCGCGATTAAGGAATTAAGATTTTCCTCATTAAGTTGTAGAAGAGAATACTTGTCCTGTTTATCTATTACAAACTTCATAGTCAGTGTTTGGTTTAGAAGCTAAAATTGATTTTGAGTGGTGCAAACTTAGGCATTAGCCTAGAGAAATTTTGTTCAAACTGCCATTATTACCATTTAGAATCTACAATAGTTCCATTAGAACTAGTGATTCTGGACATAATTAGCATATTTCTACTTAGTAAAATAAAAGAGGTGCCAACCTGACATTATTAAATGAATGGTATGGTTTTTAAGCTAGTTAATTGGAAATTACATACATCGGTATGATAAATTTCTCTAATATTAAGTGTCTATTTGAAACCAAGAAATTCCTTTTGTAAAATAGTTGGGTTTAGAGGTTAATTATTTGTCAAATTTGAAGTTATAAGAGACCACTTTGTACTCTTATTTGTTCTACTTCCAAAATTTAAAAGATGCACAGTAAATTTTCGCCTAAAGTAAAAAAGATAATATCTCTTAGCAGAGATGAGGCCATAAGGTTAGGAAATGACTTTATAGGCACTGAGCATCTATTGCTAGGAATGATAAAAGACAAAGAGAGCTTAGCTATTAAGGTCTTGGATTCATTGGATGTGGACTTATATGAGCTTAAGTATAAAATAGAATCTTCAGTCCAAAATAAGAGAGGATCAGAATCCCAGCTGAACGTAGGGAGTATTCCTCTAAACAAGCATGCTGAAAAAGCACTTAAGGTTTCGTTTTTAGAAGCCAAATCTATGAAACAAGAAGAAATAAATCCTGAACATATAATGCTCTCCATTCTTAAAATGAGTGATAATTCATCTACCAAAATTTTAGATGAGTTTGAGGTGGATTACGCGATCTATAAGAATGAGTTAGAATACGTCAATCAGGAAAACAGTTCCAGCTACTCAGACATCGTTTCTTCCAGTGATTCTGATTTACCCTTAGATGAAGAAAGAGATGAGTCCTTTTCGAGAAGAAAAGGCAATTCCAAATCTCGAACTCCTGTCTTAGATAATTTCGGAAGAGATGTGACCAAGCTGGCTGAGGAAGACAAATTAGACCCTATCATCGGTAGAGAAACTGAAATAGAACGTGTCTCACAGATATTGAGCAGAAGAAAGAAGAATAATCCTATACTAATAGGAGAACCAGGAGTTGGTAAGACAGCAATTGCAGAAGGTCTTGCACTACGTATCATACAGAAGAAAGTCTCTCGTACCCTATTTGATAAAAGAATCGTCATGCTCGATCTGGCTGCTTTAGTAGCAGGCACAAAGTACAGAGGTCAGTTTGAAGAAAGGATGAAAGCAATTATGAACGAGTTGGAAAAAACTCGTGATGTTATTGTCTTCATAGATGAGATACATACCATAGTAGGTGCAGGAGGGGCAACGGGCTCACTTGATGCCTCCAACATATTTAAGCCAGCGCTGGCAAGAGGTGAATTGCAAGTAATAGGCGCTTCTACCTTGGATGAGTACAGACAATATATAGAGAAGGATGGTGCCCTTGACAGAAGATTCCAAAAAGTGTTGGTAGATCCACCATCACCAGAAGAGGCAGTCCATATACTTCATAACATCAAGCCGAAATATGAGGACTTCCATAACGTGGAATACTCTGATGCAGCAATAGAAGCCTGCGTAAAGCTCAGTAACAGATATATTACTGATAGATTCTTACCAGACAAGGCAATCGATGTATTAGACGAAGTAGGAGCAAGAACCCACCTTAAAAACATCCATGTTCCTAAGTATATAGAGGAACTAGAGCATAAAATAGAAGGTGTCAAAGAGCTGAAGAATCAAGCTGTGAAGAATCAACAATATGAAAAAGCAGCTGACTTAAGAGATCAGGAATCCAAGCTTATCAAAAAATTAGATGACTCTAAGAAAGAGTGGGAAGAAGAATCAAAAGAGGCTAAATATCCAGTCAACGATGAAGATATCGCAGAAGTAGTAGCTATGATGACTGGTATCCCTGTCACTAAAGTCGCTCAGAAAGAGAACAAGAAATTAGTGGCTATGAGTGATCAACTGAAAGATCATATCATAGGTCAGGACGGTGCTGTAGATAAAATTACCAAAGCAATACAAAGGAACAGACTTGGCCTGAAAGATCCTTCCAAGCCAATAGGTACATTCATCTTCTTAGGTCCTACAGGGGTAGGAAAAACGGAATTGGCCAAGGCACTTGCCAAGCATGTTTTCGACTCTGAAGATGCACTGATAAGGATAGACATGACCGAGTATATGGAAAAGTTCTCACTCAGTAGACTGATAGGAGCTCCTCCTGGATATGTGGGTTATGAGGAAGGTGGACAGCTCACAGAGAAAGTAAGAAGAAAGCCATATTCAGTAATACTCTTAGATGAGATAGAGAAAGCGCATCCAGATATCTACAATGTTCTATTACAGGTCTTTGATGATGGGCAACTTACTGATGGTCTAGGTAGAAAGGTAGACTTCAAGAACACCTTGATAATTATGACCTCAAATATCGGTGCAAGACAGCTCAAAGATTTCGGAACCGGTGTTGGATTCAATACACAGGCCAGAATAGAAAACGTACAAGAAGATTCGAAAGGTGTCATAGAAAAAGCACTGAAAAAGACCTTCTCTCCAGAGTTTCTAAACAGGATAGATGATGTAGTAATATTCAATAGTCTTGAACAGGAACATATCTTTAAGATTATAGATATCGTTCTGAAGGATCTTTTTGCGAGATTAGAAGGAATGGGCTACAAACTGACTCTTTCTAATGCAGCGAAAAAATTTGTAGCAGAGAAAGGATTCGATCCACAGTTTGGCGCAAGGCCTTTAAATAGGGCTATACAAAAATATATAGAAGACCCTCTTGCAGAATTCATTCTGAGCGAAAGCCCTAGTGAAGGCACTGAATTCAAAGCAGTAATTAGTAAAAACAAAGAATCAATAGTCATCAAGTCGTCTTCTGAGGTAGAATCAGAAGACATCAAAGAATAATATTTTCTCAGATTAAGTACCAGCATAATTATATCTTTACAAGAGTCCTAGACTTATTTTAAAATAAAAAACATTCATTTGGCAAAACGCAGATCATTTCAAAAAGCACCACAACCAAAATTCAGTTACAGAATAAACGGAAAAATTACTGCTCATAAAGTCCGACTCGTTGGAGAGAATTTTGACGAGATTAGTGAAGTAGCTGGCAAAACTGTGGAATCAGGAGTCGTTAATACAAGAGAGGCTATAGAATGGGCAGCAGCTTTAGACCTAGATTTGGTAGAAATCAGCCCAAAAGCAGTACCGCCTGTTGCCAAAATTCAAGATTATAACAAGTTCCTTTATCTAAAGAAGAAAAAGGAAAAGGAAATAAAGACCAAAACTGCCAAGACAGTTATCAAAGAAATAAGATTCGGTCCTAATACCGATGAGCACGATTTCAATTTCAAGCTAAAGCATGCTCAAAAATTTCTAACTGACGGAGCAAAGGTCAAAGCTTATGTCCATTTCAGAGGAAGAACTATTGTCTTCAAAGACAGAGGCCAATTGCTGTTACTTAAATTCATAAATGAGTTAGCAGATCTTGGTGCTGCAGAAGCCCTACCAAAGATGGAAGGAAGAAGAATGATCGTAATGATTGCTCCTTTAAAAAAGCATAAAAAGTAAGGAATAGTCCGAGTATTCCCTACCAAATAATTTCAGACGACACTTACTTACTAAGTATATTTATTGTAATTTTGCATCCCTAAAAAAGAGGAGTATGCCTAAAATGAAGACGCATTCTAGTGCGAAGAAAAGATTCAAACTAACTGGATCTGGGAAAATAAAGAGATTCCAGGCAGGTAAGAGACACCTTCTTAGAAAGAGATCTAAGAAAGCTAAACTAAATCTTACTGGTTCTACACTGGTTTCTACCGCTGATTCGAAAAGAATCAAGAACCTTCTATGTGTTTAAAATTTTAATTTTTTAATGGAATTGAGGTTAAGACTTAGAAATAAGGCCCTTAATTCTTAAAAATCAATAATATGCCACGATCAGTAAACGCTGTCGCTTCCCGAAGAAGAAGAAAGAAAATCCTTAAAGCTGCCAAAGGTTATTTTGGAGCTAGAAGTAATGTCTACACAGTTGCTAAGAATGCCGTAGAACGAGCTTGGCAATATGCGTATAGAGACAGAAGAAATAAGAAAAGAGTCTTCAGAAGACTTTGGATAGCTAGAATAAATGCAGCAGCAAGACAAGAAGGCTTAAGCTATTCTAAGTTTATGTATGGGCTGAAACAAGCTGATATCCAACTAAATAGAAAGGTTTTAGCTGACTTAGCACTAAATGAACCAGCTGCCTTTAAATCGATAGTTGCAAAGGTTAAGTAAACCAATAAGACTAAAAATAAAACGAAAAAGGCCTGAAATAACTTTCAGGCCTTTTCTATTTATACCTTAAGACATTATTGTTTTGTATAAACTGCGTAGAGCAAAATTATATTGTCGCTTGCAGTTATTTTTTAACCAAATGATCTTTTTACTGTCTAATAGCCACTACTGGATCAAGTTTGGAAGCAAAATAAGCCGGAAGAATTCCAGCTATCAACCCAACCAATATAGAAATAGTCAATCCGCCTACCATATTTCTAAAACTGAGGACCATATCAAAGTCTGCTAACATAGAGATTAGATTAGTCACACCGTAAGAAAGAAGTAAACCAACAACACCTCCTAGCACACAAAGCACAATCGCTTCTATTAGAAACTCTAGAAGAATAACCAGCTTTTTTGCTCCAAGTGCTTTTTTGATGCCTATTATATTAGTTCGTTCTTTTACTGAAACAAACATGATATTGGCTACACTGAACATACCAACAAAGAGGGCAAAAATTCCGATAAAAATTCCAGCCAGGTTAAGTTGAAAAAAGAATCCATCCAACGCTTGGTCTATTGAAGACATTTCCATAAGTGAAAAATTGTCTTGATCTTTTGGTTTCAGTCGTCGATGTGATCGTAAGATTCCAGTAAGCTCCCCTTTTATTTCATCCGCGGAAACACCTGCTTTACTCTTAACAGCCAGACTTTCACTGATGCCAGTACCATCCGATATATTGAGAAATCTTCTAGCATTGTTAAGGCATATCCAAGCAATATCATCGAAGTTCATAATATTGAACATGCTTTCTCCTTCTTTTTTAAGGACGCCGATTACACGATAATTTTGACCAAAAAGCTTCACTTGCTTGCCTACGGGTTCCAAATTCTGAAACAACTGCTTAGCAGCAACAGAACCCAGAATAACTTTATTAGAGCCAGAATTGTGTTCTGATAGAGTAAAGTGTCTTCCCTTTGCTATTTCCAATTGCTGAATTTCTTGGAATTCGAAAGTTGAACCCATAACAGTAACACCAGATACAGAACTTGATTGATGCTTAATGGTCTTATCTCCTTTAGAAATAGTAAAAGAAACATTTTTGGCATACTTAGATTTCTCTTTTATCATCTCGTAATCACTGAGTCCTGGATCTGGTCTTTTCAAATATTTGAAATAGTTGTTTTCCCAGTTACTATCATTCCAAGGAAACTTCTCTACGTAGACTGTTCCTGACCCCAGCTCCGAAAGCCCATCCATTACATTTTTCTGTAAATCTTAAAATTCCTTGATTGTCAGAGAAATCTTGAATCGTTTCTATTTCAGGTTCGTCTCTATCA
>CAZKXO010000090.1:0-11984 GCA_964556525.1 uncultured Saprospiraceae bacterium
TAATTAAACTATTCCTGAGTAAGCCAGTCATACTACCAAAACTGATATTCTTGAGTTCGGAGTTAGAAATAAAAATATTCGATAAAGTAGATAAGGCCTCCACCTTTGAGGAAGGCTTCAGAATTTTGGTTGAGAATTATCAGGAAAAACTATACTGGCATATACGCAGAATAGTGCACATACACGATGATGCAGATGATGTTCTTCAGAACACCTTTATAAAGGTCTTTAAGAACTTGAGTACGTTTAAAAGAGAGTCGAAATTATATACTTGGCTCTATAGAATTGCTACTAACGAAGCCCTTAGCTTTCTGAAAAAGAAAAAAACATCATTCGCTCTAGATGATCCAGATTTATATATAGAAAAGATAGTGACAGCTGACAGCTATTTTGATGCGGAGGAGGCCAATGTGCTTTTGCTTAAAGCCATAGATGGATTACCTCAGAAACAGAAATTGGTATTCAATATGCGATACTATGACGAGATGGATTACAAATCAATTTCAGAAGTACTGATGGTTTCAGTAGGTGGGCTCAAGGCTTCTTACCATCATGCACTGAAAAAAGTAGAGCAGTATCTAGTAGACAATTACGATTACAGCAACGGTTAGTAAAAATGAATAAAAAAATACCCAGTAATTATTTTGACCAGTTTTCTGATAAGTTGATGCAGCGCATAGAACACCTGGAAGATGAAGTAGAGAGCACGGCTCCGACGCTGCATTCTATGGGAAAAAGAAATGGATATTCTGTACCAGAGGAATACTTCGGTAAGAATGCTGGAGTAATAATGTCAAAGCTTCCACGAAAACGCCGCTTCTTAGGTCTTACTATGGTTGTAATAAGTGCAGTTGCAGCCTGTCTAGTACTTATGATCAGTATCATCGGAGTTGGTTCTGATGGAACAACACAAACTGAGGAGTTGCAGTTAGCAGAGGTTATAGAATATCTGGAAACAGATCAGATAGATGACACTATAATAGAAGATTTTCTGGCGGAAGAATTAGCAGAAGAAATGGATGACCTTACAGATGGTATTCCAGAAGAAGAATTAGATCTATACTTAAATGAGTTTATAGATGAATTTACTGATGAGGAATTATCAGACTTATTGTAAATAAACAAACCCGAATAAAAAAATGAAACAAATAATTTTAGTATCCCTTTTTACAGCTACGACCTTGGCCCTGTTCGGTCAGCATAGAGGTCATCGAGGAGGCGGTGAAAGAATAGAGGCTAGAAAGATTGCTTATTTGACAGATGTCTTGGAACTGACACCTGAAGAAGCACAGGTTTTTTGGCCTAAGTATAATGAATATAGAAAGGTGCATGATGTGCTCCGAGCTGCCTCAAAGAGCCAAGATGATGATGTAGCAGAAGCAGACCTGCAAGCACATTTCGAACGTGAAGAAAAAATATTGGAACTGAAGAAGAGTTTTATCCTGGAAGCTGAAAAAATATTGGGTTCTTCCAGAGCTTTGAAATTGCTAAGAGCAGACAGAAAATTCAAAGAAAGAATTCTCGAAGGTTACAAAAAAAGACACGGTAAGGGCAAATAAAATTCATAATTAAGACAATTCTAGCCTTATGACCAATGGGTTTTTATAGTCCATTGGTCTTTTTTTTGTGACAGCTAGTTGCTAAAAGCTGCAGTTATTCAAGCATTTTTGGGTATAAAAAAAATTACTGTGTATTGACTATTAATGCAATAAGCATTCACCAAAAGTATATATGAAAAAATCTTAAATAACTTCGCTGGACACTTATACATTACCCAAACTACAGATATTAAAATTAAAGATTGCAAAAGCTCCCGAACTCAAGTAAAACGGTATATTTGGGTAGAATTATAATCTGAACACTAAGCTTTAAATGGAGAACAGAACGAAACGCGACGTATCGTTTTTGAATCTCGTTTCTGATTTTGAAACCAACTTTGAAAAAGGAATTTCTATCGTTTACGATGAGAAAACTTTATTAGAGATAATCAGATTCTACGAGGAAGAATTGCAGTACGACAAGGCGACCGAAGTTGCCGATATCGCTATCGAACAATTTAGCTACAGAGTGGAGTTTTATATTATTAAAGCCCGCCTACTTTTCCAGACAAATTTTCATGAAGAGGCACTTACTCTTCTGCAAAATGCCGAAAAGATTTCCCCCTATGAACACGATATTTTATTACTGAAAATTAGAATCTTAGCTTTTCAAGGTAAGATTACTGAGGCCAAACAGATTCTCGAGGACATGAAGGCGTATATCAGCGCCAGTGACCTTTCAGATCTTTATCTAAGCGAATCGTATATCAATGAGTTCCTGCAGGAATATGACAAGATGTATGACAATCTTACAAAGGCAGTAATCAGTGATATTAAAAATGAAGAAGCTCTTGAGCGATTAGGTTTTGCTGTACAACTGTGTAAGAACTTTGAACGCAGTGCTGCTTTTCACAAGACCTTACTTAATGAAGAACCATTCAATTATCTCGCATGGTATAACCTAGGTCATGCTCTTTCATGTATGGGTGAGTATACTGAAGCTATCGAAGCACTGGAGTATTCATTTATTACAGAAGAAAACTTTGAAAATGGTTATCTGGATTGCTGTGACATCTGCATCCAGGAAAAAGAGTATCAGCGCGCCTTAAAAATCTACGAGAATTATGTAGAGATTTTTGGTATCAATGAGGAAGTACTCATTAACATGGCAGAATGCCAGTACCAACTTGACCAACTTAACAAAGCGAGAATATTGCTCAACAAGTTACTGAAGTTGGACCCCTACAATGATGAGGTTTATTTTAAGCTGGGACTATGTTACTCCAAAGCAGAAAAATGGCATAAAGCCATCAATGCTTATCACAAGGCCATAATGCTGGAAGATCAGTGTGAGGATTACTATCTGCATATTGCACATGCCTATGATGCTATCGGGAGCTATGACAAAGCAGAACACTTCTATGCTCAGGCTGTAGAGATAGGACCAGAGCAAAGTTTGTACTGGAGAGACTATATCGCGTTCCTGATCAAAGTCGGTAAGAAAGTAGAAGCATTAGAAGTATTTGATCAAGCAGACAATTACACCTTTGGAGCTGACCTCCTTTTCTGTAAGGCGATTGCCTTATTTCTCAATGGACAGGAGTCAGAAGCATTCAAGCATTTTGAAGAAGGTCTTAAAGAAGACTTCAAAGAACATGAATTGATATTCAAAATCGAACCTGAACTGATGCTGAACAAGGATCTCCAGGCTATGATTTCTTACTATAGAGAAGAATAAAAGAAAAAGTATTACTCAATCTCGTTTTATGGGCAATTGGATTATGTTCCAATTGCCTATTTTTTTATGATGTGGTGTTATAGGCCAGTGCTGCACCGATGATGCCGGCATTATTGAACTGGGAGGCAGGCGTGATATTTCCTATCTTAGAAAATGAGTCACCGTACTTCTCGAATTTTTTACTAATACCACCTCCAAGAATCATGAGGTCTGGATAGAAGAGATGATTGACATGTGACAAGAAATTATGCAACTGATTTCCATATTCTTCCCAAGAGAGGTCTTTCTTCTTTTTAGCAGCGTTGGAAACCACCTTTTCGGCTATTTGTCCCTTGTACATGAGATGTCCCAGTTCTGTATTGGCCAGCAGTTTGCCATCCTTAAAGATTGCAGAGCCAATTCCAGTCCCAAGCGTTAGCAATATTACGGTGCCTTTTATGCCTTTTCCTTTCCCATAAGTTACTTCAGCCAGTCCCGCTGCGTCTGCATCATTTATGACATTCAGCTTGCATTCCAAATTTTCCTCAAAAAAAGCCTTAATGGGATAATCTATCCATTCTTTACTGATATTGCTTGCCGTAAGGGATTTGCCTTGCTTTATTACTGCAGGGAATCCGATACCGATGGGCTTACCTTGCCACTCAAAGTGTTCTGTTATCTGCTGTAGTACTGGGAGCATATCTTCAGGTCCAGCAGCTTCTGGTGTCCCTACCTTAAATCTCTCAGAAATCAATTCTCCGGTTTCTAGATCGACCAGGCCACCTTTTATTCCAGTCCCTCCTACATCGATTCCCAACACTTTAGTTGTAACCATCAGTTGATAAATTTTGCGTTAGTTATGATAATATCTTGAAGAGGTTTGTCAGAAGAATCAGTAGTGCTCTCTGCTATTCTATCTAGCACATCATATCCTATCAGCAGATAACCGAAGACTGTATATTCCCCATCTAGCTGAGGTGCACCACCCACCTCCAGATATTTGTTTTTTTGCTCTTCTGTATAATCGAAGAGCTTATCTCCTTGTATTTTCTCCAACTTACTGGCCGATAGTTTTCTTCCATCCACAATGTAAAATTGTGAGCCAGAAGATGCTTTAGTTGGATTCATTTCATCAGGCATCCTAGCTGCTGCGAGAGCGCCTCTGTAATGTGGGAGCTCCATATTTATTTCTTCCTCTACGACGTCCGGATTTTGAAAGCGTTTTCCACCAGACCTATATTCGTTCCCACCTCCTTGTATCATAAAGTTTTCTATCGTCCGATGGAAGATGAGCCCATTGTAGAAACCACTCTCTATCAGCCTGGTAAAATTTTCTAGATGTCCAGGTGTAGACTCATCAAGAGTGACTATCATATTACCCATAGTTGTTTCTAGCTCTACCATACAGGCGCTAGGTGGATCTACTATTACCTCTTTGGTAATGGTCTCTATCTTGGTCCCGTCGAACGCCTGTAGCTCCACGATATGCCTGCCCGATGACAAGAAAGTATGGGTCAAGTGCTCAGCAGTGGAAACTTTATCGCCGTTTACCAGCCAGCTGTACTCTGAAGCATTTTTAGAGCTGTTATGAAAACTAAGAGTCGCAGGCACCTGTAATGAAGGCGCACTGAAGTCAAAGGCTGGTACAGGTGTAGAGCATTGTCCCAGTAACAGACAACCCAATAAAAATAATATGTAGCGTGAAAGTGCTACTTACTTGGTTTTGGAGATTTTCATCGTCACATCCTTTACAGGTCTGTCACCAGGAGCCGTAGGTGTCGCTGCTATTTTGTCTATAACATCAAATCCTTCTACAACTTCACCAAAAACTGTATACTCATTATCTAAGAAGATAGCCCCGCCATCTTTTTTGTATCTGGCTCTATCCTCTTGAGAGTAGGTAATACCCTTCATGGAAGAAAACTGATCCAACTCTGCGTCGGTTACTTGCTTGCCATGTACGATATAGAACTGTG
Source organism: uncultured Saprospiraceae bacterium (assembly GCA_964556525.1). Classification (GTDB taxonomy): domain Bacteria; phylum Bacteroidota; class Bacteroidia; order Chitinophagales; family Saprospiraceae; genus RFSX01. The sequence goes on from CAZKXO010000090.1 coordinate 5,232, forward strand.
AGCCCGAAGATTTCTTTTCCGGATTCTGAGTACGAGCTGCGGCCAAGGTGCCTTTGAAATGGAAAGCTCCTATTTCAGCTGGAATCTGGTAGCCCGGACCACCACCACCTAATCTCTTAGAGGGAGGTGCGCCCTTAGAATCTGGGTCACCACCTTGTACCATGAACTGATTGATGACTCTGTGGAACAGAAGACCATCATAGTAGTTTTCTTCGACGTGCTTGATAAAATTATCTCTATGTTGTGGAGTGGAATCATAAAGTTTCACTTTCATATTCCCCATCTCAGTTTCTATCAGGTATAGCTCTTGTTTTGGCTTACAAGAGAAAATTATACTTGTGATAAATATTAAGGTTAGTATCTGTTTCATATTATTTAGTTTAAGGCTATTCTTCTTCAGCCTTGTCATTAAGTTTTTTAAAGTACTCTAGTATACTAGTTTTTAGTATTGATTCTTGTTCCTGTAGACCTTTGACCTTGAAGGGCTTTTCTACATCCCAATGTGGCCAGCCATCCTCATCTCTTCCAGCAAAACTGTAGTAGCCTTTTTGTTCTAAAAGAGAACAAGCAGCTACATGCATCAAGTCTCTTTTTTCTTCTTTGGTAAATTTTTCCTGAACTCTACCCAGTTCCTGGACGCCAATGAGGAATAAGATGCCTTTAAGATCTAACAGCGATGAAGAATTGGTCATTTTTTTTAAGCGGTGCCTGAGCTGTAGCCATTGAAAATCTAATTCCCATTCTTCCATTGCTGTGCAAATATAGGAAGTCCGCATCTTTAATACGTGAATTTGTCTATCCCTTATGAAAGACCTATAATTTTGGTCAGAATTGTGCTTTTCCAGGCGTTTATACACTTATTTCACAAACGAAAGCCTATTTAGCAGCTTCTAGAGACTATTTGGTAAAGTGTCTTAACATGACAATCTCCTTTTTCTTCAGAGGACGGCTCCAGCCTCGTGGCAGGTCTTTCTTTGTGAGACCCGCAAAATAGACTCTGTCCAGAGTCACAACCGAGTAATTGAGGTGTTCGAAAATCCGCCTGATAATTCTGTTTTTACCACTGTGTAATTGGACACCTATATGACTTGGAGGTAATTCCTGGATATAGGTAATGACATCGACATCTGCGATACCATCTTCTAGCTCTAGTCCGTCCGAAATACGTTCCATATCAGATTCCTTTAGAGGTCGGTCAAGGACTACTTGGTAGATTTTTTTTACAGAGCTGGAGGGGTGGGAGAGTTTGTAGGCAAGGTCACCATCGTTGGTCATGAGTATAAGACCTGTGGTGTTTCGATCCAGTCGTCCTACTGGAAATAATTTGGTTTTGACTTTAGACTTGACGACATCCCATACAGTCTTTCTACCCCGATCATCTTCCATTGTTGTTATAACATTCTTGGGCTTATTGAGGAGGAGATAGACCTTCTTATTGTTTGTTCTGAGAAGTTTGCCATCATATTCCACCTTGTCATTTTCGTCTACTTCTATAGCTGGATTCTTTTCTATTTTGTCATTGACTTTGACTTTGCCTGCTTTGACAAGTTCAGCGGCTTTTCTGCGCGAGCATACACCTGCATGGGCGACGAATTTATTGAGGCGCATTTTCATGGGGCAAATGTATTATTACTCTCCTTCTAATGAAATAATATTCTAATAATACTTGTGCAGCCCACAATTATATAACTCTTGACTATACTAAGTTAATAGACATTATTGCCATGAAATAGACGAGCTGCTGCGAATTACAATTATTTTTTACTCTGTAAACTGACTTAAGGAAGTATGTTAGTCTTCGAAGAGGTCTTCTTCGTTGTCTATGTTGAGTGCAGAAGATCTGGTGATAAAACTACTGCCACCATCGCTAAAGATATCACTACCCATGCCACCCATGTTTCTGAAGTCATGATCTTCGAAGTCGGTAAACTTGACATTTTCTTTGATAAATCTTAGGGTGACGGTACCGAGGCTACCATTTCTGTGCTTGGAAATGATGATTTCTGCGGAGTCTTGAGCGATTTCCATATCATCTGCCAGCTCATAATAATCAGGTCTGTAGATAAAGGTAACAATATCCGCATCTTGCTCTATGGCACCAGACTCTCTAAGGTCAGAAAGCTGAGGCTTCTTATCACCTCCTCTGGTTTCTACTGCACGACTCAGCTGTGATAGTGCGATAACTGGAAGATCCAGCTCTTTGGCCATGCCTTTAAGTGCTCTTGAGATACTTGATATTTCTTGTTCTCTGTTACCTCTCTTACTGTTGTCTCCTGCACTCATAAGTTGTAAGTAATCGATAACAACGAGGCCTATGTTGTGATTTTGCTTGAGTCGTCTACATTTTGCTCGGAGTTCGAATATGTTTATGGCTGGCGTATCATCTATAAAAATGGGTAGCTCGGATAACTTTGCGACGGAATTGGATAGTATAGGCCATTCTTCATCTTTGAGGCTTCCTTCTTTAAGCGTACTAGCTTTGATCATGGAGTCCATGGAAATAAGACGTTGTACCAATTGGTCATTGGCCATCTCCAGAGAGAAAATTGCTACGCCTGTCCCGGCTTCTGCTGCATTAGCTGCAAGTGATAAGGTAAAGGCTGTTTTACCCATACCAGGACGGGCAGCGATAATAATCATATCTGAACTCTGCCAGCCGTTGGTGATTTTGTCCAGTTCTTTAAATCCTGTAGTGACACCAGTCATGCCGCCTTCTTGCTGACTGAGCTTTTCTATTTTATCCATTACCTTTTGAGCCACTTGGCTGACTTTCTGGAACCCAGTATTTAGGTTTTTGTCTGTAATATCAAATAAGGATTGCTCTGCAGAATCCAACATTTCTAGAACGTCTTTCTGGTCGGAGTAGGCATCATTTATAGTATTTGTCGCTACATGTATGAGTTCTCTCTGGATGTATTTCTGTAGGACAATATGTGCATGGTATTCCAAATTTGCGGCAGATCCGACTCTATTAGTCAGATCCATAAGGTAATTGACACCTCCTATATTATCTAGTTTTCCTCTTTTCTTTAGTTCTTCATGGACAGTAAGGATGTCTATAGGTTTCATGCTGGCAAAAAGGTCCAACATAACCTGAAAGATTTCCTGATGCGCTTGTAGATAGAAAGTTTCTGGCTTGAGCTTTTCTACTATAATTGAGAAAGCTTCTTTGTCCAACATACAAGCACCAAGGACCACCTCTTCGAGTTCTAAGGCTTGTGGCATTACACGACCAAACATAAGCTTACTCAGGTCTTCACTTTTCTCTATCTCACGTTGCTTTTTTGCCATCTTCTATGGGGTCACAATTGCGGAACTAATTAAATAAAATTGTAATGTATCAAGTAGTAGTGCAAAGCTAACATTTTAGCATGCTTCATTTGTGCGGCTGTCATATTAGCAAAGATGCTAAAGTGTTAATCTGACAAGAATACTTGTTAAGAACCACTTGGCGAATGTTGGTATCTAAGCTAGGATTTTTTGATTCAGGCAGAAGTAAAGTAAAGTAGTTAGGAATTCTGACTATTGCTGAAGTACAATTCTGTGGAAAAATAAATGCACCTGGGCAGATAAGAGTCTGGTTAGGAATTACTGACCTAGCTTTCTTCTAACATTTTCTGTGCATTCTCTTCCATCTGAAGCTTTTCTATAATTTCATGGATGTCACCATCCATGATCTTACCCAAACTGTAAAGTGTCAGACCTATTCTGTGATCGGTACATCTGTTCTGTGGGTAATTGTAGGTTCTGATCTTGTCAGATCTGTCACCGGAACCTACAAGAGATTTTCTTTTAGACTTTTGTTCCTGATAGGCTTTCTCACGAGTAGCTTCCTGGATACGCTGATAGAGGCGTTGCATAGCTATTTCCCGATTCTTATGTTGGGATCTAGAGTCTGTACTTTCTCCAGTAAGACCTGTAGGAATGTGAGTAAATCTTACACCTGACTCAGTTTTGTTGACATGTTGGCCACCTGCGCCACTAGCACGGAAGGTGTCCGTTCTGAGATCATCTTTCTTTACTTCTATGTCTTCTATCTCATACTTGGGCATGATTGCTACCGTAGCAGCGGAGGTATGGACACGACCTTGAGATTCAGTCTTGGGAACCCGCTGTACTCTGTGGGCGCCAGATTCGAATTTTAACTTGCCAAACACTTCGTTACCGAAGACTTCCATGACGACCTTACTGTAACCTCCAGAGCTGCCTTCGTTTAGAGAGATGATTTCATGTTTCCATTTTTGGCTTTCAAAAAACTTAATGTACATCCGCATTAGATCTCCTGCAAAAATGGAGGCTTCGTCGCCACCTGTTCCGGATCTGATTTCCATGACGATATCTAGTTTGTCATCAGGGTCTTTTGGTATGAGCAGTACTTTGATCTTTTGGTCGAGTGCTTCTTTGGCTGGATTCAAGAGGTCTAGTTCCTCCTTGGCCATAGCTTGCATGTCAGGATCTGAGTCGCTGAGCATCTCTTTGGCGCTGTCTATGTTGTCTAGAACATTTTTGTATTCTTTGTAGGTGTCTACGATTTCTTGTAGGCCTTTGTACTCTTTATTGAGCTTACTGAATTTTTTCATGTCCGAGACTGTCTCCGGGTCGGAAAGTTTTTCTTCTATGCTGAGAAAGTGATTGTATAGTTCTTCTAATTTGGCAAGCATATTATCTGGTAGTTGGTATAGGTATAAAAAGAAATAGAGGCAACTTGGTTGCCTCGTTAAAACTGAGTAGTAAAAGAGCTATTAGTGGTAGCTAATGTATGTTGATACTGTTCTTTATCGAATTGATAAAGTCTACAGTAACTGGAGGTCTGGTTATGTTGTTTTTGATGAAGTTTCTACAAGTTTGCTCTTTGTGGAAGATTTTAGAGCACTTTGGATCTTTTTCTACTTGTAGGAGGAGTTCTTGTTTTTCAGATTCGCCGAGGGCATTGTCAAAGAATAGCGAAACACGGTTTTGAATCTCTTGAACTTTTAGATTTCCCATTTCAGTTTTGTTTTATGAGCTGTAGCTACTTGACAATTATAATTACTTCATTCAAGGCTACTAGAAAATTTTAAAACTTTTTTTCTAAAGCACGGTATTTGTGCTTCATAACTAGTGGAATAATGGTTGCTTATACAATGTTAATCAATAGAACTTAGAAATGCAATAAGAACTTTTCATGTAGTTTCCACACTTTGTGCAATTCCCAAAAGTCTATTCTTCTTCAGACTTAGACTGTTGCTTGTCTGACTTATTGTCCCCTCTTTTATCTTTAAATCCTATAGTTTTAGCATAAGTTTTCAGCTTTTCCTTGAGCATATTCCTTGCTCTGAAGAGTCTTGATCTAACTGTACCTATAGGAACGTCTATAATCTTAGCGATTTCTTCATATGTAAATCCCTCTATATCACAGAGTAGAACTACAGTCCTAAAATCGATAGGTAAAGAATTGATGGCGACAGTGACTTCATCTCCAAGCATCTTATCGAACAATTCTTCTCTGAGATCTAAATAGCCAGGTATGCGATCATCACTATCATGAAAATTGACTATATCTTCAAAATCGACTCTAGAAGGCTGCTTGCTCTTCTTGCGATATTGGTTGATATAGGCATTTTTACAGATTTTAAACAACCATGCCTTGGCATTAGTTCCTTGAATGTACTTATCTATGAAACGATGAGCCTTCATATAGGTCTCCTGCACCAAATCATTGGCGTCATCCTCGTTATAGGTAAGGTGATATGCAAAGGTTTTAAGAGCATCGATGTGTGGAAAGAGCTCTTTTTCGAATATTTCCGAATTATTTCTAGACAATGAGACCTCGTTTAATGTTTTGTGCTTACTAGCAAACATACAATTTTACAATTAAGTGACTTATTAATAGGTAGACGATTGTTATGGCCTATTTGTTATAATGAAGGGATACAATCGTTTTATATGGAGCGAAATGAAGTGGAATAAGACTATTTATGGCATAAAAGAAGGGCTCCGGACTAATATCTAAACAAGGTGATTCTTCCTAAATAACTATGGTATAATCGGTTTCTTGACTGTAATAAGTCTTTTCATGTTCCTCAAACCTATCCTCTTGTATAAGTCTTATTGTATAATATATAATCGGTTTCAAGTTCACAGTTCTTAAGAAAAACTGTCTTGGCTTCTAATGTAGTATCCATGACCACAGTTGTTACTCAGGCACTATTATATGATTCTAGTTTCTGACTAAAAATGGTTATTGCTGGAAGACTTGTGAGATATAGTATATATAATATAAGCCTCAAGATGTTCGCTTGCGGGATGAAAAGCTATCTGTTCTCTCGTGCTTTCTTGGCGTCTATAAAACTCTTAATAAAGAAAATAAGTGCTATAGCACTGGTTGTTATCATGGCAATCACCCGATAAGTTCCTACGCCGCCACCTCTCCGTAAGGTGCCAGGTAGGGCCATGGCTGCCAACATTACAAGGACTATTAGAGTCAGGACGACTGCAATATGTGCGATAGTTTTATTGTGATTTCTTATACTATTGGTAAAATAGAGTAGAATAGCTCCAAAACCTAAGGGAATCAACGCAGTAGGTGAACCTCCTGATTTATATCCCCAGATACTCATTGCGATGAGCATTATTGCATTTAATAGATTGGCGTTTCCAGCATTCATAGATGTCGTGGTTAAGATTTAGAACACAAAAGCTGCAACCTATAAAAATTCTGTGAAAAGATGGAATGCACTCATACTTTTCGCACAACAGATTAGCTATAAAAGA
>CAZKXO010000091.1:0-11720 GCA_964556525.1 uncultured Saprospiraceae bacterium
CCAGTAAGGTGTCCACACCTTTGTATGCTCTTACCAATCCAAAGAACAACAAATACTTTGTGCCAGGATTCCAGCCCAATTTTGTCTTTGCTAATTCCTTACTTAAAGACTCTCCGTAATGATCATAGATGGGGTGGAATAACTTTATTATTGGTTTGTCTGAGACAGATTTTTCTATTTCCTTTTTGACACTAGAAGAAAGACAGGTTAAGATGTCTGTACGATTTGTAAGGTATTTATTAAGTTGCTTATCACCAATGCGACTCTCATGTGGCTTGAAATTATGAACGATAGTCACTGTTTTTACATCCTTCATTTCTTTTTTAACGCCTCTTAGTATCGTACCAAATGCCGGTGCCATGAAGGGCATCCAATATTGGGTTATAACTATGTCAGGATTCTCAGCAACTATCTCCTTTGACATCTTTAGCCAGTTGAGTGGATTGGTACTGTAGATGCCTCGTGTGATAGTAAGGTTCGGCCTGGGGTCTTCCGTTGTAAGTTGGTTTTTGCCAGGGAAGAGGAGGTTAGGATATTGTTGAGTAAAGGTGAAAATCTTGCAATCCCAACCATTGTGTTGGAAGACGCTAGCCAGATTCTCATTAAAGGCTGCGATACCACCTCTATATGGATAGGCGGGACCAATGAATACAGCTTTTTTGATCATTTTCAGATTGTTTCCGCTACAGAGTAGTCGTTTCTTTTCGGATTGTTTCTTGATATCATCTCAGCCAGGAATCCAGCTATAAACAATTGGATTCCTACTATAACCAAAAGCATGCCCAGGAAGAACATAGGCCTGCTGGCAATGCCTCCTACTTTATATATTACTTTCTGTATTGTCAGAATAGTCAACAAGATTATACCTATAAAAGTGAACGCCATCCCTGTGCTTCCAAAGAAGTGCATTGGACGTTTACCAAATCTACCCATAAAAGTAATCGTCATAAGATCTAATAAGCCTCTGCTAAATCTATTGAGTCCAAACTTCGTAACACCATATTTTCTTGCTTGATGCTGCACAACTTTTTCGCCTATTTTATCAAAGCCTTGAGTTTTTGCAAGGACAGGAATGTATCTATGCATTTCTCCATATACTTCTATACTTTTCACGACTTCGTATTTGTATGCTTTGAGACCACAATTCATATCATTGAGTTTGATTCCTGACATCATTCTTGTGGCCCAGTTGTATAGTTTGGTAGGAATGGTTTTACTCACAGGATCATGTCTTTCCTTTTTCCAGCCTGAAACTAGGTCATAACCATCTTGTGTAACCATACGATATAGTCCTGGGATTTCTTCAGGGCTATCTTGTAGATCTGCGTCCATTGTGACAACGACATTTCCCTCGGCTGCTTCGAAAGCTTCATTTAAGGCTGCTGATTTTCCATAGTTCCTTCTGAACTTGATGCCTTTAATTTCAGGGTAGTCTTTTTTCAAAGAAACGACTTTAGACCAGGAAGTATCTGTACTTCCGTCATCAACCATAATAATTTCATAAGACCAGTTTTGATCAGCTATAGACTTTTTAATCCAGTCGACCAGTTCTGTCAGAGATTCTTCTTCGTTATATAAAGGAATGACTATGGAGAGATCCATTAATTCTAGTTCTTCATCGTATATTTGAAGTCGTCGTCCAACTTCTCAGGAGGGTTGAAACCACCATCTTTTTTGATAATTGCGCTTATTATAGCAGAGAAGAATGGAATAGTTAAAATAAGTTTTATTCCATAACCCATAGCCATAGTACCGAGGCTAGCCGGATTGCTGTCCTCTATTTGGTCCATGCTTTCTTCCATTATTTCTTCCATTTCTGGAGAGCTGCCCAATATGCCAGACATTTGTTCTGCTGCCTCTAGCTGGATTTCTTTCATCATGTCTATCAGTTCTGGTGCCAACATATTGAAATGTATGTAGTCAAATATAGTACAGATCAAGGTGCCTATCGCTCCTGTAACAAATAGATTAAAAAAAGCGCTCTTAAATGATATGAAACCACCATTTCCCTTACGTGCATCCAAACCTGACTTGACCAATAGTATGATAAATATCAGCAATAAGACCAAGGTCTTTGCCGAAAGAAACATACTTGGATTAGCTAGGTATAAGGCATAAGATGAGATTATCATTGCGATACCCATAAATAGACCATTTTGAATAGATGATTTTTGCATAGTGCTATGTTGAGACAAAAAATATATATATTATATTAATATGTAAATATAACATTCCTTTCTTTGTAGAAAATTAAATAAACAAGATGAAGATATCAGCTTTGATTTTAGTCGTTTTTATGCTTAGTGCCTGTGTTACGGATAGTAAAAAGAAGTCAACATCTGTAGGAGAAAAAATTAGCCAAACAGTACAAAAACGTGAAGCTACAACAGAATTAGCAACTAGACTGTACAGTAGATTTCATTCTAATCCTACTACCCAGGCCCAAAAAGATGAGAATTTGCTAATAGATTATGCAGTAGAAAAGAACTTGGATGTCAAAAGAACAGATTCTGGTCTCTATTATATAATCCATAAGGAAGGCATGGGACCTAATCTAGTGCATAATCAACCCACTAAAGCGCATTACCAAGGATATACTTTAGATGGTAAAGTCTTCGACAGCAGCCACAAAAGAGGTGTGCCGATTAGCTTTAATGTAGGTCAGATGATTCCTGGATGGAATGAGGCTTTGAAATTCATGAATGCAGGTACAAAAGCGCAACTGCTGATACCATCAGGACTTGCATATGGAAAGAGAGGTTTTCCTGGTCTTATTGCACCAGATACACCTCTAGTGTTTGATCTGGAAGTATTGCCATTGGCTAACCAATAAGCCCTGAGCAAATTGATTATCCTAGGATAGCAATAAGCTTGTCAGCTAGCTCTATTCCAATATTTTCTTGTGCTTCTCCTGTAGATGCGCCTATATGTGGTGTACAAGAAACATTAGGATGTTGTAATAAATCCTCACGAGGAGTAGGCTCATTTTCGAATACATCTAACCCAGCTGCAAGGACTTTTTCGTCATTGAGTGCCGCCAATAGTGCTTCCTCATCAATAGTTCCTCCACGAGCCGCATTGATTATTACGACACCATTTTTCATCTTAGAAAATTCAGTTGTCGACAGAACAGGGTTGCCAGAGAATGGAATGTGTAAGGTAATAACATCAGCTTGACTTAGCATGTCATCCATGCTGACAAGAGGAATATCTATTTCAATATCTTGCCCACCTACATTCATCTTGACTTTAGGTGCAGAAGCATAAGGGTCTACGCAAACAACTTTCATTCCTACACCAAGTGCAATTTTAGCCGTTTCTTGGCCTATTCTTCCTATTCCTATGATACCCAAGGTTTTACCTTTTAGTTCAAAACCTTTAGAGTATGATTTTTTTAAAGATTTAAATTCTTCTCTTCCATCATTAGGCATATGTCTATTGGACTTATAGACAAACCTTGAGATGCTAAAGAGATGTGCAAAAACCAATTCTGCCACCGACCGAGAAGATGCAGCTGGTGTATTGACCACTTCTATTCCTTTTCCTTTTGCATAGTCGACATCTATATTATCCAAACCGACACCACCTCTGCCTATAACTTTTAGATCAGGACAAAGATTAATCAGATCCTTTCTCACTTTGGTAGCACTCCTTACACATATGGCCTGATAAGCAGGCAACTTTGCTGGTAAATCCTCTTGAGAAATTTTTACAGTGTCTACATCATGGCCTGCAGCCTGCAATTTCTTAAGTCCTGTCTCGTGGATTCCGTCGTTGATTAATATTTTGGCCATAATGTGTTTTTTTAAATTTTGTACAAAAGAAATGCTTTTGCACTAAATAATTGTCTATGCCTGAGTAACAATTCATGAAATTTTTCGACTGCGAGGGGGAGTGAGGACCTCTAGTAGAAAAATTTGGCTATTAAGGCCTTGAAATAGAGTAGGAAAACAAATGATATATATTTGTAATATGTTTTATAATACCTAAATTTGTAAAATCTAATAATTTTCGATGCTTGAGCATCGTTCTATCATCCAACATAAAATAATAATATGTTCAATTTCGGGTTTTTCTTGCAAGCAGCTGATGAAGATGCTGGTTTAGGAGTACAGAATGTAATAGATATACTCATGCAGGGAGGCCCCTTGGGTATCGCCATAAATATCATTTTGCTTGTGCTTTCAATTTTGGCTATGTACTTCTTTTTAGAAAGATATTTTACGATAAAGAAAGCAACTCAGATAGATGACAGCTTTATGAATAATATCAGAGCGGCTGTAACTTCTGGCAACATTGCAGGAGCAAAAGCAATGTTGGCTGGTGTGAATTCTCCTTATGCGAGAATGGTAGAAAAAGGAATAGCAAGAATAGGTAAGCCTCTTAGAGATATAGATGCTGCGATAGAAAATGTAGGTAATCTGGAAATCTTCAAACTAGAGAAGAACCTATCAGCACTTGCAAGTATCTCAGGCGCTGCACCGATGATAGGTTTCTTTGGAACTGTAACGGGTATGATCTTAGCTTTCTACAAGATGGCGAGTGAGCAGAATGTTACACCGGATGTTCTTGCAGGTGGTATCTATACAGCCTTGATAACAACAGCTTTCGGACTCTTTATAGGTATCGTATCATTTGTAGGCTATAACTATCTGGTAAGTCAGGTGGACAAGGCGATAAATAAGATGGAGATGACCGCAACAGAATTTATGGATTTACTTCAGGAGCCTTCTGCATAAGAATCATAATAAAGAACAATGAAGAAAAGAAGCAAAGTAAGCGCCGAGTTTAGTATGTCCTCTCTGACGGACATTATCTTCCTATTGCTTATCTTTTTTATGCTGACTTCATCTATGGTTCAGATTAACATCCAGTTACCAGAATCCAATAGTGTTACTGTAGCTCCCAGTGACCTTATAGTCATGATCACAAAAAAAGATGGCTTGTCATTTAATGGTAAACCAGTAAGCCAGTCCAAATTAAAAGGAGCTATAAGGTCGACACTTGCTAAAATGAACAATAGAGAAAATGCAGATTTGGCCATTGTAGCGGAAATTGGTATTCCTTGGAAAAAAATACAAGACATCATTTCGACAGCTAATTCGCTTGGCATCTCAGCGCATTACGCTACACAACCTAAAAAGTAAGAGCTATGGGAATGAAGAAAAGAGCGAAAGTAAGTGCAGAATTCAGTATGTCGTCACTGACGGATATCATCTTTTTATTATTGATATTTTTCATGTTGACTTCTTCTATGGTCGTTCCTAATGCGCTGAATCTCAAGTTGCCAGGTCAAAGTAAAAATAAGACCGCAAAGCAGCCTGACAATCCTCCATCTACTGTAACAGTAAAGAAAAACGGCACCTACTTACTTAATAATGCAACTGCAGGTAAGAGTACTATAGAAAAAGAAGTTAGAGCTCAGCTAAAGCGATCCAAGAAAGTATCTATAGTTATTGTTCCTCACGATGATGCACCTCATGAATCAGTAGGTTACTTGCTCGACTTAGCTTACCGCTTTAAGATAGACGCAATACTGACTGATCCTAAGTGATGTTCTGAGCATAGGATCCATCATTCTATTCTTTCCTGTTTTCCACCATTTATGATAAGTTTGAATTATTACTCACCTTTGATGGCTGTGTAATAATGCTCATATGTCCTATATGTAGTAATCTAAATTAAGCCTATTATGCCCAATGGTTCTAACAGAGGAAGAGTTCTTAATCAATCACCTATACGTGGTCTTGTGCCATATGCACGTAAAGCGGAGCAGGCAGGCAAGAAGATATTTCATCTTAATATTGGACAACCAGATATACCTACACCTCCATCAGCTTTAGAAAAGGTAAGATTAGACAAAAAGAAAATTGTCAAGTATGGCCCATCTGAAGGTTTGCCTGAGCTAAGACAGTTAGTAAGAGATTATTATGACAACTATGATGCTGGACTAGACATCGAAGACATCTATGTAACTACAGGTGCATCAGAGGCAATTCTCTATGCCTTATTCGCAACCTGTAATGAGGGAGATGAAATAATCCTTCCAGAGCCTTTTTATGCAAACTACATTGGATTTGCGCAGGTCTGTTCTATATCCATTGTACCAGTTACCACTTCATTAGAAGATAAGTTTGCTTTGCCAGACCCAGAAGTATTTCAGTCTAAAATTACGAGCCGAACCAAGGCTGTATTCCTATGCAATCCTGGAAACCCTACTGGTCAACTATATAGTAAGCAACAGTTAGAAAAGCTGGCTGATATAGTAAAATCCAATGATCTCTTTCTGATAGTCGATGAAGTCTATAGAGAATTCTGTTATGAGCAGTCCTTCACTTCTGTACTTGCACTGAAGTCTATAGAAAGCCAAGTTATCGTAATAGACTCTATCAGTAAATTATTCAGTTCTTGTGGTGCCAGAATTGGTTTTATGATTACCAAACATCCTGAGGTCAAAAAGTCCGTTATAAAGTATGCCCAACTAAGATTGTGTCCTCCATATTTTGGCCAACTACTTGCAATGGCTTGCTATCAAGATGGAATGGATTACATAGTCCAGGCAAGAGAAGAATACAAACGCCGTAGAGAGGTATTATATTCTGGGTTGCTAAATATACCAGGTGTAAAATCATATAAACCGGAAGCGGCCTTCTACAATATTGTAGAACTCCCCGTGGATGATGCAATGGCTTTCTGCAAATGGATGTTGTCAGAATTTAGTGTGGACGGAAGGACAGTGATGCTAGCGCCTGCAGATGGCTTTTATCACAATCAGGAATTAGGAAGAAAACAAGTTCGAATCGCTTATGTATTGAACTCTAATGATCTTAATAAGGCATTGGATATCCTTCATTTGGGTATTAAGGCCTATACTAAAGTTATTGCATAAATTATTTGACGCTATGCAATTGAGTCTTAGGAAAGAGTTTGACACTATGCCTTACAAATTATCAACTCTGATCTGGATACAAAGAATAATGAACTCCATGATAAGCTGGTCTTAAGGTCATTATAAGGTAATATCTAAGCGAGTAGGAACTAAGCCTAGTCTATTTTTTTGTGAAAAAGATATTGCCAAACTTTTTAGAATAAAAGACATAATAGAAACTCCAAGTTGTCCTGTACAAAGTTGGGTTGTCTTGAATGATGTGATGTCTAGTGGTGTCCTTACCGATTTTTATTCTATGTGAATGATAGTTTTCTAGAAATTGAACTGGAAAGGTGTCAGTCCTAAACCTTCCATCTTCATGCTTGAAACTGAAAAGTAGAATGTCGTTTTCCGTAATTGAGAAATGGAAGTTGTCATATTGCCAATTAGCTTGTCGCCCAGGAAATCTACTTTTGTCTATAACATAATCTCCATAGATTTTGTCAGTGGTTACTTTGATTGGTGTAAAAGGTCTTAGTGCTAGACTTATTATGATTATCGCAATTACCCCTCCCCAGGCTAAACATAATAATTGACCAAAGACACTTTTCTTTGTAATTAACCACAAGAGTAAGAGCACCATGGATCCTGGAACTAAAATAAAGACGAAGAACAAGTTGAATCCAAAGCCCATGGAAGTATAAATTGATTTGAGTTTTGTGATATGATTTCTATACTTCTTTCTAAAGTTAGCTCATAATTCAATTATAATAAATCCCCATTAAGATAGAACTAATCCGCACTCGGAATTTGTTATATGACTAAATGTAATCAATTAGTTTTTACTTACCGTAAATGAGTAGGCTATGGAAAGAGGTGAATTCCTTTGGCGTCAGAAGGCAAATTTTGGAAGGAGTAATTTCAATAACTTTCTTAATTTCCTATATGAGTTTGTAAGTGGCCGAGTTACCATTCTTGCCTTTGTTGGTTTATTCAATTTTGCAACTTTAAATGCTGAATTCTACGGTATGATCCTTGCTGCTGGCGTCACACTAGTCTTGTACTATTTCATTTCGGATGCCTACAAAACTTTTTGGACAGGGATAAATTTAGAGTACTTTGTATCTAACAGAGGTATAGCTTATAAGTGGGGAGTTACCACTACTGATGAAGTACATCTTTCCTTTGAAGAGATATCTAAAATTCTCGTAGTTAGGAAAAAGAATAGATCAGCTGTAGTCTTCGAAACGACCTCCAGTATTATTAATGGCTTGTATGGCTTTTCGAAAGAGTTATATTTTAATGTTTTAAGCTTTGAGAATGTATTTCTCATGGATGAGCTTATAGAGGTGATGAATCAGGTTTATCCTGGAAGACTAGAACTAGTGGAAGATGTGAAAGACTTTAACTGGCAAGAGAAAGTGCCTGAGTCAAGCCTTTATGTGAAGTCTGTTCAGTTTCTAGGGATTGTCTTTCTCTACTTTGCAAGTTCTACCGCATTACATTTGATAGACAACAATCTACTGCAAGGAGAATATGTAACCGACACGATAGTCAAGGATGTAGGGAATCATATAGAAACCGAACTGGGTTTTACTATGAATGTGAAATACTATAAAAATAGAGCTGGAGAGCTTATAGAATTTGAGTTGAGTCCTTTGTATAATAATGTTACAGAAGTCTTCTATCCTGAATTTGCAGGACATGAGGGTCTTGAGAATTATTACATTGGAATCTACAGTTTATTCAAATTTGGTGCTTTTCTAGTTATGTTATTTTCCAGCTGTTTTATCTTTTATAAAAAAGGTAGAATCCACTTTGAAGATCTCTCTGTTTTTTTATTATTACCTATAGGCTTTATAATAGTAGCCTTTGTCTTGTTTAATTAGAAATTAGAGTCATGGATGACTATTCATCTAAGGGACTATGAATCAAAAGTTATAGCCGATCCCGCTTGACTAATCAACTTTGGTTTGATTTTTGTTTCTGGTTATCAGTATTTTAGATATTACTGATAATGATAATAAGTATCTATCTGGAGGCCTTTATGGTTTCTGACATACTTATAGCCCATTTTATCAGTTATATGTGGTAATGATAATAACTGTTAGAAACCGATAACCTGAGAATAATGTCTAATTCTATTGCCTTACAAGAGAAAAAGCAACAGCGGGATAGCCTAAGCATCAGTCTCATCTTGCACTTCTTTCTTGTCCTGCTTCTACTTTTCCCTATAGTATCTGCACTGTCCAAAGAACCAGAACAACCTCAGTTCGAAGGTATACAAGTGGCGTTGGGATATAAAGAAGCAACGGAAAGAACTAAAACACCACCAGCACCAAGTGCTAGTGATGCAAAGCCTACACCAAAGAAAAAAAGTAAAACTACACCAGCTAAATCTGCACCAGCAAAGTCAAAAGCAGCCTCTAAACCAGTAAACAAGAGGGTAGTGTCTGAAACGCTAACCAAGGTGTCGCCAATAGTCGCTACTAAAGAAAAGGTAGTCCAAACCAAGGTAGACGCTGAGTCCAAAGCAGAGAAGCAAAAAGAGGCTGAAGCCAAAGAGGCAGAAAGGAAAGCTGCTGCGGCAAAAGCCAAAGCTCAAGCCGAAGCAGAAGCCAAGAAACGTGCTGAAGATGAAGCCAAACGTAAGGATGAGGCAGAGCTGGCAGCAAAGAAAGCGGCTGCCAAAAGTAAGTTCAATAATTTGGCCAAGAGTGCTAATGGCACTGGGGCACCCTCCAAAGGAGCCCCTTCAGGACATCCTGATGCTGCTGCACTAGAAGGAATCACAAAAGGAAAAGGTAAGGCAGGTAATGGCTTGGGCAGTAGGGGCTTACTCTATGCGCCTGTTATTACAGACAGTTCCCAACAGACTGGAAGAGTAGTCGTCAATATCTGTGTCAATGCACAAGGCAAAGTCATTTCAGCTGATTTTACCCAAAAAGGATCTACTACAACTGATAGTCACCTCATCTCTTTGGCAGTGTCCAATGCAAAAAAATATAAGTTCAGTGAAAGCAGTACTGCAGAACAATGCGGTGATATAACCATTGACTTCAAACTGAAATAATTTTCATCTAAATAGAGCCTACTACAACTGAAAAAAGGGGTCCAGATTAAACTGAGACCCCTTTTTCATTTTTTTTTATACTTGGCTCATTCGTTTCCCGCCCTGGCAAAATCCTCAAAGTTTTGTTTCTTATAAGCTCCAGTGCTAGTATATTCTAGTTGTGGTAATAGCTTTTCTGGTGTTTTGAAACCGGGAGCTAACATGATTCTTTGGAATTTCTCATCTAAAAGTACAAAGGTAGGATAGCTCATTCTACCATCTACTAAAGCATAAGCCAGCTGATGAGAACCTCTTCTTCCTTGCTGTACAAATGAGAATGTAGCCCCATTAAATTCTATTTCCTCTTTTTGCTCTGCATCAAACTTAACAGCGTAGAAGTCTTCATTCATTTCTTTTACTACCGCAGGGTCTACGAAAGTAGAACTGTCCATTTTCTTGCACCATCCGCACCATTCAGTATAGATGTCTACGAATATCTTCTTAGGTTCCTTGAGATTGGCAGCGTATGCTTCTTCCCAACTCATCCAATTGATCTTGTCAGTGCTGACAGTTTTGATTTCTGGAGCTTGCGCAAAGAGAGTAGAAGAACAGATTATGAAAAGAAGTAAACCCAAATATTTCATTTTGACGATTTTTTGATTTTCTTGATTCAATAAAGATAGCGGTTACTTCGAAATATCGCTGTTAAGCTTGTTTTAAAAAGCCCATTTGTCAGCTTTCACTCCGAGCTTGTCTCATTTAATTATTTTTGCGCCCGATGTACACGTTTCATAAGGAGAAAAAGAAGTATTTCTATTGGCAGTATGAGATTGCACGAGATTGGATTATTCCATTTATAGAGGAAGTCGCGCCTATCGCTTGTGAGGCTAAAGTCCTAGAAATCGGTTGCGCTCAGGCTGGAGTTCTATCTGCTTTTTCAGAACGAGGTCTCACCTGTGTAGGAATAGAGTTCAATGAAAACAGCATAAAGCTGGCCAATGAGTATCTTGCAAAGGAGATTGCAGCTGGTCAGGTGGCTATAGTTGACAGTGATATATATGACATAGAACCCAATGCCGACAATGACTACAAATTTGACCTAATCCTCTTGAAAGATGTGATAGAACATATTTTTGATCAAGAGAAGTTCCTTGGTCATCTGAAGAAGTTTCTGAAACCTGGGGGTAAAGTCTTCTTCGGATTTCCTCCGTGGCAGATGCCTTTTGGAGGTCATCAGCAGATTTGCAAAGCCAAACTCCTTAGGAATTTGCCCTATTTTCATCTCTTGCCAGCACCAATCTATAGAGCAATCCTCAAACTAGGGAAAGAATACCCAAATAGACTGGAAGAGCTTATGGAAATAAAGGAGACTGGTTTGTCAATAGAGAGATTCAATCGAATACTTAAGCGTCAGAATTACAAAGTAGATCTGCACAGAGGTTTTCTTACGAACCCTATCTATAGCAAGAAATTTGGCCTTAAAACCAGAAAACAACTAGGTTTGATTTCAGCTATTCCAATTCTCAGAAATTTTTTGACTACTGCAGTATATTACTTAATAAGCTTAGAAAATTATGAAAAGGAGATGTGATTGGTGTTTAAAGGATGACCTTTACATGAAATACCATGATGAAGTCTGGGGAGAGCCCGTCTATGATGATAAAGAACTCTTTGAATATCTGAATTTGGAAGGGGCACAAGCTGGTCTGAGTTGGTATACAATTCTGACTAAGATTCCTAGTTACAAGAAGGCCTTTAGCAATTGGAATATTAAAAAGCTAGCCAAGTACGATGAAAAGG
>CAZKXO010000092.1:0-11712 GCA_964556525.1 uncultured Saprospiraceae bacterium
AGCATAGTACAGGGTGTTGGGATAGTATTGTATTTTTATACAGATAATCTTGGATGAAATCAACTGAATAGAAAACTTAGTTTTAAACTTCAGATATTCAGTTACTTATACCTATTTAAACTGTTATGCCTATATCCAAATTGTCATCTTTGAAAAAATTGATTTCTAGTCTGACTAAGGCAGAGAAACGTCATTTTGTGCTCTTTGTAAGAAGATTGGATAGTAATAAAGCAGCGTTGTATATCAAGCTTTTTCAAGCGATGGATGCATCACCTAAAAAAGAGGATTCCTATTACTACAAAAAAATAGAGGCAAAGAATAGTTCTCAATATCTTAATGCAAAAAGACATCTATATAGTCAAGTATTGAAAGGGTTGCGTTTATTCCATGAAGCGAATGGGACTCAGTTTAGATTAAGACAAAAATTAGATTATGCTGGGTTGTTATATCGCAAAGGATTGTTCTATGAAAGTTTGGCCATCTTAAATAGTATAGCGAAAAATTCATCTGCGATCAATAATCTACTCTATCTGGAAATAGCTGAACTTAAAAAGAAAATAGAGAGTCGTCACATAACAAGAAGTAGAAAGAATAAAAACAGAATCGAACATCTTATCTCCGATACCGAGAAACTACAGCAACTGGTAACTAGAGAAGTAAAAATGGTAAACATATCCCTGGAGATACAAGGCTTGTATATAAAATGGGGCTTTGCCAAAGATGAAAGAGATGCTCTTATGTACCAAGTCTACTTCAATAGCCAGATGCCAGAATTCAATTTTGTGATTCCTTCCATACTTGCAATGGTACTTTGGCACCAGTCCTTTGTCTGGTATCACTATATGACTTTGAATTTTCATTTTTCTTACAAGCATGCAGTGAGATGGGTACTTAAAATGGAATCTGACGATACAATCATCAAGGAGGACCCAGATCTCTTTTTCAGAGGTTTTCATTACATACTAACCTGCTGTTTTTATTTAGATCGGAAAGATAGGTTCATGTATTGGTTTGAGAAATACAAGGCTTACCGTAATAAGATAGAAGATACCTTAGGTACATCTGCCCTACTTGATTTCTGGTACTACAATAATGCTGAACTCAATTCTATGATTATACAGAATAAGTATCCACGTCTATCTGTCTACTCTACCAGCCTTGAAACCAGTATGAACAGTTTTATCGGAATGATAGATGTCCATAGAATGATGATGTTTTATTACAAGCTAAGTCTTATTCATAACTATAGAGGAGAGTATGAAAGAGCAATAGATTATCTTAATATAATTTTGGAAAATCAAGATAAGCAACTGAGGTCTGATCTATTGAGTTACTCTAGACTTATTCACTTATTGACTCATTATAGGATAAATAACTTTAAACTGGTACTCAATTTACTTCCAAGTGTCCGGGCTGCCTTTGAGAGTAATAATAGGATGAATAATGTCTTGGAGGTTATAATTTCTTTCTTACGAAGAGGAAGTAAAGCTGTTAATTTTGGAATAAATGAAATGATTGATACATCTATAGATAAATTAATGGTTCAAAGACAAAGTAGATTCAATAAAGTAAGTTTTCTATACTTTGACTTTATATCTTGGATGTTTAGTGTCAAGTCAGGACTGACTGTAGAGAAAATCAGAAAAGAGAAAGCTTGAAAAAGTGGTTTGCCATATTATGTTTCTTCATGAGTACTCAGATAAGGGCTCAGGAAATACCTTTTGTCATATGGGATCAGGTGGAATCCTTTCTAGAAGACCAAGATGATGATGTAGACCTCACCTTGATTTTAGATAGATTACAGATACTCTATCAGCATCCTATCGACCTTAATCAAGTCAGCTACGACGATTTGCAAGAACTGCGCCTTCTTTCAGAAATACAGATCAATGAAATTCTAAGACACCGAGAAGAGTATGGTGACTTCTTGCAGGTAGAAGAGTTGCAAAGTATCCCAAGTTTTGGAACTGATGATGTCAATAGATTAAAGTCCTTTGTGAAGGTTGCGGATAAGAATAAAATTCCAATTTCCTTAGGTCAAATGTTCCGCAGTAGTAGAAATGAGGTCTTTCTGAAATGGGCTCAGACCTTAGAAGACAAAGCGGGATTCTTAGCAGACCCAGGTGAAGATCCCAGATACCTTGGCGATAAGAACCAATGGGTCCTTAGACACAGAGGCAATTATGAATATAAATTGAGATACGGTCTCATAGTAGAAAAGGACGAAGGCGAGCAGTTCTGGTCAGATACTTTAAACAGAGGTCTGGATTATGTAACAGCTTTCGTCTATTTGAAAGATTATTCTACTTTGCTAAAGGATGTTGCAATAGGAGATTATTCACTCTCATTTGGACAGGGACTCATTAGCCACAATGGATTCGGAGCAGGAAAGAGTGCTTGGGTAATGGATATCAAACGTGGTGGACGAGTTATAAGGCCTTACAGTTCTGTAAATGAGAATGGCTATTTCCGAGGTGCTGCTGCGACCCTCCGACCTAGACGAGATCTGGAAGTTACATTATTTGCAAGCAGAGTAAATCGTGATGGAAATGTAAGGATAGAAGTTGAAGACCCTGAAATTCCTGATTTGTTTTTCTCATCTCTACAAACAAGTGGTAAGCACAGAACCTTAAATGAAAAAGAGGATAAAGGTGTAGTAGGACTTACTTCCTATGGAACTAGTATCAAATATATCCAGCCCAGCTATTATATAGCCCTAAACCATCTGAGCAATCACCTTTCAGAACCTCTTTTGAGATCAAATGAAGCTTTCAATCGGTTTAGATTCAGTGGAGATAGGATAAGTAATACCAGTGTAGATTATAGCTGGCGTATAAGAAATGTACATCTTTTTGGAGAATCCGCATATGCTTCTACTGGCGGGCTAGCACATATTGTAGGTGCTATGATAGGTTTGGATAAGAGAATAAGCATGTCTCTTTTATATAGAGATTATGACATCGCTTACAATGCAATTACACCTAATGCTTTCGGAGAATCAAGTTTAGTCAACAACGAGAGAGGTTTTTATATAGGCTTTGACTTTGCATTTAGCAACAAGTGGAAGCTGCGTACCTATGCAGATGTATGGAGACATCCATGGTTGAGATCAAGTGTTAATAATCCGTCTACAGGTAAAGAATATCTAGTAAGGTTGGACTATTATTTGAAAAGGAAATTGACAGTTTATGCACAATATTTTTTCGAAGAGAAACTGGTAGATGTATCTCAAGAGGACAACTTTGCAGATAAGCTAGCAGTAGGCACCTTACAGACCAGACATAAATTGAGAGTTCACTTTAGCAATACAGTATCGAAAACTTTGGAACTGAGAAACAGAATAGAATATACCCTCTTCCAAAACATCAATGGACCTTCTAAAGGGTATATGCTCTATCAAGATGTGATTTATAAGCCAAAGAAGTTCCCGGTTTCATTTACTTCCAGGTTTGCACTATTTGACACTGATGACTTCAATAGTAGGTTGTTTTCTTATGAGAATAACATTCTTTATGAGTTTGGAATTCCTAGTTATTCTGGCAGAGGATTCAGATATTATTTCAATTTTAGATACAGAATATCGCCAAAAATGTTAGCAGAGTTCAGATGGGCAAGAACCTATAGAAATAGAGGCAATAATGGTAGTGGTCTGGAAGAGATAAATGGAGATACGAGAACCGACCTTAAAGCGCAACTCAAGTTCTCATTCTAATCGTAAAGCAAATACTTTTTTCTTTTCATTTTGAAATCGATGAGACCTGGTTCCCACATGGCTCTGATTTCAGCTTCTGAAACTTGAGCTATAATCATCTTTTTGAGTTGATCAGTTCCAGCAAGTAGATTGAAAAAATTGTTTTCCAGAAAGAAGGGCTGCTCTTTAGCTGATAGATTGTTATAGAACTTAATGACATAACCTAAGTCTAGTTTCTTATAATTTGGCGCTACTCTTCTCAGATCTAGACCTTTACATTCTTTATTCTCTAGTTTGGGATACTTAGCGCCAGGACCTGATTTCGGAGTAAATGAAAAGTCAGATTGAGAAAACTTTGGATGACCAATTTGCTGGAAAGGTGCATCGGTGCCTCTACCTACGCTAACTGTAGTGCCTTCAAAAAAGCATAATGATGGATAGTGCCCTATGGCAATACTGTTAGGCAGATTAGGAGATGGCCTAATTGGTAAAATATAAGTGGAATCATGAGTGAAATTGTCTATAGGAATCACTTCCAAATTTGCTTTTACACCATTAGCTAACCAACCTTCTCCATTTATCATCAGAGCATATTCTCCTATTGTCATACCATAGACTACTGGTACTGGATGCATACCAACGAAACTTTTAAACTCCTCCTCCAATACTGGCCCATCAATGTATTTGCTAAGAGGATTGGGCCGGTCAAGGACGATGACAGGGATATTATTCTCAGCTGCGGCTTCCATGACATAATGTAAAGTGGATATGTAAGTGTAAAATCTTACGCCAACATCTTGTATATCAAAAATTAGAATATCTAAATCACTTATATCTGCTGGCTCAGGTTTCTTCTTTTTGCCATATAAGCTGACTATTTCTACGCCAGTTGCCTTGTCGATTTCGGATTCTACTTTTTCACCGGCATCCGCTATTCCTCTAAATCCATGTTCCGGCGTAAATATCTTGTGAATGTTCAGACCCCCTTCGGATAGATAATCCACCAAATGCCTGCCTTTTACCGTGCTTGTCTGATTCACGATAAGGCCTACTTTTTTGGCTACAAGTTGTGGCAGATACAGTTCTATGCGCTCTGCCGCAGGCGTTATCCGGCCGGTGCCTACTTGACCATTGGTTGTTGCAGTAACGCAAGAAAAGAAGATAATGAGCACTATTACAAAATGAATAATCGACTTCATGGTTACAAGGTAAATCCATCAGAACTATAAATCTAGAGTTTATGACATATTTAATTTTATCTATATATCTTCATTTCGCATTGCAGAGATGAAAAGAACCTACGCAGTTGTTGACTTAGAGACCACTGGTGGTATTCCCAAAAGGGATAAAATCACCGAAGTGGCTATTATACTTTTCGATGGCAAAGAAATAATAGAGGAGTATCAGAGCCTCATAAATCCAGAAAGATCTATTCCTCCAAGTATTACGAGGATTACTGGAATAGATAATGCTATGGTTGCAGATGCTCCTAAGTTTTATGAGGTAGCTAAGAAAATCATAGAGATGACAGAGGGTGCCATCTTTGTCGCGCATAATGTTAGATTTGACTACCAGTTTCTGCGAGAAGAGTTTAGGTCTCTGGGTTATGTATTTACAAGAAGGAATCTTTGTACAGTCCGCCTATCAAGAAAAGCTTTTCCCAGAATAAAATCTTACAGCCTGGGTAATCTGATTAGGTATTTCAGAATTGAAGTAAAAAATCGACACAGAGCTTATGATGACGCCTTGGCTACGACTATCCTACTTGGTAAAATTTTTGATGAACAAGCCAACAATAACGATGTAAAAGCACTGGTCGATATGGGTCTCCAATTGACTCGATTGCCGAAAGCACTAAAACCCAGTGACATAGAAAATCTTCCTGAAGCCTGTGGCGTCTATTATTTTTCTGACCATAAAGGATTTGTTATCTATATAGGTAAGAGTATAAATATAAAAGAACGAGCCAAACAGCACTTCTCTAAGCACAACTCCAAAACAGATAAGCTTTTCCAACGTGTCGCAGATATATCCTATGAAATTACTGGAAGCGAACTTGTTTCTCTACTAAAGGAGTCTAAGGAAATAAAAGATGTCCAGCCAGAAATAAATAAAATTCAGAAAACCAAAAACTATAAGTATGCCGTAGAGCAAGCAACGGACAAGTCTGGTTATCATTATTACAAAGTGAGCAAGGCTAATAAGGCAAACAATCCTCTTTCATATTATGGAGCAAGAAAATCTGCTTTATCACATATAGAACAAATAGGCGAACAACTCCTGCTTTGCCATAAAGTGAATAAAATCGACAGATCTACTAATACCTGCTTCAACTATGAAATTCAAAAATGTGCTGGTGCCTGCATAGGAGAAGAACCTCCTTTCGAATACAATCAGCGTTTCAGTGAGAGCCTTATGTATATGAATCGCATGTTTGAGGAAAACTTTTTAGTACTTGAGGAAGGAAGAGCAATCGAAGAACGGGCTGTGTTCCTCGTGGAGGACGGACACTATAGAGGATATGGATATATAGAACTTTCTGATGTTCAGTATGGCATCGAAGAACTGAAGGAAGTAATCAAGTATGAATCCATCAATCCTGAAGCTGACATGATTTTAAGAAACTATATCTGGACTAATGAAAATCTTGAGATTATACATTTTTAGATATAGGAGGCTTCCTTCAAAATAGATTGCATCTGTTCTTGCAACTCCTTTGCCTTGGCTCTTGCAGTGTCAGCAAAATCCTCTGAGTCATCGGCAAAGATGATTCCTCTGGAAGAGTTTACAATGAGCCCGACCTTATCATTCATGCCATATTTTGCAACCTCTGATAGATTTCCACCTTGGGCACCAACACCTGGCACCAGGAAGAAATGATCTGGGACTACTTTTCTGATCTCAGTCATATACTGAGCTTGGGTAGCACCTATGACAAACATGATGTTGTCACTGCTTCCATAAGAAGCACAAGTTTCTAAGACCTGTTTGTGTAAAGGTACCCCTGTAGATGACTCGATGTGCTGAAAGTCCTGACTGCCTTTGTTAGATGTCAATCCAAGAATAATGATCCATCTATCATTGTATTCCAGAAAAGGACTGATGGAGTCTTCACCCATATAAGGTGCCACCGTCAGTGCATCGGCATTGTAATAGTCAAAAAAGCTCTTGGCATATAATCTTGATGTGTTGCCTATGTCTCCGCGTTTAGCATCTGCAATGACTAGGACATCTTCTGGGATATAGTCTATAGTCTTCTTTAGGCTAATCATACCTTCTGGACCTAGAGACTCATAAAAGGCAGTATTAGGTTTGTAGGCGATGGCCAGATCGGCAGTGTTATCTATTATCTGTTTATTGAACTCAAAGATGGGATCAGACGAGGAAAGTAGATGTTTTGGAATCCGAGTAATATCAGAATCAAGACCAACACATAGAAACGACTGCTTCGCTTTAATATTTTCAAATAAGGCAAATCTGCTCATCTAGCTAAATTAAACTGTAATACCATTTACAGCTTTTACTTCTATTATTTGAGGGAATTTGGCTTTGATAGTCTGTTCTATTCCAGCTTTCATTGTCATGGCTGACATAGAACAGTTAATACAGTTGCCCAACCATTTTACAAAGACAGTTAGTTCATCAGTGATTTCTACTATCTCGATATCACCACCATCTACTTTCAGGTGAGGACGGATATCGTCTAGAGCTTTGTCTATATTTTTGAGTAATTCTTGTCTTTCTAAGTCTGACATTGAATCTGTCTTGTTTTGTAAAAGTAGCCATTTTAAAGGGCTTATTTCTGAATATTAACACCTACAGTCTGCGTCGGAGGCAATAATTCGTTTCTAATCTGTATTTGTGCTGCCGCTTTTTTTGCCATATCTATATAAAATTTCCTTATGGGGCTATCAGTATCCAGTACTATGGGGCTTCCTTGATCGCTTTGCGCTCTTACCTGAGTAAATAAAGGTAGCTGTCCCAATAAGGCACTTTTTGAGAGCTTGGCAAGTCTTTTTCCTCCTCCTTCTCCAAAAATTTTGTAGCGCTTTTCAGGCATATCATCAGGAACAAACCATGACATATTTTCTACAATGCCAATTATAGGAACACGAATGTTTTCCAGACGAAACATATTCATCGCTTTTACAGCATCTGCAACAGCGACTTCCTGAGGTGTCGTGACTATAATAGCTCCAGTAAGTGGTAAAGTCTGTACTAGCGTCAATTGTATGTCTCCTGTACCAGGGGGCAAATCTATAATCAAATAATCTAGTTCCGGCCAGATGACCTCATTGACAAACTGTTTTATAATTCCTCCTAGACGTGGCCCTCTCAATACAACAGCCTGATCTGCATCTACAATGTTACCTATTGATATGGTATGCAAACCATAAGCTTCGATGGGCAAGATTCTGTGTCTACCATAGAGCTGTTTGATTGTCGGTTTTTCTTCTTTTATGTTCAGCATAGTGGGGACCGAAGGGCCATACAAATCGGCATCCATAAGACCTACTTTCGCACCTAGTTGATGTAGGGACAATGCCAGGTTTGTGGACACAGTTGACTTGCCAACTCCACCTTTTCCAGAGGCTACTGCTATGATGTTTTTGACCTGACCTAATGGGTTATTTCCACCAGAGGCCTGAGCGAAATGCACATCTACTTGGGCCTGTGGGAATACTGCGGTAATGGCATTATGTATTTTTTCATGAAGCTCAAACTTGGTTGTTTCCTTCTGACCAGAAACTCTGACTTCCATGGAAACAGCATTGCCCTTGATCTTTAGATTATGAACCAATTTCATAGAGATGAGGTCCATACCTGAGTTTGGATCTTTGATTCCTTTCAGAATCTCCAGCAATTTATTATTGTCTATCTCCATCTTAGGTATAACAGCTTGATATCGAAACAGTTTTTTATTATAGCCAATTTGCCCTTTTCTGGGCTGCAAACATACCAAAAAGCCTTATATGTATGAGTTTTATTCGTTAATATAATCATACCTTTAGCTTCGATATTTGAAGAATAGATGAGGGTACTTACAGATCTGGATAACCTGCCTGAGCTGCATAAAACAGTTCTGACAATAGGGTCATTTGATGGGCTTCATTTTGGCCATCAAAAAATACTAGACAGACTCAAGCAACTAGCCAAAGAAGCAGAAGCCGAGAGTCTTGTCATCACCTTTCATCCTCATCCTAGAGAAGTACTTTTCCCAAACGATGATTCTCTAAGACTGCTGTCTACCTTGGAGGAGAAAAAAGCACTATTGGAAGCTTATGGGATAGATAATCTAGCAGTGGTTCCTTTCACGAAGGAATTTTCTAGACAAACACCTGAAGAATATATCCATGCGGTCATTCTTCGATTCAATCCCTTACATATAGTTATAGGTTATGACCACCGCTTTGGTGCAAACAGAGAAGGGGATATTAATCTATTGCGTAGTCTCCATTCAACGTATGGATACGAAGTAACAGAAATAAGCAAACAGCAAGTAGAAGATATTACTATCAGTTCTACTAAAATTAGAAACGCCTTAGCAGAAGGGAAGATTGAAACTGCCAATACATTGTTGGACAGAGCATACAGCATGACAGGTACTGTTGTAAAGGGGAAGCAGCTGGGAACAGAACTTGGCTACCCTACTGCAAATCTACAATTGAACCATAAACTCAAGCTCATACCTAAAGATGGTATTTATGTATGTACTGTACAAGTAAACAAACGCAGATTCCAAGGCATGTTATACATAGGGAAAATTCCTACACTTGATGGAGCTGGAAACAGAACAATAGAGGTAAATATTTTTGACTTTGATGAAGATATCTATGGGCAAGAAATCACTTTGAATTTGTTCTGTTTTTTACGTGAGGATCAAAAGTTTGATGGTTTGCCTGCTCTGAAGACTCAATTAAAACAAGACAAAGAAAACAGTCTAGCATATTTTGCAAATAGCGATATAGCAGAACTGACTAAAACCTCTGTG
Source organism: uncultured Saprospiraceae bacterium (assembly GCA_964556525.1). GTDB lineage: Bacteria > Bacteroidota > Bacteroidia > Chitinophagales > Saprospiraceae > RFSX01. The sequence goes on from CAZKXO010000092.1 coordinate 9,684, forward strand.
GTTATTCTCAATTATAATTCTTCGGAGTATTTAGAAACCTTTCTTCCTTCTGTTTCTTTTTCCAGTAATAACAACTTTGAAACTATTGTCATAGATAATGCAAGTACTGACAACTCCGTAGATCTGCTTGAAGAATGGTTTCCAGAAATAAGTGTGATATCCTTAAACAAGAATTATGGATTTGCTGAAGGTTATAATCGTGGATTGAAAGATGTCCAGTCAGAGTATATAGCTTTACTCAATTCAGATGTAGAAGTAGAGAAAGGATGGTTGGATCCTTTAGTGAAATTTCTAGGTGAGCATAAAGATGTCGGAGCTGTGATGCCCAAAATCCTTTCTTGTGAAGACAAGACTTCATTTGAGTATGCAGGAGCATGCGGAGGTTATATGGACATGTTGGCTTATCCATTTTGTAGAGGAAGAATCTTTGATGATGTAGAGAATGATTCTAATCAGTACGATGAACCTGCTTCAGTAGCTTGGGTAAGTGGTGCAGCTTTCGTTATAAGAAGAAAATTGTTTGAGGAGTTAGGCGGATTTGATGGATCTTATTTTGCACATCAAGAGGAAATAGATCTGTGCTGGAAGATACGGAGAGCCGGATTTAAATTGTTTGTGTTACCTCAGTCCAAAGTCTATCATGTAGGAGGGGGCACTCTCAATTATGGAAGCACTAGAAAGCTATTTTTGAATTTCAGGAACAGCCTGTCTACTTTATATAAGAATGAAAAGGGTTCAGCTTTGTTATGGAAATTGCCTCTAAGATTGGTGTTGGATGGTGTTGCAGGTATTAAGTTTTTGGTTTCGCTACATCCTTCAAGTTGCTGGGCAATTATAAAAGCTCATTTTTCTTTTTATGGAATGATACCTTTGTTGAACAAGAAGAAAAGGAGTGATGCAAAAAAGATAAAAGAACTCAGTATAGGACCTGAAATAAAAGACGGATATATTTCAAAGTCTATTGTTTTCCAGTACTACGTCAAAGGAGTAAAGACTTTTTCAAAATTGTATAGCTAATTTATCAGATATGAAAAAGCGTCGCTGGGAAATAGTATTCGAAGACGATCACCTGGTTGTAATTAATAAGCCAGCTCCCTATCTCACAATTCCTGATAGATATGATAGAACTATACCTTCTCTAGTAGGCATACTTTCTGAGCGACGAGAGCAACTCTATATTAATCATCGATTAGACAAAGAAACTAGTGGCCTTATAGTTTTTACTAAAAGCGAACAGGCACACAAAACCTTGTCAGCTGACTTTGAGCGAAGAGAAATAGAAAAGCTGTATTATACTATAGTTATGGGCCAGCCTACCGAAGAAATTGGTCTGATAGATTTGCCGATTCTACAAAGTAATAGCAGAAAGAAAGGAATGATTGTAAGTGATAACGGTAAAGAAAGCCAAACTAAGTATAGAATAATAGAGTCATATAATCGGTTTTCATTTTTAGAGATTAATCTGCTTACAGGTCGACAACACCAGATCAGAGTGCACATGAGGGCTATTGGCTGTCCTATAGTCTGTGATAGACAGTATGGAGATGGGAAAGCATTTTATCTCTCACAGATAAAAAGAAAAATGAACAGACCAGATGAATATGAAGAAAAGCCTTTGTTATCTAGGGTGGCGCTACATGCTCATAGTTTGAAGTTTAAACATCCTGCTACTGAAGAGAGTATGAAATTTTCTGTGGAATTGCCTAAAGATATGAAGGCGGTGATTCACCAACTTGGCAAGTGGGGCTAGTCAAGCTTGTTGACCCATTCATCCCACTCTTCTGTAAATTTTTCCAGATTATCATCCAAGGTTTTGAGTTTTTTCATTGCAGTTGGACCTTCTGGAGAATTGTAGAACTTTACATCCAATAGTTTCTCATGAATCTCATTTTTTTCTTTTTCTAGTTGATCTATCTTCTTCTCAAGACGACTAATATTTCTGTTGATTTTCTTTCTTTCATCGTAGCTGAGACTGGATTTCTTTTCTTTTTGTTTGTTTTTATTGGCTTGTTTTTCTTGAAGTGTAAAT
>CAZKXO010000093.1:0-11638 GCA_964556525.1 uncultured Saprospiraceae bacterium
GAGGTCTATTTGTTGGCAATTTTCATTGTAGGGTAAAGGATGAATTCCTCCTCGCTCATGGTAGATCGCTCTAGCGTAGTATGCTGCATCACATAATTCCGTAATGCAAAATTAGTCAGTGGGTTACTTTTTCTGACTATGGCAAATAGTAGCCGGACAAGTCGCCTCTCATTACTCCAAGAGTTCTTGCCTAGCTCACATCTTCTAACTCATAGTTAGAAGTGTAGGAAGGAATCTAAGAGTTACAAGCAAGTGATAGCCAATCTACGTTCCATATAAGTAGGAAGCTTAAAAACCTTATTTCGCAAGCTATAATGGAACTACTTTGCTTGGAGAAGGGGCACAGGAAATACTTATGGAAACAGATGAAGAATAGACTTCTTCATATCTTCTGGGTCAAAGATGGAAATGGTTACCAGATGCGAAACTGAGTAATTTCATGAGGGCTATCGTGTAACCTTGTTTTATGTGTTGTTATGAAAACAGGATACAAATCCAAATCAAATCAATCATTAACATAAACTTTTATTTACTACATAAAACAAAAAGAGGCTGAACCCAGATTCTGAGTCAGCCCCTTTATTATTACATTCAAATTACCAACTCTTAGTTGGCCATTTCTTTCAATTTCTTAAGTGGACGTACTTTGACTGTCGTCGAAGCTGGCTTTGCCTTGAACATTACCTCTTCCTTCGTGAAAGGATTTATACCTTTTCTAGCTTTTGTAGCAGGCTTCTTTACAGTCTGAATCTTCATTAAACCAGGAAGAACAAATTCTCCAACAGATTTCTTATTGATATGAAGTTGGATAAGATCAGACAATGAATCAAGTACTCCAGATATTTGCTTTTTAGAAAGTTCATTTTCCTCAGCAAGTTGGTTGATGATTTGTGTCTTAGTGTATTTTACGTCTAAGGTTTTTCTTTTAGTAGCCAAAATTATTTCTCTTTTAATAAGTTAATTACAGTACATATATCGTGCGCAAAAATATGTCATATTAAGGAATATTTCATGTATAAATACAGCAATATAGTCCCAATTCTAGGGATTTAGCTTTATAAAACAGGGTTCTAAGCGCTTAGAGTTACTTTTGGGGACCTTTTTTGAATCAGAAGCTCTAAGCTGTCAAGGTGCTCATCTGTCACCAGATAGGAAATGATGGCATTCCATCAGTACAATCATTCTTATTTCAGCTCTTAAAGAGTCTAGCGTTACGACACTGATAAGTTACCAGTTCATCCTAATTAGTTTTCTGTAATTTTGTTCTTAACTTAGGCAACTATCGCGTAGAACATATAAGAACTATTATCCAATCAGATGACTGACATGAGAAGTATAACTTATTCTATTATTGCATTTTTCTTTTTTATCAGCTGCATAAAAGAGGCTAATAGTCAGTCATTCCTTGGCTTCTCTAATAATTGGTACTTCGGCAATAGAGCTGCAATTACATTTAACACAAGTCCTCCAAGCGCCATTACCGGTAGTACATTAAGAACACAGGAAGGTGTAAGTGCCATATCTGATTTCCAAGGGCAGTTGCTATTCTATTCTGATGGCATCACAGTATGGGATAGAAATAATGACCCTTTTCCAAATGGCGACAGAGTTTTATTGGGTAATTTTTCCTCTTCGCAATCTGGTATTATTGTGCCCAATCTAATGGATCCAGATTTGTATTATCTGTTTACCACAGACGAACTTGCAATGTCCAATGGATTGGCCTATTCTGTAATCGACCTGAGTTTACCTGGTAATGGAACTACAGCGGAGCCACTAGGTGATGTTGTGTTAGCCGAAAGAAATATTCATCTGGCATCACCAGTTACGGAAAAGCTTACAGCAGTAATCAAAAGTGACAATATGGGATATTGGGTTATTGCCCATGGATGGAACAATAATGAATTTCTCGTCTACGAAGTAACCTGTGATGGTGTAAACGAAACACCGATAATAACAAGCTTAGGACCTGACCAGGGTGGCGCAGCAATTAATGCAGTAGGATATATGAAAGCCTCTTTGGATGGTAGCAGACTAGCTATCGTTAACAGAGCAGACAACAGTGTGGGTCTGTATGATTTTAATAATGAGACAGGCGGTATAAGCAACTACCGAAGGATTGTTTCTGGTAGTGAATCACTTTATGGAATTGAATTTTCACCTTCAGGGGAATTCTTATATATAGCAGGTCTGGATAACGTATTTCAGTATAACATCTCCACAGGCAGCATTCAACAAGTGCAAATCAATGGACAAGGTACTCTTAATGGCAACAATGTCTTTAGGGCTTTACAACTTGGGCCTGACAATAGACTTTATATTTCGGTGAGAGATTTTGAATACTTATCATTTATTGCTGATCCGAATTCCAGTTCCCCAGAAGTTACAATAGAAGGGATTTTTCTTGATATAGATAATACCGGTAGAACTGCTGACTTTGGATTGCCAAACATTTTCTTCTTTGATCAAAACCCTATGAATGTCGTTTTCGCAGAAAGCTGTAGTGGCGTACCGTTGGAATTCAATGGTGAGTTATTTGATCCAGGTGCTGTCTATGAGGTCAATCTCACAAGTGTAGCTGGCTGCGACTCCACTGTAATTTTGGATGTCGCAGTCTTAGAAAACAGTTTTACAGAAACCAACCTTACTACTTGTAATGGAGCAGCCATTAGTTACAATGGCGTACAGCTTGCTGCTGGAACCACACAAACTTTCCAATTTCAAAATAGCGTAGGTTGTGACAGCACAGAAACTGTAACTGTGCTCGACCAGGAATCCGAAACTATTTCTATAACTGAATCAATCTGTGAGAACAATTCTATAATAGTCAACGGTGAAGAATTTAATCAAGCTGGCACATTTACCCAAACCCTAGCAAGTGCCAACGGTTGCGATACTATAGCGAACATAATTATATCAGTATTCCCAGAATTTGCATCTTCTGAGACAATAGAACTATGTGCAGGAGAATCTGCTGTAGTAAATGGAATGACCATCAGTGTAGGAGAAACTCAAACCACTGTTTTTCAAAGCAGCAATGGTTGTGATAGCCTTGTTACCGTGACAGCTATAGAATCTGAAAGTAGTTCGACTACTATAGATAGAACTATCTGCGAAGGAGAATCTGTAACAATCAACAATACGAGCTTCAGCACCGCAGGAAACTTTACAGAAGTATTGAGTAGTACAGGTGGATGTGATAGTATTGTAAATCTAAATCTAACAGTTCTACCTCCAGCCTTTACGGAGTTGTCAGAAAATATTTGTCAAGGTAGTTCATTTGTGTTTGGAAATTTGATCCTCACCCTACCGGGACAATACCAACAGAACCTTATAAGTAGTTCTGCTTGTGATAGTATCGTCACCCTAGACCTTGATCTAATTCAGCCTATGAACAGATCAGAATCTTTTCTTTTTTGCCTGGATGATGGGATAGAAATTAATGGCGACATCTTTACTGAGCCTGGCACTTTTATTCAGGCTTTTACTGACGCCAATGGATGCACGGCAGAACTTACCCTAGAGCTTGAAGGCCAAGAATGTTCTCAATGCAAAGATGATTCTGGAAGTGTACAACCTTCCTTGAGCTTGTTCAGAACTTCTAATGAAACCTACCACGCCACTATAAGTTTGGATGGTAAAGTTCAATATGATGAATACATAGGCAGCAACGACCTAGCTGATATATTAAGTCTTTTTGCCTTGCTACAAGCAGCGGAGACAAATTCGTATACCACTTCCTCCAAATTGATATCGGATTTTACAAGTAGAAAAAAGATTAGACTTACGGCGAATGCAGAAAATGCCAAATCCTACTTTATGTCAACTCATTATGATACTTTACTCAAGATGAAGGTGAATACTATGGTAACTCTTAATTAGGAAAGCTTTGTTTGTGTAGGGAACTGCATGTTGCTGGGACGCTTTCTCAGGATGTATGTCTATATATAATCAGCACAAAAATCTAATTTAAAATATAGCAATTCTCATATCATTTACCATAAATATTTTGTGGAAACTTGTTGCTCTATATTCTAGACAACCCTCTGCTTGCTGAGGACAATGATTATTGGTGCTGTTATACACCTATAGATTTTAATATTACAGTGGATATTTCTTGTTCAGGAGGTGTTGGAGGTCGAGGCATATTGGAATACTTTGTTTTTCCTAATCCATCAGATAAGATCTTCAGTCTCAGATTTGTGAAACCTCTGGCAAATGACGCCGAACTCACTCTGGTCAATATAAATGGAGAAGTACAGAGCAAGATAAGTCTGATAGCTGGCACCCAAGGATACAGCATGGGTATCTCTGAACTCAATAGTGGCATGTATTTTATTTCAGTAAATGATAAATTAGGTAACAAGCATAGTGAACGCTTTTTAAAGAAGTAGGTATTCTTGAATATATCATTAGGAAAGGCTCATCTGTCATTGCTGATGGGCCTTTCTTTCTATTACGTAACAACCACTCAATAATGAGGTAAACTGTCATTTTTATTATCATTTATAAAGTAAAAACAATTTTCCACTCTACTTAAAACTCTAGCATCAAGAAATTATATATCTTGATTTGCGTGAGCAGTATACTACATCTACTTACCCCTATTGGTCTTAGCATCGTTGTAATGTGTATGCATATTCCTACATCTTGCTATGCGCAGGACCCCTATCATATCAGATACACCTTAGAAGATGGACTCCCCAGTGAGGAGGTCTATGATATAGAACAAGATAAGGATGGTCGCATCTGGGTGGCGACTGATAGAGGCGTCGCAAACTATGATGGATACAGCTTCACTTCCTTTGATGAGAGCGATGGACTGGCACACAATACCATCTTTGAAATATTTAGGGACAAGAATGATCGGCTGTGGTTCAGTGCTTATGATGGCTCGCTTACTTATTATGAGAACAAAAGATTTGTTATTCCTGAAGACTTAAATAAAGCACTGAAGGAGATTGCACCCTCACAGTGGATAAGGAAAATGCAACAAATTGATGATGATAGATTTCTATTCTCCTTTTCACAAATTTCTTCGAAAGATAAAAGGGGTTTTTACACTTTTGATTTGAGCGATTCAGAGATTGATGAGTTTGAATTTAACTATCCTCTAAATGAAGATGGGATAATAGACTATCATCCAAAATATGGTTTTGCAAAAGTGCATAGCAATGACTTTCCTATAAAAGAAACTTGGGCTATCGGGGAAAAAAGCTTAATGTATGTCACAAATGAAAACAGTTTTTCCGTCCCTGGAATAGTAGTAAAACCATATAAATACAATCCAGGGCAATCGACTCTGACATGGGTAGCAAATGAAAAAGTTGTTCTAAGTAGAGCATTAAATATGCCTATAGAGGATATAATATTTCATGAGAATAAAATATTCTTGGCAACTTGGCAAGGAGTAAAAGTCATAGAGCAACCTGAATCAAAAGCAACAATTAGCTCTATATTCGAAGAGCATATTGTTACAAGTCTCAAGATAGACATAGAGTCTAATCTGTGGATAAGTACTCAAGATGCAGGTGTCATTTTTATCCCTAATCTTCTTAGGGTAAAAACCTACCCAAGTCCTCCAAATAAATCACCAACACATCTAACGGTATTCAAAGACCATCTTTTCTTGGGATATATAAATGAGAGCTACCTAAGAGCACTGAATAAGGATTTGTCTACTGTTTATGAAGTTAAAGATAACAACACAATATTTTATCCTTATCTGACAGTAGCTGGAGATGTCGCATACACTTCTGGTCTAAATATAATAGAGTACAAAAATGGTTTTCGATTTAGGGATAAGCCTCAATTAGAGGGATGGACAAAAGGTAGTCTTTATAGGAACTTACTCAAGCTCAATTCAGGAAATATACTTACTGGAAATACAAGTCTTATTCTTGCACAAAATCAAGAAATAGCTAAAATGAAGTATACTAAGAAGAAAAATATCTACTCCTTATATCAGTGTCTTAATGATAAAGTTATCGTAGGCAATCTGGAAGGTGCGGATATCCTTAGAGAACTTGATGTAAATAATTTTGAGCAATTAGTTCCGTCCCCTCTTCCACTCCATTCTCGTGTGAATGACCTTAAGGGGTTTAATGATTCTCTTGTAATATTTGCCACATTGGGAAGTGGTCTTATATTTTTTAATTGTAATACAGAGTCTATTGTTACTATAATTGATAAAAACGATGGCCTGCTTAGTAATCAAGTCAACACCTGCTTTGTAGATTCCGAAGACAATATTTGGGCAGGAACCAACTTTGGTCTTAATAAAATTCTCATTAATATCAATGATGGTTGCAGTGTGGAAAGCATAGAATCCTATACTACTTTAGATGGGCTCTCCTCTAACTTTATCATGGATATAGATTACTGGAATAATGAACTGTGGGTCGTTTGCAAAGAAGGTATTAATCATTTCAAGTCAGAAGACCTAGCACAGGCGAGAACAGCGCCTAACGTACTGATAGACAGCATACTTGTATTGGACAGAAAGTTGGACACTAACAAAAGTCTGCTTGAGCATTATGAAAATGACATTTCAATCTACTATACTGGTATCACCTTTAACAAACCAAGACAGGAAGCTACATATAGATACAAACTAACCAAAGATAACAAAGAGCAAGAATTTCAATTTACAATGAATAGGAATTTGAGATTCGGAAATCTAGAACCTGGTGTATACAAGTTTATTGTACAAACAAAAAATGATAAAAATATTTGGAGTAAGGCAAATTCTCCAGTAGAGTTTAGGATAAAGCCACACTTTACTTCAACTTTACTATTCAGGATAGGAATGCTCTTTCTATCCATTCTTTTCCTTTACTTATTGTATAAATTTCGAGAGAAACAACTATTAAAAATCGAGAAGCAAAAGCAAGATCTGAAGGAAGCTGAATTGAGAAGTAAAATATCAGAATTGGATGCACTGAGGAATCAGATGAATCCACACTTCATTCACAATTCACTCAATTCTATTCAGAATTTTATATTTAAAAATGATCCTGAAAAAGCAAACTATTTGTTGTCCAGATTTAGTAAACTGATAAGAAGCAGTCTGAATTTGTCGAAACTGGAGAACATAACCCTGGAAGAGGAAATAGACTTTCTAGAAAACTATTTGGAATTAGAACAAATGCGTTTTCAGGATAAATTTGACTTTAAGATAGTGACAGCTCCAAACTTAAGTCTCCAGTTAAAACTCCCACCTTTGTTAGTCCAGCCACTGATAGAGAATGCCGTAAAGCACGGTCTCAGAAAAGTTAAAACGGCAGGTATTATGCGTATCAATTTCAAAAAAGAAGATGATTATCTTATCATTACGGTAGAAGACAATGGTGTAGGATACAAAGAAAAAGATTTAGAACAAAGGAAGAACAAAGGTCCAAATGCACTCGATATTATTAACGAGCGAATAGATATTATCAATAGTGTGACAAATACCGATTCCTATTTCAAAATTTCTGCAATTAAAGAAGCAGAACAAACTAAAGGCACAATCGCAGAATTACGAATACCTTATTCGAAGTAGAAAGTATGAATGTTGTTGTTATAGATGATGAGATAAACAGCCGGGAACTGCTTAATACCTTACTCAGTAACTACTGCAAGAATGTCAATAAAATAGAATTGGCAGAGTCAGTGGATACAGCTCTACCTATCATAGAAAAGAGCAATCCTGATCTTATATTCCTAGACATAGAAATGCCTGACGCCAACGGATTCCAATTATTAGACAGCTTCTCTGATTATAACTTCCTTACCTGTTTTACAACAGGGTATGAAGAATATGCCATAAAAGCAATAAAATATGAAGCCTTCGGTTACCTCCTCAAACCTATAGATCTTCAGGAACTGAAAGCTGTAGTCCACAAGGCCAGTACAATAGTTCATAAGAAGCAGGTCGAAGATCCTACTTTGATACTAGCTGACAGTGGCAATTACCACGCTATTAAGCACTCAGAGATCATTTATATCCAGGGTTCAGGAAACTATACTTCGATTCATCTACAAAATGATAAAACCTTGCTTTCGCAAGAGAAACTTGGCTATTTTGAAGAAAGCCTATCAGAATCAGGCTTTTTTAGGGTTCACCGCTCTTATATCGTCAATATATCCGAAATAAGCACTATAAAAGAGAGTAGGACTGGTGTAGCAATAATGAGTAATAACAGAAAAATACCCATAGCAAATAGGCGGTTAAAAGAGTTTTTACAAGCCTTCAAGGGCTACTTTTAAGAGTTTATTACACGTTCACACTTATATTCTACATACTCACGTATTAGCTAGGCTGATTCCGACATTTTCATCACCAAATCTTTAATTTTAAATAGCTATCCAGTCATTTAAGATGCTAATTTCCTTCCATTAGCTTAATCATTTAGAAAACCTCCATTAGTTTTTTGCTTTTTAGTATATTGGTGGATAGCTATGCCTACTATCGTGCAAATTAGAAATTGTATCCTATCATTAAGTTTTTTACTACTAATTCTGCCTCCCCTTCACTCACAAAAGGTTCCTGAGGTTCTTAATCACATCAGCATTGGTAAAGCCAAGAGATCCTCAAAATTTTCTGAGAAATTAGTATTTGCTTATGTCTATACAGACTGGTCCGTTCCCAGCATGCGTATGATGGACTCTACTTTTACAGACCAGAAAGTCATAGATGAACTTAGCTCCGATTATGAGAATGTCGCAATAGATGCTTCCAGAAAAAAACAGTTTGCACAAGAATACCATATACACATCTACCCAACTATGATGGTGATGGACTGGCAGGGAACAGTTCTGATAAGAGCCAAAGGCTATAAAACACCTGAACAACTACTGAAAACCATCGAAAAAACAAGGTCAAAAAGTCGCTTTATAAGACAGAGTATAGACAGCATATTATTGTATACGAATAGAGATAATATATTGCAGACTATAGACTCTGTAAAATATTATAGAGACGATTATGCAGCTACCAATCTGGCCAAGAAGTACTTAGATAGAAAGGGCACTGACTGGAGGGATCCAGTGCATATGTCTATTATCAAAGACTATTTTAATCTTGATAAAAAATACCTAAGATTCATTTCCAAATATCACTTCAAATTTTACGAACATTTTGACAGTTTAGAAATAAAAGAAAACATCGCTTTCCATGTCTTTGTGAATAGTGTAAAAACAGACAAAAGAGGCAGAGCCCAATTTGATTACAAACCAGTAAGAAAATGGTTTAGGAAGCATAGAATTTTAGGTGCAGACAAGCTAGAAAACTTTGTGAAGATAAAGCATCTCTTATGGGGTCGTGGGCCTTCCATAAAATATTCGGTCAATCTACTCAAGGATTATCCGGAGACCACAGATGAAAATGTTCTTTATGCCTCTGCAATCAGACTACTTATATCAAATACCCGTAGACGTATAGACTATGACGAACTTATAAGTTCAGTCAGAAGCAGCATCAAAGAAGATGGTACCTTCTGGAGGTATGATCTACTTTCATTGCTCTACCACAAGATAGGAGATACCTCAAAATCTTCTCAAGCAATACAAACGGCAAAAGCAATTGCCGAATCTACTAATCAGTTATACGACCCAACCCTACCGTATCTCAAAGATGCGCTTGAAAAATATAAGTAAGTAGCTATTCTATCTTGGTATAGTTACAAAAAAAAATGTCTTACCGGAGAGGCAAGACATTTAAACTCAATCAATAAACCAATCTTTGTATTTCCGCGACGAACGGAAAAAGAAAAGTGTTGTTTCAAATCCTCAATTCTCACATCTGAGACGGACAAGGAATTTGAATATAAAAAAAAGACGAAATCCAAGATAACTGACTCGCCCAATCCTTCTGGATTGTTTACTACAGCAAGTCTGGTTCTACTATCAAAGACTCTCTTCTTCTGACCATGCCCTATATTGACAGGGTCAAATGATTGAATATTTCTTTTCGATTTTGGGACAAGTAGGAAAAATGTCCCGCCTGAGAGGCGGGACAAAACTCAATCAATAAACCAATCTTATTGTTTCCGCGACGAACGGAAAAGAAAAGCGTTTTTTAAATCCGATCTCACTTTAGAGATAGTGGACTTATATAAAAAAAGACGAAATCCGTTGTTAGTGGCTTGCCTACAGCAAGCGGGTTCTACTATCAATCGGGCATTCTTACTCCTCTATATCTTACAAACACCTCAGGTATGATTAAGTCAATGTATATTCTTTGCCAAGTGACTTTTCACCTAGCAGTTACTTATTCTAGTCTACGTTGTTATGGAAGAAAGAATTATTTCTTTCAATCCTTGGATTCTCGAGATCATCAATATTGATACTCAATTTTGATTGCGATTTCTTAAAGGCCTCATCTCTGTCTTCCAATGAAATTCTCTTTCTCTTATATGCAGGTACTTCTTCCATCTCTCCCAAGTCTTTGGGACTATCGAGTGGTCTTGCAGGCCTCTGAGCTGGTCTTCTTGTTTCTCTCTCTACTCTACTCTCTTTGGGAGTCGGTGTTTCCTGGTTTTGATTTACCGTCACAGATCTTCTGATGTAAGGATCTGTTGTACTGCTATTTGTACTTACAGTTACGTTATCGAATTCGACGACATTAGGCTCTTCTTCTTTGATACTGAACACCTGAGTAGGCTCGTTAGTGATCTCACTTAGGTCACCATCATTTATACCCACACGTCGTGGTGGTGTAACTTCTTTTTTCCTCTTATCAAAACCAGTTGCAATAAGAGTAACACTAATCTTATTGCCTAGTGTATCATCCTGACAGTTACCCCAAATCATATCAGTACCTGTTCCAGCTTCTTCCTCTATATACTCGGTAATCTCGGTAATCTCATCCATCGTTACTTCTTTAGTACCTGATGAAATATTAAGCAGAATGTGTTGTGCGCCTCTGATATCATTATCCTCTAGTAAAGGAGAATTTATAGCTAATTCAATAGCTTCTTTTGCTCTATTGTCACCTTCTGCCTCTGCGTATCCCATTATAGAAACACCACTGTTTTTCATTACAGTGTTGACATCTTTAAAATCAACATTGATATAGCCAGGTACAGTGATAATCTCTGCTATGCCTTTTGCTGCTGTAGCCAAGATATCATCGGCTTTACTGAAGGCCTCAGAGATTGCAAGGTTGCCGTACAACTGCTTTACTCTATCATTAGAGATAACAAGAAGTGAGTCTACGTTCTTTTTTAATTCTTCTAAGCCTAACATAGCCTGATTCTTTCTTCTCAGACCCTCAAACTTAAATGGTATAGTAACTATCGCTACAGTCAGGATATCCATCTCCCTAGCAGCCTTAGCAATAATCGGTGCGGCACCTGTACCTGTTCCACCGCCCATTCCTGCCGTGATAAAAAGCATCTTTGTATCGTTCTCCAAAAATTTCCTAACGTCATCTATAGATTCTATACAAGCTTGCTTTCCTACTTCAGGTATAGATCCAGCGCCCAGGCCCTCTGTGTGACTAGGTCCCAACTGAACCTTATTTCCCACAGGGCTGACATCTAGTGCCTGCTTATCAGTATTGGATACAGCGAAGTCTACGCCATGGATACCTTGTTTATACATATAGGCCACTGCGTTAGACCCTCCACCTCCTACTCCTATTACTTTTATCATA
>CAZKXO010000094.1:0-11444 GCA_964556525.1 uncultured Saprospiraceae bacterium
CTTCGATCTTTACCTAGGAATCAGACTGAAAGCTACTCTTCTATTTAATCTTCTACCTTCTAAAGTATCATTAGATGTTACAGGTCTAGATTCTCCATAACCTGTATGTGTCATTCTAGTAGGACTGATAAATGCCTTATCTCTAAGGTACTCATAACAAGCTTGAGCCCTTCTTTCAGACAGTAGCTGGTTATTAATAGCGCTTCCTACATTGTCCGTATGCCCTTCTATTACTAGATTGTAATCTGGGTATCTGTTCATGAGTTGAGCTACTTGATTGAGTACTTCATAAGATTCACCTTTCATGGTAGCTTGTCCAGTATCGAATGATACAGCTCTCATAGCTACTTCCAAAGTAGACAAATCATTCTTTGTTATTTCTGGACAACCACCTGCTGCGACCGTACCTGGAGTATTAGGACATTTATCTCTACTATCATCTATTCCGTCACCATCAGTATCTGGACAACCACCAAAGGCTGCTATACCTGGACTATCTGGACACTTATCAAAACTATCTGCAACACCATCACCATCTCTGTCTGCAACTGCAATCTTCTTAGGACAACCATCAGGACCATCTCCTTTGACATCTGGACAACTATCCAAACTGTCTTTTACACCATCTCCATCTCTGTCTGCGTCTACTATTTTTTCTTTTATAACATCTGAAGGATCTACGTCAGGGCAACCATTTCTTTCTTTTGTCCCAGCTTTATTTGGACATTCGTCATCGTTATCTGAAATGCCATCACCATCTGTATCTGGACATCCTTTGAAGATACCTATTCCAGCAAGATCGGGACAATCATCTCTATAATCAGGAATACCGTCATTATCACCGTCAGGACAACCTTTTAGCTCTACAGGACCTGCTATCTGAGGGCAAAGATCAAGGTCATCTTCCAAGCCATCTCCATCGCTATCTATTTTTGTCATCTCTTCTGAAGGAGGAATCATCTCATCCATGTCTGTTTCAGCGCCAAATAGATAGACAAACCCTATGCCGTGATGAAGGTTGTTTCTATCATCTGCTATAGAAGCTCTGTACTCAGACTGCCAATTGAAATATGCATTGTCTCTAACATGAAAATTGAGACCAAAACCAAAAGGAACTTGGATGTTAAAATCTCCTGCATCTTCCAGAACCCCTCCTACACCAGCCATGACATAAGGCACAATTTTAGCCTCAGGTCTCAGAAACTGGTACTGTGCTTGTAAATCAGCACCATAGACATTCTTATGAAAGCAATTTTCAAATTCTGTGTTGTGGCTGTTCACTACACCTGCTTTTATGGGTAACACAATATTTAGATTGTCACTTATATTCTTATGCAATCCTACTTCAAAACCATGGTGATAAGATGAAAAGTCTGTAAGGGAACCTCCATTCTGAGACTGATAATCCATAAATAGAGATTTGAAGGAGATACCATAAGGGTACTTCGGATTCTGGGCCTCTACCGAACTTAGAAAAAGCGTTGTAAATAGTAGGATTAATACAAATTGTTTCATAGACAATGTCAGTTCTTTTAAAAAATGCAAAGTTAACTCTAAGTTAGAAGAATAGATAGGCTAAACTTGAATATGTACAATTTATTCTATGTATTTAACCCTGATATCCAATATATTACGTAGTATCTTTAACTTATAGCTTCAAAATATCCCGTTTCTCTGTTCTTTCTCACTTTGTTCCAATAATAGTAACGTCCATTCATGGAGATATATACTCCTGGATTTAAAGTTTGTGCAAAAGCTAGAGCACTTCCAAGGTTGAAAAATCCATCAGAAGAGGTACCAAAAGCTATAGGCACCATAGCTCCTGTGAGTACAATAGTCTTATTAGCAATGTTTCTATTTGCAAGATATCTAGCGGTTTCTACCATAGTATCTGTTCCATGAGTAATGATTACTTTATTAGAATTGGTTTCCGCACAATTCTCAGCTATATCTTCTCGCTCCTTATCTGTCATTTCCAGACTATCTATCATCATAAGGGTTTTAATGTTTAAATCCAGTGTAGACCTACCTAAATCAAACATTTCAACCAGATGGGTATCTTTAAAGTACAATTGCCCAGTAATATAATTATACTCCTTATCGAAGGTACCCCCTGTCACAAATACTTGAATCTGACTACTCATAGAAATGGATTTATTATTCTAAAATAGGATTATTACTGTTTCATTGATAAACTTAGTTATACTTTTGAGTTAAATAAATTTATAATATGTCAAATCATCTTCTTTCTAACAAGTTGCAAAGTATGTCAGAGTCTGCGACTATTAAAATGGCACAGAAAGCTAGAGAACTTAAGGCTCAAGGAATAGATGTCATTAGTCTCAGTCTTGGACAACCAGACTTTGATACACCTGACTTTATCAAGGAAGCTGCAAAGAAGGCTTTAGATGATGGACAAACCAAGTATACACCAGTCCCAGGCTTATTAAAGTTTAGGGAAGCAATATGTAATAAACTAGAAAGAGACAATAAACTAAGTTATACACCTGATCAGATTGTTGTATCTAATGGTGCGAAACAGTGTATAGCCAATGTATGCTTGTCGTTATTGGATCAAGGAGATGAGGTTATCATCTTTACACCATACTGGGTCTCCTACTTCGAGATAGTAAAGTTTGCAGGAGGAACACCTGTGGCCCTTTATGCTGGCATAGACCAAGATTTCAAAGTAATTGCTGATCAGCTAAGATCTGCAATCAATGATAATACCAAGCTTATAATCTACTCTTCCCCTAGTAATCCTACCGGTAGTGTCTATAGTGAAGCAGAATTGGCTGCTCTTGCTGAGGTTATAAAGACAAAGCCTGATTTATATGTTTTGTCAGATGAGATATATGAGTACATATCTTTCAACCAAAAGAATCCGAGTATAGGAACTATGCCTGGAATGGCAGAGAAAACCATAACTGTAAATGGTATGTCTAAAGGTTTTGCCATGACAGGATGGAGATTAGGATATATGGCAGCACCAAAGTGGATAGCAGCGGCATGTTCTAAGGTACAAGGACAATTTACCTCAGGCGCAACTGCATTCGGTCAGGCTGCAGCAGCTTATGCTCTAGCACAAGACCCTTCTCAACTATCCTTTATGAAGGACAAGTTTATAGAGAGGAAGAATCTAGTAAAAAGTGCTTTGGAATCAATACCGGGAATGAAGGTCAATGATCCGCAGGGAGCTTTCTATTTTTTCCCTGAAATCTCATCATTCTTCGGCAAGTCCAATGGTACCAGAAGGATAAATGATGCTGATGAGTTTATAGATGTACTCTTAGATGAAGCCCATGTAGCTGCTGTAACAGGAACTGCTTTTGGTGACAAGAATTCATTTAGAATATCTTACGCGACATCTAATGAGATTCTCACAGAAGCAATGAATAGAATTAAAAAAACACTAGCTACTTATAGTTAATCTATCTGCGTTGTTTGACTTCTTGACCAGGTACGGTCTTATTCGTATCTTTTTTTTCAGGTGCAGTTTTTTCCATTTCAGCAGGGAGTAGATTTTCTTGACCATTTCTGGTAAATATGTCTCTCATGACAACGTCTAATTGGTCAGCTCCAAGATTCTTCATGAGGATTTCCCGGTTCTTGTCCAGGATAAATACCTTAGGGGTTTTTACAACATTATATTTTAACTTAAATCTGGAAAGATGATGTTCATCGGCACCATTAATAAAGCCAAGCATATTCTTATCCTCCAGACTCTCCCAGCAATTCTTTGTCTTGTCTTTGTGCTTTGTACATATCGCAAAAGTTTTGACGCCGGCACTTTTCCAATGCTCATTAAAAGCTACAAAATCAGGCATCATCTTAGAACAATGACCACATTCAGGTGCCCAAAAAAGTAATACTAGGTATTCGTATTCTATTTCGCTTAGGGTCACAGGAGTAACTCCATCCTCCTCAAAAACTGTAAGGTCAGAACCTATTTTTCCAATTAGTGCAGGTCTTATCTTATTGGCATTATCTACTATTTTAATAAGATTTTCTTCTTCTACCCAAGGTGCTTTTCCATTATTGTAGTACTTGTCCACCAGATGAACATATACGGCATCGTAGCCAATTATCTTACTATTCCCGTATCTACTCAGAAAAGTACTGAGGTAAAATCTATAAGTATCTTCAGCAGGCTGCATTTTCGCAAGCAGTACATCTATACTATGTGATATACTGTCAGGATGATTGGCAGTGAGCTTTTCCAGGTAGGTGTCTACCTTATTTGGTAGCACTCCAATTTTCAAGGCCAGAGGATTTGCTAGATCTAGATTGTCGAAATAATGTGCTTTATAATATTTAAATCTTTCAAACTGAGGGTTTTCAGCATCCTTAAAATCTGGAACATCTATATCTTCCGAAGATTTCAATATTAGTGCAGAAATCGTATTGGGGTGCTTCTCTACTATGTTTTTCTGAGCACTTATAACTTCATTGTCCAATACATCGAGCTCCTTATCAAATTTGCTGTAATCTTGATTGGCCTCAGTTAAGATGGCAATGGTGTCTCTGAGCATCTGTGCTTTAGGTCTCAGATCACCAAGCATTTTCATGTAGTCCTGAAAGAGTTGATTGTCCTTACTACCCTTGAATTTCAATTCTCCTTTGTTTTTGAGATCATAGGCGATATCAAAGTTCTTCTCATTCTCATTCACATTGAACTGTATGAACTCATTATCTGGGATAGTGAGTAGCATGTAAAGACCATTGGCTAAGGTATCTTCTCCATGAAGTTTGAATTTTCCCTTTTTTTCAGCATACAAAGTATCATGCACCAGTTGTTTGTCACCATAATAGTAGCCGACGATAAGTGTATCATTCTCATAATTGGCTATATCTATATTAATATCGTACTGAGCTATTAATGCTGAAGCCGAAAAGCTAAAAAAAAGTACTAATTGGACTATCTTTTTCATATTACAAATAACATTGAGAAGCCACCACTTTATCTATATAAACCATGACTTTAATATATTTTTAATTCTGAAGTTTCGGCACCGCGCCTCTTTGATTAGCTAATAAGAAAAGCACAGCCATCCTAACTGCTACCCCATTCTCTACTTGCTGTAAAATTATGGAGTGCTCACTATCTGCTACATCACTATCCAGTTCTATACCTCTGTTTATAGGTCCTGGGTGCATGATGACTTTCTTGCTTGATAAACTATCCAGTAGTTTTTTGTTTATTCCATAATAGATACTATACTCCCTCAAAGAAGGAATGTACTTTATGTCTTGGCGTTCTAGTTGGATTCTGAGCACATTGGCAATGTCGCACCATTCCAAGCTTTCTCTTAGATCATATGATACTTCTATGCCTAAGGATCTAATATGTTTTGGTATAAGTGTAGGTGGTCCACAGACTCTGACCTTGACTCCTAGTTTAAGTAGGCAATAGATATTACTTAAAGCAACTCTGGAATGCATGATATCACCAAAGATGCAGACCTTTTTTCCTTTGAGCTTGCCCACAGCAAGTTTCATGGAATAAGCGTCCAGTAAGGCCTGTGTCGGATGCTCATGTGTACCATCACCTGCATTTATAATTTGTGCATCTATATGTTGTGATAGAAAGTGATGTGCTCCAGGAGCGGGATGTCTCATAACTATCATATCTACTTTCATAGATAAGATATTATTGACGGTATCTAATAGTGACTCTCCTTTCTTGACTGAGCTGTTAGATGATGAGAAATTGATGACATCTGCAGATAGTCTTTTTTCTGCTAGCTCAAAAGATAACTTAGTTCTAGTAGAATTTTCGAAAAAAAGATTTGCAATTGTTACGTCTCTTAGAGAAGGAACTTTCTTGATAGGTCGATTGATAACATCCTTAAATTTTTGTGCCGTCGAAAAAATAAGCTCTATATCCTCTTTTGTTAGATGTTTTATACCCAGAAGATGTTTGGTGCTTAAGGTCCCTTCACTCATCTATCAGTTCTTGTTGGCTGAAAAAATTAAAATTTTATCCTCTCCATCCAGATGCTCCCATTGCACCCTAACATAAGATTCATCTACGGCATCGACTTGTAGTCCAGTGTAATCAGATCTGATAGGTAGATGCCTATTGAATCTTCTATCTACCATAGTCAATAACTCAAGCTTTTCGACTCTACCAAAATCTTGCAAGGCTGATATTGCGGCATGAATCGTTCTGCCTGTATAGAGTACATCATCTATAAGAAGGATTTTTTTTGATTCTATATCGAAATCAATAGCTGTGGCATTGGCAGTAAGTGGCGTCTGTCTCATACGAAAGTCATCACGATAGAAAGTGATGTCTAGCTTACCTAGATTTATCTTTCTTTTGTTATCTTCTTGCTGTATGAGTTTGATAAGTCGTTCCGCAAGAATGACACCTTTTTCCTGGATACCGACAATATTAATAGGTTCCCGATCATCGTAGTTTTCTATTATTTCACTTGCAAGTCTTAGCAGTGTAATTTTGAAACGATCTGGACTTAGTATCTGTTTGCCTTTATGCATTGGCTGACAAAGATATTAGAAACTATCTATTCTTAGCAACTAGACTTTATTCTCCTTCCAAGTCTTCCAGAAATATAGACAAGTTGCTATCAAGAAGATCAGATTACAAATCAGAGAAATAAGCTTACCTCTCTTATTACTATCGGGGTCAAACTCGAAGATTATCTCCGCTTGTCCAGCAGGGACTTCCATTGCTCTCAATACATAGTTAGATCTGATGTGATCTACTCTTTCTCCATTTATATAGGCTTTCCATCCCTTATTAGGTCCATACCATACTTCTGAGAAGATAGCTAACTGTGCTGAATTAGTGTTACTTTCATAAACTAGTCTATTAGGAGCATATGAAATCATACGAATGACTCCATTCTTTTTGAAGGTAGTTGAACTTAGTTCATTCCTGAATTCTTCATGTACAATGGCTTCACCTAATGGATCAAAACTGTTAAGCGCCTCTATCTCTGCATCAGCATCAGGAACAAATTTGACTGAATTGACAAACCAGGCATTACCCATAGCTGCTGAATTTAATCTTGCTTCCTCCTGACCTTGTTGTCCTGTGATAAAGTACTTTGTATTTAGCATGTTGATCACATTCATATTACTCTTGCTTATGTGATACTCTATGATATCCTGATACCTCTGCAACTTAGCTGCATGATAACCACCTATGGTTTTATGAAAGTAGGAAGAGAAGGATGAATTAAATGTATTTATGGTATTGTCAAAAACTCTGTAACTCAAATCGGCGTCTTTTAGAATCTGAGTATCTACTGCACGTGGTGTATAGTTTGCCTCAAATTGTCTTTTCGATTTGTAGTTGTCAGAACTGATATATCTATTGTTTACAAAGAAAAGATCACCTATGGACAATACAGCTATTATACTTAATAATAGTACCATCTTTACCTTACCCCTAGCATAAAGCCACATTATACCCATAGTTAAGGTCATAAGAAGTGCAGAGGTGATGGAACTGGATCTTAAGTAGCTGGCTCTGTCAGAAATTATACTATTTGGATCTATCTCTGCCTGAGCTAAACTTGCGTCCGAAGGACTGCTCATATCAAAAATGCCAGGCCCCAAAACACCTATAAGCAAAGTCAGAATAATGAATCCTACACCTGGAATCAAAAACTGCGATTTGGATATATTCTTATTCTTTATAAAATCTTGTAAACCTAATGTTGCTAGTAACGGTATTATTATAACCGTAACCGATAAAACAGAGTTTGGTGTTCTAAACTTGTTGAATAAAGGAACATAGTTGAAGAAGAACTTATTAAACAGTTCAAAGTTCTTTCCCATCGATAGGAAAAACGTCATAATGACTGCAGCTACTACCCACCACTTTATACTTCCTTTTACAGAAAAAGCTGCAAGAAAAAAGAGGAAAAATATTACCGCACCAAAATAAATCGGACCGCTAGTGATAGGTAGGCTACCCCAATATAAGGGTGCCTGCAAATTAGCTCTTGTAGGGATTCCTTTTTTTCTCAAGGCTTTAGCAAAATTTGAATCATTTGAGATTTTTTCCCCAGAACTGCCACCTACTGCTAAAGGAATCCAACTTGAGAGTAGATCTTTGGTTCCATTGCTCCAATTCATAGCGTAATCCCAGGCTAAGCCATCTACTTTACTACTAGAATCATTAGACTTACTTTTCTGAAGAATAGGCGCACCTCTCATGGTGTCCTTGGAATACTCTAAAATGGGTAGAGTCCTATTAAATGTTGTTCCTATTGCAATGAGACCTGCGAGAGCTAAAAGACCAGATACTTTCGCGAATTGTGTCATTTTTTTCTCTTTAATCGCAGCAACAAGTTCAGAAACAACAAAAAGACCCATGACCAAACCTAGATAATAGGTCATTTGAGGGTGATTGGCTTTTAGATTTAGAGACATTCCTATGAGGAAGATCAGTGCTCCCAATAGCATATTACGCCTATAGGCAAGCAATACCCCAGCGATAATATAAGGAGCTGTCATAATCGTCGAGATCTTGGTGAAATGACCAGCATTGAGCAAGACAAGATTATTGGTAGAATAGACAAAGACCAAGGAACCGATTATAGATAACCATGGATTAACACCTAACATAATCAGCAAAAAATAGAAGGCTAATAAACCTGACATAAATTTTCCTACCTCACTATCAAATCCTGCTCTTAGAACTTTGGCTATATAATCTATGGGGTCTTTGGTTTGTTGAAAGTCGATATAATAGTTAGGCATACCTGAAAACATACTTCCTGTCCATAAAGTATTCTCTCCAGTTTTTTCTTTGAAGTCACGAGATTCTTGAGCCATTCCCCACCATTGCGTAAAATCACCTGCTTCCAATTTTTGTCCTTGGAAAGACGGAAAAAAAATAATCATTGTGGAAAGCAAAAAGATTACTATCGCAGATCGATGTATCCAATGTTTTTTGATAAAATCCATAAATATTTCTCTATAAATCAATGAATTACAAATCTATTTTAATTTAATGGAAGATTAGAATTGTAGAGCACAAAGTTCGGTCAAGATGGCCTTATTACTCTTCATAGATACCGATATATCGTTTCTTATCTGTAACATATCCTCTGTACATGCCAGCAGTATTGAAAGGCATAGAGATATTTCCATATTTGTCCAAAGCAATAAGACCACCAGAACCCCCAGCTTTTTTGAGTTTGTTATTTATTATTTCATTCGCTGAATCATCTAAAGATGTCTCTCCATATTCCATCATTGCAGCTACATCGTGAGCCACCGCATACCTTATAAAATACTCTCCATGTCCAGTACAAGAAACACCACATGTTGCATTGTCTGCATAGGTACCTGCGCCTATTATAGGACTATCCCCTATCCGATTATATCTTTTGTTTGTCATGCCACCAGTAGAAGTCCCTGCAACTATATTGCCTGCTCTATCTAAAGCTACCGCGCCTACTGTTCCATATTTATTATCTGGGTTTGAGTTGGAATTGTCACCGATAACTTTCTCTTTTTCAAGTATTTTTTGGAGTGAATTCCATCGACTTTCTGTTTTAAAATAGGCTGGTTCTATAGTTTCTATCCCATGATTTACAGCAAACGTTTCAGCGCCTTTACCCACCATCATTACATGTTCGGACTCTTCCATTACTGCCCTAGCGGCAGTGATAGGATTCTTGATATTTGTGACTCCACCTACTGCTCCTGCACTTTTATCCTTGCCTGTCATTATAGAAGCATCTAGTTCATTAGTGCCCGAGTTAGTGAAAACCGCACCTTTGCCTGCATTGAAAAGAGGTGAATTTTCAAGATGCATAATTGTCTTAACAACAGCATCCAGACTAGATCCACCAGCTTTTAGAATTTCTTCTCCAGTAGATAGAGCTTTCTCTAAGGCTTCATTGTAGGCAGCTTCCTTTTCATCAGTCATATTTTTCTTTAGAATTGTACCTGCACCTCCATGAATTACCATGGCATATTCAGCAACTTTTTCTTGTGATGGCTTTGAATTATTATCCACTGTTGTGCTAGCTGAAGTGGGACCTGTATTACATTGCGCTAAGCATAAGGCAATTAAGATTAGAACTATAATTCTCAGCATAACTATTTAGTTTAGAGCCTTTAGATTTTTACCAAAATTGAATATACTCATTCATAATTTGATGACTAAGTCTGAGCAACATAAAATTATTGTACTTACTGGCCCTACAGCTATAGGCAAGACAAATATTGCTATGGAACTTGTTCAAAATCTGGATGGGTATATTCTCTCAGCAGATAGTAGGCAAGTATATAAAGAGTTAGCAATAGGAACGGCAAAACCATCAAAGGAAGAGATTATACAAGGCAAGATGGAACTGGTAGACCATATTTCTATACATGAAAACTACTCTGCTGGTACTTATATGCGAGAAGCTCTGGACCTTATTGAAGCAAGAGCAGATACGGGGGGACCTGCTATACTTTGTGGTGGAACTGGCTTATATATTAAGGCAGTTTGTGAAGGTCTCGATGAGATTCCTAAAGTGTCTATAAGTATTGTTAAAGAACTAAATGAAGAATTGGAATATAGAGGTATTGAATTATTACAAAAAGAACTTCTAGATAAAGATCCAACCTATCACAGGAATATAAGTATTGATAATCCAAGAAGGGTAATTAGGGCGCTCAGTGTAATCAGGCAGACAGGACATCCATTCAGCAGTTTTTTGAGTAAAGACAAAGTAGTCAGAGGTTTCGAGCCCATATATATTGTTCTAGATATGGATAGAGAACAATTGTATAAAAGGATAAATACTAGGGTCATGCAAATGATAGATGAGGGATTGGTCAATGAGGTAGAAAAGCTGTTAGAATTTAAATCTGCTCAGGCGTTGCAGACTGTTGGGTATACCGAAGTTTTTAGCTATTTAGAAGGTAAATGGAGCCTAGACGTAGCAATCTCTGAAATTCAGAAAAATACGAGGAGATATGCTAAAAGGCAGATGACTTGGAATCGAAATCAGTTAGCTGCTAAATATTTTCATCCTCAAGACTTATCAGCAATTATTGAGTATTTGAAGGAACAGCTAGCATAGATCCAATACATTTTCGGGAGGTCTACCAAGAACTGCTTTTTTATCCTTCACAACAATAGGTCTTTGCATCAATTTGGGATAGGTAATCATTGCCTTGATCCATTGGGTTTCGGTCATTTTCTTGCCTTTATATTCTTCTTTATAAATCTTTTCTGAGGTGCGAATCAGTTCTTTAGCCGTAATGCCAAGTTTTCTGATGAGCTCTTTCAGTTCAGTTGCTTTCATTGGGTTATCTAGATATAATATTATCTCGGGTTCGAGACCTTGATCCATTATGATTTTTAGTGTTTCTCTGCTTTTAGTACATCGAGGATTATGATATATTTTCATAGTTTTACATTATAATATTTTTTAATACAAATATATGATTTGGAAGAGTAATCC
>CAZKXO010000095.1:0-11443 GCA_964556525.1 uncultured Saprospiraceae bacterium
TTTTTAGACGGTATGCAATATGTTGTTGGCGATTTAAAATGTGACGATTCACCAATTGGAAAAAAGAAGTAAGAGAACTCTTCTTAATTGCTTCTTTTACCGAAAAATAATTATCTTCCACAAAAATGAGCTATGACCCAAGTTAAAAAAATCCTCCTTCTTTTTGCATGCGCTGCATTTTGCATGTCTTGTTCAAGTGATGACGGCCCATCAGAACCAGATGAAAATGAAAAAGTTATACTAACAATAAGATATATAGGCGATGTACCATACGATTACAACTAGAAAACTGATTTGCATACTGCTTGCCCTTGGACTATCGCAATATGCTTATACGCAGAAAGTTAACCTTGCTGCACTGAAGGAACAATACCCCAAGAAAGAACTGATCTATCTGAATTATGATGTAGAGGTGAGAATAGAAATTAAAGATGGTGAGCTAGACATCAAGGAACACAGGAAGCAAAGTAAGATATTACTTACAGAAAATGCGAAACAGTTCGAAGAGGAATCCTTGCCTTATTATAATGCCAATGAAATAATAGACGTTTCTGCTGAAGTAGAAATTCCAAAAGGCAGTAAATACCGCTCGTATAAGGTCAGAGAGTTTAATACCATAAAAACGATCTCAGACAGATATTTTTATGATGACTCTTATGCCGTACAATTTAATTATCCCTACGTAAGAGAAGGCACCATATGTAAGGCAAATTATACTTATGATATCCAAGATCCCATATTTATGCCCTCCATCTATATGGCCAATTATGTCCCCATGAAGGAAATGAATATCAAGCTGATCTATGACAAGGAAGTAGATTTGCTGATACATGAGTTTAATCATGAGCAACCTCTGAATTTTAAGACTTCTACCAAAGGAGGCAAGATTATCAAAGAACTACAACTCAAGGATATAGAAACGGTAGACTTAGAAGCTGGCGGAAGATCTTTTCAGGCAGTAGTGCCTCATATAGCCTTGGCCATCGCCTCTTATGAAGTAAATGACAAGAAGAAAAAAGTAATGGGCAACTTGAATGACCTGTTTTCTACCTACAGCAAATTTATCGATGAGGTAGACATGGAGACGAAAAAAGAGTTCGGAACCAAAGTAGATTCTATCACCCGAGGGATCAGTTCTGAAAAGGAAAAAGTAGCAGCCATTTATAGTTGGGTAAAACAGAATATTAAGTACATCGCCTTTGAAGATAATATGGGTGGTTTTATTCCTAGAGATCCTCAGCTGGTCTATGACCGAAAGTTCGGTGATTGTAAAGATATGTCTTCTATTATCGTGAGCATGCTAGATCATGCCGGAATCAAAGGACACTTTGCTTGGGTAGGTACCCGGGACTTGCCATATAATTATACCGATGCTTGTGGCACCTTCATTGATAATCATATGATAGCTGTGTACAAGTCAGAAGAGGAAAATAAATATTACTATCTGGATGCAACTCATGAGTATCTGCCTTTTGGATTGGTTCCACCTAATATTCAGGAGAAGCAAGTGCTGGTCTATCAGGGTCCTTCGACGTACAATGTTTTAGAATCTGGAGTAACAGCTTGTTCGGCCAATCTAAATTCTGAAGATTGCAGACTGCGTATAGAAGGAGAGCAACTCGTCGGTCACTTTAATATCAAACTTGATGGCTATCAGTTAACGGAATACATGTACATCTTTGGTAGGATGACTAGAGATAAACTGGAGAAGCGCTACCAAACCTATTTTGCCAAAGGATCTAACAAGTCTACCGTTACAAATATAGCTGCACAACACGACTCTAGGCCACTGGATATCAATTACGATATAACCATAGACGAGTACTTAGCAAAAGCAGGCGATGAAATCTATGTCAATATGAATCTGGATAAAGTTCTCGAAGGTCAAAAGATGCCAGAAAGAAGAACACAAGCAGTAGATTTCCGACAGACAATGAACTTTACCAAAAACTATGTACTGGAAGTGCCGCAGGGCTACGAAGTTTCCTATATGCCTGATGATGTGACTTTTGGCGATGATCAGTTTAGTTGCTCGATAAAGTACAAAGAAGATAATTCTGAAGTCACATACAGTTATGACCTCTGTCTTGATTCTATCTGGTTGGAGCCAGAAGATTTTTCTAAATGGAACACCTTTATAAAAGATTTAAAAAAATCATATCGTGAGAACATCATACTTACTAAAAAATAAGACTACAATACTAGTTAGCTTTGTACAGCTTGTACTCTTAGGAGGCCTCACTGCACAAGATTATGTGTATCAAGATTATAGCTGGGATAAAAATCCTACACCTTATGTTTTGCCTGATTCTTTGTCTGAAGAGGAAGCCTTGTATACCAAATACCACTACTACTTAGAATTTAACTCTGAGGTGCGATCGGGAAACCAACAACTGAATGTAGAACATTACAAGTTGTATCTCAATAGCGATAAAGCAGTAGAAACCAACAATAAAATTTATATACCGCAAGAAGATAAAAACGATAAGCACAATAAGATCATGATAAGGGTCATACAACCCGATGGCTCAGTGACAGAACTCAATGAGAAGGATATCAAAACAGGTGTGCACGAAGAATCTGGAACGGAATATCTCTATTATGCCATAGAAGATCTCAAGATAGGCAGTGAGATAGAAGCGCTAATTAAGACCCAGGTCTATCCAAATTTTTTCGGAAGGTTATTCTATATTCAGAAAAACCAACCAGTGTACGACTATACCTTTGAGTACATCGCTCCTGAGCATCTGGAGATGGAATTTAAAGTGTACAATTCCAAAAAAGAGTTTGTCTCAGTGGAGAGTGACGAAAGAGTAACGCATACTATAACCGCAGACCATATCCCTAGGTACGAGCCCGAAACTTTATCTAACGCTGATTCCCATAAAGAGTATTTGATTTTCAAACTCAACAGAAATATTGCTCAAGGCTCTAATGACGTCAATAGTTTTGGTTACTACAGTCAGGTGGTCGGAAACAGAGGACTGAATGAACCCCTAAGCAAGTCTGCCTTTAAGTCTATAGCCAAATCGTATAAGAACATCGGCATAAAGGAGACAGACTCAGATACACTGAAGGCCTTAAAAATTGAAAACTATATAAAGCAGAATTTTACTTTCATAAATAACAACAAAGAAGTCACATTGGAAAATGTGGATGGCATTTTCAAACAAAAAGCAGTTAATATTTTTGGAGCGACGCGATTATACATTGAATATCTGTACAATGTCGGTATGAGCTGTCAGATGATCGTTACTTGTGATAAGACTCAAGTAGAGTTTGACAAGAATTTTGAAAATTATTTGTTTCTAAATAAAACGTTGCTCTATATTCCAGAAATCAAGGTAGCATTAGATCCTAGTGATGCCTTCAGCCGTCTGCAATATTTTGATACAGAATACCAGAACCATCCAGGACTTTTTATTAGAAGCAGAGAAGTGGGTTCTACAACTACGGCCACAGGAAAAGTAAAAATGATTCCTACTACAAAAGGTTCTGATAACTTAACCAAAGCAATAATCAATGTAGATATCATAGATGACTTCGATGATATCAAGATAAATGTAGAAACCGAAAAGACAGGACATATTGCCAGAAATTTTCAGCCTTATTTCCAGACTGTAGAAGAAGATTTCAGAGAAGAATTCTATGGCTATGTTTTGCATACTTATACAGACCAGTTGGTGATGTCTTCTGTAAAGTTTGAAAATACCGACGAACTGGATTTTCCACAGCGTCCCTTGAAAGCTTATTGCGAGATAGAGAATGATGACTTCTGGCAAAAGGCAGGGCACAATTATATTCTGAATGCTGGAGCTCTTATAGGCCCGCAGACACAGATGTATAATGAAGAGGGCTCTACCAGAAAAACACCGATCAATAGTAATTTTGCACGTAGATTCCAGTATGAAATTTACTTTAATATTCCTCCTTCATTCGAAGTGTCTAATCTAGAAGACCTAGATATGAACGTGGATGGTTCTAACGGAGATTATACCTTTTATTTTAAGTCTTCTCATAGCAGAGAAGGTGATAAAGTTACTGTCATTATAGATGAACTCTATGATCATGATACTTATCCAGCAGAACAGTTTCCTGAGTATCTGAAAGTGATAAATGCGGCAGCTGATTTCAGCAAGAAAAAGGTAGTTTTCAAACCGAAATAGACACGTGATGTAGAGACTGAGCTGCGCTATTCTGGTATGTTAGCTGTGTAGAACTGCATATATTCTTCTGTTGTTTCTTCTTGTAATAGGGTAAAGTAATTAGATCTAGAAATGTAGAATACCTCTGATGCCGATAAGGCAAAATGCTCTGTTATCTTATGAAGGTACTCCAGAGCTAACGATTTCTTCTGGAATGAGGATATACTATATAGGGTTTTGTTCCTTTCTTCTTGCAGGGACATTGGAAAAACACGGAGGCTGAGGTCACCATAATGTAACCTGTTGAAAGATTTGATGTTTTCCCGTGCTGCAGCAACATCAGTGCTGTCTTTTGTGTCAGCAGAAAAACATATATAGTATCCAGTGGTGTCTTGGTCTGAATACAGAGTAGCTGGGTCAAAATTATTTCTGAAAGCATTTTTTTCCTTGCTTAAGTAGGCTTCCTTAAAGAAGGCATGATAATCTTTCCACGAGCTTTGCCTCATTAGGCTTGCATTGGAATTATGGATGATATAACTGCTGTTCTTGAGACTGACATAAGATGGATAAGACAGAAACAAATCCATAAGCTTTTTATAATATTCCATGCCAGCTGGCTTATTGTCGAAAGTAGCAATGGTGACATCCCTAGTGTCTTCGCTTCCATATAGATCGGAGTGGGCTACTGAAAATTTTCGATCTGGATAGTTAGACTTGTTGAATTTATATATGGAAATAATAAGACTATCTAGTAGTTCTTTGGTGATAGACTCACAGATGATATGCAGAGCATGCGTTTTTTTATCTCTAAGTTTGAAGTCAGTTGTAGCCTTAGATATTTGTTGGATTTTTTCAGGAGGAGACTCCTGTACTTCTGCTATAGAATCAGCTACTAATTTTTGTTCTGGTTCACTTGGACGACAAGACCACAAGACAATTGTGGCGACAACTGCAGCAATGAAAATACTTTTGCTTATGGATGGCATCTAATTTTTTGATTGTAAAGAATCCAAAATACGAATAATGTTGATGCTAAATATCAAGATTCGTTTTTGTTCTCCTTAAGGAGATAGGGTCGAGAAGAGTATGCTTATTGTAAGGGTAAAGTTCGTTGAGAAAAACTAATTATTTATTGGTCAGAGAAAGTAAAACAGAAATGATCAATAAGAATGAAGATACTACAGCTATACCCATCCCTACACCTACACTATCGGCCAAGCTACCAAGTAAGATGGCTATACCAGCTGTAACAATCGTCTTATAAAATGACTCAGCCGAAATTACTGAAGTCAGTATTACATTAGAAACCTTGTCTGTCAAGTAGCCTGTAAGAATCGGCTTTCTTGTATTCTCAATGAGATAGATGCCTATAAAAAGAAGCAATGCAGGAATGTGCCATCCAAAGTGATAAAGCAGCCCACAGCTAAGTCCAGTGATGAGTCCAAGATTCATTGTCTTTATTTCCAATTTGCTTATGCGGGATTCAGTCAACTTGCCAGCTGACCTAGAAGCCCAAGAAGAAAGAAAGTAGATGATTGTAAAACAGAGGCCCACTACCAGTCCAGTTTTTTGTTTGTCTGTAATGCTGTAAGTGACTGGAATCAAAATGCTAAGTTGAACCATCAGAGGCTGTATGTAATCTTTGATGCTTTTTAGATAAGCCGAATGAAGACCAGAAGAATTAATCAGGTATATAACTTTTGGGTCTTTAAATGCAGACCACGCCTGCAACCATACTTTACGAAGTGGTCGAGCTGCTTTTTCTTTAGAGGCAAAATTCAGTTCTTCAGGATAGCTGAGGATATTGTAAAAATTCAATAGGTAGGGAATAAAAGCACATAAGAATATAATTCGATAATTACCAGACCAAAAAACCAAAACTCCAGCTATCAGTGCCGAAATCGCAGATCCCTTCATAGACCAAGATCGCGTATGTCCATAGTAGTTTATCTTCTGATCCTGCCATCCTTTGCTCTGCAGATAATCCATAATCATCCCCTTATGTGTACCCGAACGAAAAGCCTCACCGACACCATAGAGCAACATCGCCAAAGACAGTGCCCAGAAGCCAGTAGAGAAATAAAAAATGAGAAAGCTTACAATGTAGCAAGAAAAAGCTGCAAGCAAGGACCGCTTTCTTCCATAGGCATCTGCAAGAAGACCTGAAGGAAACTCTAGAAAATTTGTTGCAATTTCCTTTAAAGCATATAGTAATCCTATCTGTGTATAACTTAGTCCGACCTCCAGAAAAAACAATAAGAGAAAAGCATCGAAGAATCTTAGGTTTTTTAGAAAACCATAAGCGCAGAACCTTTTGTACTGATAATTTTTGAGCTGGCTGTCCAAACGAGATACAATATTTTTTGAAATGTAAGCTAAGAATATTTATTAACTCATAATTTGATTGGAATGCAGCGTTACCTAAGCCAAAGTTGTCTCCCAAAACAAAATCACCTCTTGTCGCTATAGATATTGCCAGTTCCATTATCTTACTCTATCTTTAATAAAAACATTATCGATGAAACAACTTCCAATACTATTCTTCATTTTTCTTTGCTCTACTTTTCTCACAGCACAACAATATATTCCCATGGCTGTAGATAGTGCAACCTGGTTGATGGCCTACACCGACGAAAATCCCAATTTTAGCGAATTTATTGCATACAGAATAGAAGGAGATACTGTTGTCAATTCCATCAGTTACAAAAAAATATATTCCTATAAGTTCAAGGAAAATAGGTTGTTCAATAGTACACGTCAGCTTATTGGGTTGATGCGAGATGACATAGCCGAAAGAAAAGTGTATGGGGGCATATTTTCAGAATTTGAAGACGAGCTACGAACTTTTATAAGTGAAGAATCCAGATGCACTTGGGGAAGCTTGGATGCATTTGCCGAACATTTACTATACGATTTTACTCTAAGTGTAGGAGACTCCATAGATAATTGTATGCTTGCTCGACCAGCTGTCATAACAGAAGCAGATACAATAAGAATGTATGGTTACAATCGATTTGGCTATAAAATTACTGGTGGATCTGATTATACTTCTATGACTGAAGGCATTGGGACTTGTATAGGAATTTTCAAAGGCTCAGATTGTTTCTTCACAGGGGGAGGTTTTAGTTACAGCCTTGTGAATTATTGCATTGGGCCTCTGTCAGATTGTGGTCTTCTGACTTCTACATCAGATCTTTCCCTAGAGCCTCAGTTTGAGCTAAGACCGAATCCAGTAGCAGATATCTTAAAAATAGATAGTCCATATCCAATCAAAAACTTGTCTTTATATAACATGGAAGGTCGATTCCTTTCCAAAGTTTCAGATTCTAATTCAATAAATCTGTCTGATTATTTGCCAGGAATCTACCTTGTCAAAATAGAGGACAACTTGGGAAATTCTCACACCGATAAAGTAATCAAGAACTAATCAGAGATTAGCCCTAACTTGCAACAATGCTTAATTTAAATTTTGCATAAATGATAAAGTATATAATTATCACGATTGGACTGGGTTTAGGTTTAGTCTCTTTGACCCTGTGCCCGAAGACAGAGCTGATAACTAATACTGCCGACTTGGAATTATTCATAGAGCTCGACACCATATTTTATCAAGGCCCTGCTCAT
The DNA here is from genome assembly GCA_964556525.1 of uncultured Saprospiraceae bacterium. Taxonomy (GTDB): domain Bacteria; phylum Bacteroidota; class Bacteroidia; order Chitinophagales; family Saprospiraceae; genus RFSX01. The sequence goes on from CAZKXO010000095.1 coordinate 7,770, forward strand.
GATAGACCCTTTGCACAGTTTAAAGCGGAAATCAGAAACAACGGCAATGAATCTGTAAAACTGGTCATGCCTGGTGACGGCAGCCAATCGGGATTAAGAACACCGATGATAAAATGGTCAGCTATCAATCTAGATAAGCAAACATCTTATGAACACAAGTTCCAATTGCGCACTGATGAGAGATTTTGCGGCATGATAAATAAAATAAAGGAAAGTGAAATTATAAACTTAGAACCTGGTGTAAAAGTGTTATTGGATGAATGGATAGGAAATCCTTCTTTAGGAACTGGAGCAGGAAAATATGCTGTCAAACTCTCATATGAAAATGACCCGGCATCAGGAATTAAAGGATTTGGCGCTCAAGACAAGCACATAATGAAACGGATTAAGAAAACGACTCCTATAAAATTAATTAGCAATGAAATTGTTGTAGAGATAGAATTGTAAGAAGTTCAAATGCAATAAGTATTTTTAAGAATTACTCATGCATTTATCATCCTTCATGAATTTCAAAATTATTCTCTTTGTATTGTCCCTGATGGTCTTGACCCAGTCTTGTCAAGAAAAAGATACCGATACTACTAACACAGCTTTTATGCTGTCTGATGAAAAGCAATTAGATGGCTTACTTGACCATTATGTAACTCAAGGATATTATCCGTTCATCTACGCCAGATTAGAAGATATAGATGGTTCTGTATTGTATGAGCATAGCGCGGTAAATAGCACTTTACTGCCTGCAACAACCGTAGATGGTTCTACCTTGATCCGCATCTGGTCTATGTCTAAAATAATTACGATTTCTCTGGCCTTAGACTTGGTAGAAGATGGACTCCTAAAGTTAAGTGATCCTGTCACTCAGTACATTCCCGAATTTGAGTCATTGCAAGTTGCAGTGTCCAATGAAGGCAAACCACTGATGGATTATGCGTGGGGCAATAGAGAAAATACTTGTCCCGTCCAGTTGGTACCTAACGATTCCATCATGACGGTTCTCCACCTTATAAATCATCAGGCAGGATTCTATTACGCAACGACAGGCTATCCTTGCTTAGATGCACTTGCCGCTGAACAGAATTTACCTACGGCAGCCAACTCTGATGAGCTGGTTGCTAGAATAGCTAAGCTGCCTCTGGTTCAGCATTCAGGTTCTGGATACTTCTATGGTACTAATACAACTGTTCTAGGAATCGTTGCAGAACGAGCCGCAGGAATGCGCCTTGACGAGCTAGTCAAAGAGAGAATTACAGATCCGCTAGAAATAGAAGGACTTAAGTACAAGCTGTCACCCAATGAGAGTTTATTGCCCACCTTCACTGGCAGAGATTCTATATTGCGAGAAGCTCAGGCAGGTGAATTAGACATTTTTGGTCCCGATGTGCCTGATTATATAGAGAGTCACAAGTTGTATCTAGGTGGTGAAGGCATGGTAGGCACTGCTGACGGTTATGCTGATATGGTCAGAATGTTGCTAAGTAGAGGCACTCTGAATGGCTACCGCTTTCTAGATGCAGAAACCGTACAGGACATACATGCCCCACATACCCAACTAGATAATCCTTATGGGTATAACGGATATAATCTCTGGGTCAGTGGTGATTCTATGCGCATAAAAGAACAAGGAGATGCAGGGCTGTGGATAGGAGGAGGGTATGAAAGCACCCATTTCTGGGCGGACCCTAAAAGAAACTTTGTCGGTATAATAATGTCGCAGAATAATGCGGTCCGTGCACCAGGTTATGAGATGAATGATAAGTTTCGTGGAGAGTTGTACAAGCAACTTAGAGCCGCGGATAATTAGCGCTGTCAGAATGGTTATAACCTGGAATTATTAATTGTCCTCCAGGAATTCAGCTTCGAAATCAGTGTCTTCATACAGAAATATACCATCTTTCAGATGCTTGTAAAGGGTTGTGTCATGAAGACTTTCATCATATTTAAATGCATCTTCTGAGGTAGAAGAGGATAAGTCATAACTGTCTATAAGATAATTTTTGTTTTCAGTTGTTACATAGTTTAGAATTGTCAGATCCTTATCAGGAAAGATCTTCAAGACTTTGCGCTGTTGTATGGTAGTATATATACAAACTCTATCTCCTTTCAGATGAGCAGTAATTTTATTATCAGCATTCGTGTCTACATAGCCCTTTATACTGATGTCTGGGTCGCTTGCTGTCAGTTGAATGTCAATAATAATAAAGAGGAGATGACAAAAATCATAGTTGCCATCAAATACAACTAAGAGTTGATTGTCCAGTGAGTAGACACTGTATGCTATACTAAGAATGCCAGGTGCCTTTTCCACATATCCTCCTAGACTCAAGGCTGCATCTAGCTGCTCGGTTCCTAGTTTCCCGCAATGTACTTTGGCGTTCATGTGTCTACTGATTATTCTGGAGCATAGGCAGTAATCTAGAATCTTCCAGTGCTGCAGTTCTATGACCTGCAGTTTTGAGATACTCAGGACTCTTAGAAAATTCTACAAATTTTTCTACCGAGGGATATTGCACTAGAAGGACAGCATCCCATTTTTCGTTTTCTGGACCTATGAGATAGTTCTTGCTATTACCAAAAAATAGTACCTGCCCATCTACTTTCTGAATAAGTGGCAAAGTGTACATCGCATATATTTTATAAGCTTCTTTTCCTGAAATGACCTGGTCCGGAGATAAATTCTCTAGTTCTGAATAGTCAGCCGTTGTCTTGTATTTCAAAAGATTCAGCATTGTGATTTTTCCTTTTCCTTGAAAATCCACAAAGAACTGCTTGGCGACTTCAGGCAAAGGAGTAATATAATTAGCTGATGACATAGAAAAGTAGTTAAGTAAGCTAAATAGTTTAGTACCACTAAAATAGTTAAAGTCCTAACGATCTCCACTTCGATAACAATCCACATCCTATTCCACCATCACTCGCCGAGTATACACCACCCGCTCCTCGTTTTGTTCTGGCATAAACTCTATAGAATAGATTCCAGGTGGCAAGTCAGATATGTCCAGTCGTTGCTGACTCCTCGCGTCAGACTGTCGCAGCACTATCTGTCCTTGCATGTCCAGCATGTATAATAGACCGCCTGTGTCCTCTGGAAGTTCCACTGTCACATACTCACTTGCTGGACTAGGATAGGCAGTAAGATCACGTCGCCACCAGACTGTCTCTCCGACTATACTCACAATACTGGGGTCGCACTTGTCTTCCTCGTCTACACGGAAGCGCGGAAAATTTGGGAAAGAGCCTGCAGATGTCGTAGCTGGTAGCCTTATACCTTGCTCTACAAAGTCACAAGCTAGGCCTGGCTCATCAGGTTTGTGAATGATGTGCATGGAGTTTGCACTGCTTTTTCCACGTATGTATATGCGACAATCGGGTCCTAGTGCAGCTATGCCGAAACTCGGTTGTAAGCGATCAGCACCACCTTGCCATTCTGCTATATATACCAGTCCATCTTCTAGGGCCTCTGCCTCGGTATCTAGTTGCCACAGGTCAGTTACTTCGGAGAGGTAGAGATAGCGAGAATTGGGGCTCCATTCGCAAGTAGCAAATACCGAATCATAATCTCCCGGATCCTCCCAAGGTAAATGCTGCTCATTGCTTAGTGTCCCATCTGACCTGTCAAAGTCATAAATGTACAGACCGTCGAACTGATTAAATAAGGCATACTTGGTTCCATCCGG
>CAZKXO010000096.1:0-11289 GCA_964556525.1 uncultured Saprospiraceae bacterium
ATTTTAATTTTGATTTACATTTTAATTTTTTAGAATTAAATAGCATTAATCCAATTTTATTGGGTACACCTATTCCCTCTAAAAACACTTTTAAGGGAATACGTTATCCATACAAACTTCCATTCTAGCCATATACTCTTTATACTCATCCATTACTTCCCAGGTTAAATTTTTTCTGTAGATATATCCCTAACCTCTAGTGGATATAACATATAAATTACGTTTGTATAGCATCGTTTTTTTTATGCTCTGTACTACGGATTTATCATTTATTTTGCTTTCAACACACGATGCAAATGCTACTACTCTTGTAAGTTTATCCTAATAAATATAAAATTTATTTTGCCTATTAATATAACATTATCAATGTGTTATGATGTATTTGTAGTAAAATGTCTATCAATTCTTTTTAACAAGATATTAAGAAAGTGATAGGGTACAGAGCTTGGAGACTAAACACTTTTGAATATAAATTACTATTAGGAATAGAAAAAATATTCCCGAACATATAAACATTGAAAAATTTAAAACCTCACAGTGATATGAGATTTTACAGTACTTCTTATTGCCAAATTTTAAATATAATGGGCATTCAAAAACAACTTTTTAAAACACAAAGCCTTCGTGGATTGAAGCTAGTCTTATTATTAAGCATGCTTTTTTCTATAGAGAGTTTTGGACAATTTACAGATTGCAAAAACAATAATGATGACCAACCATCCTATGCAGCACCTGGAAACGTAGTTACAGGTTTACCAGTATTCTTAGAAATTGATTTATCCAATTGGGATAATACAGCGGATAACGATTTTTGTATTGGTAACGCTGGTCCTAATGATACGGATGGTGGTTGTGGTACTTTTATCTTTAAAAACTTTCCTAAAACAGAGTTGGTTAAAGATTGTATCCCTAAGGTATGTTTTTCTCCTAGACAAGGATGCGGTAATGCTTTAGGAAATATTTGTTTTTGGCAAGAAAGTCCAACTACTCCTGGAACATGGGAAAGTTTGGGTGCTTTTGACAAAGACAATTTTGACGAACTTTGTTTGGACTTACCTGCTGACTCTGATGAGTTAGCTATTACTATTTGTAGACCAGGACAAGGACCTGTTTCGCTTCAAAATATGTCTTTCACATCTTGCGAGCCTGAAGTTACTAGTGCACAACCTCAATCAAGTTCACAACCTCAATCAAGTTCACAACTTTTTTGTGGGGTACCTGAGATTGATTGTCCTTCAGATTTATTGCTTAGTCCTTGTAGTGATATTACACCTGATATTACAGGCAATCCAATTTTAACTGGCTCTGGTTCTTGTGCGATTACTAGTTTTTATAATGATGTATCGGTACCTATTGATGGTTGTCCTAATGCTGCAAATATTACGCGAACTTGGACGGCACATTATGAAGGTGCACCAGATGAGGCAGTTACTTGTACACAAAATATACAACTATTAGATACGATAGCTCCAGTTCTCAATAATTTTCCTGATGATAATAATATATCAGTGAATTGTGATGCAGTACCTGATGCGGTATTGTTTTCAGCGACAGATGATTGTGATCCAGAGGTAGCGGTAACTTATTTTGAATGGAGAGACAATGGAGATTGCGACTATAACTATACCTTAACTAGAAAATATACTGCTACGGATCATTGCGGAAATGAGTCGAGTGAAATGCTATTTATTACGGTTGCAGATACTACGCCACCAGTGATTTCAAGTGCTCCAGCAGATACAACAGTAAGCTGTGATGCGGTTCCAAATGCTGCTTATTTAACTGCTACTGATAATTGCGATACGGATGTACCTGTCGAATATTTAGAATGGAGAGACGTAGGGGAGTGTGAAGGTAGTTATTTGATTACTAGAAAATGGACAGCAGTAGATGCTTGTGAGAATGATACTTTTGTAATGCAGTTTGTTACGGTAATTGATACTACGGGACCAATATTTGTAGAGGTACCAGCAGATGTAACAATTGAATGTGCAGGCGCACTACCTACTACGCTACCTACAGCAACAGATAACTGTAATGCAGACATAACTTTTGATTTTTCAGATACCGCTGTAGAAGGATCTTGTGGAGATAAAACTTATACAAGAATATGGACAGCAACAGATGCTTGTGGTAATACTAGTAATGCCACTCAAACGATAGTAGTAGAAGGGGTAATGCCTTTAGAAATCAAAAATGTACCAGCGAATATTACAATCAGTTGTACAGATGGTATTCCTGCACCAACATTACTTAGTGCAACTTCTAGCTGTATTTTAGATGCAATCGTTACTCTTGACGAAGTATCTACAATAGGTCAAGGTAGTTGTGCTAATTCTTATACGATTACACGTACTTGGACGGCAACAGATTATTGTGATAATTCAGTGACTGCTACTCAAGTAATTACAATTATAGATGAAGATGCTCCAGTGTTTAATATTATTCCTGCTAATGTAGCAGTAAGTTGTTCAGCAATTCCAAATGCACCTTACCTTACTGCAACGGATGTTTGTGATGGAAATATAACACCGAGTTATTTAGAATGGAGAGACAATGGGGCTTGCGATAATGAATACACTATAACTAGAAAATGGACAGCAGTAGATGCATGTGGGAATGAGGCGATAGTGATGCAATTTATTAGTGTATCAGATAATGATGGGCCTACTTTTAAAAATGTTCCTGCGAATGCAGTGATTAATTGTGGGGAAACTTTACCTGCAATAAGCACCCCTATAGCATCGGATCTGTGTGGTACAGTATCTATTGATTTAGTAGAAACACAAGCAGGTGAAACTTGTGGTGGATATATTCATGTAAGAACTTGGACCGCAACCGATGCATGTGGAAATACTAGTACAGCCGTTCAAGAAATTCAAGTTAATGGAGCACCAGCTATTTCATTAAATGATGTGCCAGCAGATTCTTGGTATACTTGTGGACAGACAATTCCTGCCGCTGGAACAGTGACAGCAGAAGATGCATGTGGTAATACTTATACAGTAACTTATGAGGAAACTCAATCAGATGATGACTGTGGTTCTTATACAATCACAAGAACATGGACAGCGAGCGACGGTTGTGGAGCAGGAGCTAGTGAACATCAAACGATTACTGTGGTTGATGAGGAAGCACCTGTATTTTCAGGAGCGCCTACAGACTTAACGCTTACTTGTGAGTCAGATATTCCTGGCGCACCAGTTCTGTCCGTTACGGATAATTGTGATGGAAATATTTCAATAGATTATTTTGAGTGGAGAGATAATGGCGAATGTGTTTCTGAATACACTTTGACAAGAAAATGGACTGCAGTAGATGATTGTGGCAATGAAGCAATTGCAATGCAGATTATTAGTATTGATCCTGAGACAACACTTACTATCTCTGGTGTGCCAGCAGATGAAACTATATCCTGTATAGAAAATCTTCCTAGTGCGCCTGTATTGACAGCTACGAGTGCTTGTGGAGAAAATGCAACAGTAGATTATTTTGAATGGAGAGATAATGGCCTTTGTGATAATACCTATACAATTACTAGAAAATGGACGGCAACCGATGTTTGTGGTAATGAAGGAATTGGCATGCAGATCATTACCGTAACAGATGATACGGCCCCTACTTTTACAAATGTTCCTTCAAATGCAGTAATTAATTGTGGAGATGCAATTCCTACTGCCAGTACGCCAACAGCGACAGATGGATGTGGAACAGCAACCGTTTCTTTAGAAGAAACACAAGCTGGCGAAAGTTGTGGTGGCTATATTTTAGTAAGAACATGGACGGCAACAGATGCTTGTGGAAATACTAGCACAGCGGTTCAAGAAATTGAAGTACAAGGAGCACCAGCTATTTCTTTGAGTAATGTGCCAGAAGATACTTGGTTTACTTGTGGTCAATCAATTCCTGCTGCTGAAGCAGTAACTGCAGAAGATGCTTGCGGCAATACTTATACGGTTACTTATGCAGAAGCACAATCAGATGATGATTGTGGTACTTATACCATTACTAGAACATGGACGGCAAGTGATGGTTGTGGTTCAGCGGCTGTAGAAAATCAAGTGATCACTGTAACCGATGATGAAGCGCCAGTTATAGCAGGTACAGTAGAAGATTTAAATATCGAATGTGGCGCAGCTATTCCTGGAGCACCAGTATTATCAGCAACAGACAATTGTGGTGGAAATATTGCAGTAGATTATTTTGAATGGAGAGATGGTGGAGACTGTGTTTATGGATATACACTAACTAGAAAATGGACAGCAACCGATGCTTGTGGTAATGAGGCAGTTAAAATGCAAATCATTACAGTAGAAGATACAACGCCTCCAGTTATTACAAATGCACCTGCTAATATGGTGGTTAATTGTGGAGAAGGCATGCCAAGTCCTATTTATCCAGATGCACAAGATGCCTGTGGAAATGATGTGCATATTACTTATGAAGAAGTACAAAATAGTAGTAATAGTTGTGGTAGTGCTGTTGTTACTAGAACTTGGTCAATAGCAGATGATTGTGGAAACGTCACTACTCACGTTCAAGAGATTACACAGAATGGTTCGCCAGCAGTTAATTTCAATAGTGTTCCTAATGATATTTCACTAGCATGTGGACAACCAATACCTAATGGTTTTAATGCAGTAAGTGCATCAGATGCATGTGGCGGAACTTATCAAGTAGATATGACAGAGTCCTCAGTAGATGGTACTTGTGGCAATACTATTATGACACGTACTTGGGTAGCAGATAATGGTTGTGGCGGTACAGTAAGTGCTTCTCAAATAATTACGATAGCAAAGCCTATGGAGCTTTCATTCTCTCAAGCACCAGCAGCAGTTACTTTAGGTTGTGAGGATGCTATTACTGCTGCACCTTCGTTGATAGCAAGTGATGCATGTGGAACAACTTACGAAGTAAGTTTAACAGAATCTACAGTAGATCAAGGATGTGGGGTGTCTGTTTTAACAAGAACTTGGACCGCCTTCGATGCATGTGGAAATGAATATGCTACTTCACAACAAATCAATTTAAAAGAATCTGTTGGTATCTTTTTATATAATATTCCTAGAGATGTAACTGTAGCTTGTGGAGAAGCTATTCCTGCTCCTTATAATGTAACTGCGGATAATTTATGTGGTCAATCTTTTGCTGTCAATTTTACAGAAACAACAACTGGTAGCGATTGTGGACAGCAAATGATCACCAGAACTTGGATGGCAGAAGACGATTGTGGAGAACAAGTTGCTGCTTCTCAAACGATTACAGTAAACGGTGGATCTAGCATTTCTTTTAATAATGTTCCAGCAGATGCGACTATTACTTGTGGACAATTAATTGCACCAGCGGCTAATATCAATGCAACAGATGCATGTGGAAATAGCTACAGTGTAAATGTAGCAGAATCTAGAGTAGATGGAGATTGTGGCAGTTATACTTTATTAAGAACTTGGTCGATAGCTAATGGTTGTGGTGGCGTAGAAACAGCATTCCAAACCATTACGGTTCAAGATGCAGGGAGTCCTGTATTAAGTGGTGTACCTGCTAATATAACAGTAGCATGTGGAGAGACTTTACCAGCTTCTGCAAATATAACAGCAACAGATGCATGTGGGTATAATTATACAGTCGCTTTAAATGAAACAAACGTAGATCATGAAGATGGTAGTTCTACCATTACAAGAACTTGGACAGCAATTGATGCTTGTGGTAATGCAGCAGAAGGAACTCAAACAATTACAGTAGAAGGAAGTGCAGCAAGTATCAGTCTTCAAGGAGTACCTGCAAATATTACAATTGGTTGTGGAGAAAAAGTGCCAGATGCAGCACATGTAACAGCGAGTGATACCAACAATCATTTTTATGGGGTAAACTATACAGAGACAACAACAGATCTTGGAAATGGAGGATATAGTTTGACAAGAGTTTGGACGGCAGTAGATGCCTGTGGCAATGCAAGTTCTGCAAGTCAAATCATCACAGTGCAAGAAGCAGCTAGTATGAGTTTAAGTGGTGTGCCTTCTGATGTAACCCTTACTTGTGGACAGTCAGTGCCAGCCGCAGCATATGTAATAGCAACGGATGCGAATAATAATAGCTACGCAGTTAATTATACAGAAACTAGAACGGATAATTCTTGTAACAGCTATACTTTAGTAAGAACTTGGGCTGCAGCAGGTGGCTGTGGTAATGATGCTATTGCAACACAAACGATTATAGTACAAGCTTCGACTGGACCCGTATTAAGTGGTGTACCTGCGAATGTAACGGTAGCATGTGGAGAAGCATTACCTGCTTCTGCTAGTGTGATAGCGAGGGATGCATGTGGTCTGAACTATACAGTGGCCTTAACAGAAACAAATGTCAATCATGCTGATGGTAGTTATACGATTACAAGAATGTGGACAGCAATTGATGCCTGTGGTAATGCAGCAGAAGGAACTCAAGCAATTACAGTAGCAGGAAGCGCAGCAAGTATTGGCTTTCAAGGAGTACCTGCAAATATTACAATTGGTTGTGGAGAAAAAGTGCCAGATGCAGCACATGTAACAGCGAGTGATACCAACAATCATTTTTATGGGGTAAACTATACAGAGACAACAACAGATCTTGGAAATGGAGGATATAGTTTGACAAGAGTTTGGACGGCAGTAGATGCCTGTGGCAATGCAAGTTCTGCAAGTCAAATCATCACAGTGCAAGAAGCAGCTAGTATGAGTTTAAGTGGTGTGCCTTCTGATGTAACCCTTACTTGTGGACAGTCAGTGCCAGCCGCAGCATATGTAATAGCAACGGATGCGAATAATAATAGCTACGCAGTTAATTATACAGAAACTAGAACGGATAATTCTTGTAACAGCTATACTTTAGTAAGAACTTGGGCTGCAGCAGGTGGCTGTGGTAATGATGCTATTGCAACACAAACGATTATAGTACAAGCTTCGACTGGACCCGTATTAAGTGGTGTACCTGCGAATGTAACGGTAGCATGTGGAGAAGCATTACCTGCTTCTGCTAGTGTGATAGCGAGGGATGCATGTGGTCTGAACTATACAGTGGCTTTAACAGAAACGACAGCGAATAGCGATTGTGGTAATTCCGTTATCACTAGAACATGGAGTGCAATAGATGCATGCGGAAATGAAGATATTGCTACTCAAGAAATTACAATTGATGGAGGTGCAGTAGCTACTTTTAGTGGTATTCCTTCCAATGCAAATGTGTCTTGTGGATTGAATCTACCAGCAGTACCAAGCGTAACTGCAACGAATGGATGTGGTGTTGCTTTCAATGTTTCTTTTGAAGAAACAACAGCTACGACTTCTTGCGGTAGTTCTACCGTAACTAGAACATGGACAGCGCCTGATGGATGTAATGGAATAATTACGGCTTCTCAAATTATTAAGTTAAGTGATAGTCCAGCACTTTCATTAATTGGTGTACCAGCAGATGCAACAGTAACTTGTGGACAAACAATTCCAGCAGCACCCAATGTAACAGGAACGGATGATTGTGGATTGAATTACACGGTCAACTTTACAGAAACACAAACAGGGTCAGATTGTAGCTCTTATACTTTATTAAGAACATGGAGTGCCACATCTGCTTGTGGTGGTACAGCAACAGCATCCCAAACAATAAGGGTAGAAGGTGGTTCAGCAATTACCTTAACAGGTGTACCATCCAATGCAACAGTAGCTTGTGGACAAACAGTACCAGGTGCAGCGAGTGTAACCGCAACAGACGCATGTGGCAATAGCTACATTGTCAACTATAGTGAAACACAAAGTGGAAGTACTTGTGGATCTTATGTATTAACAAGAACATGGAATGCAGCAAGTACCTGCGGCGGAACAGCGACCGCATCACAAACAATAACAGTAGAAGGTGGTTCAGCAGTTACTTTAACAGGTGTACCATCGAATGCAACAGTAGGCTGTGGACAAACAGTACCAAGTGCAGCATATGTAACCGCAACAGATGCCTGTGGCAACAGCTATACAGTCAATTTTAATGAGACACAAAGTGCTGTTTCTAATGGTTCCTATGTATTGACAAGAACATGGAGTGCGGCAAGTACATGTGGAGGAACAGCAACAGCGTCACAGACAATCACAGTAGAAGGTGGTTCAGCAATTACATTAACAGGTGTACCAACGAACACTGCTATTTCTTGTGGACAAGCATTGCCGGCAGTTGCTAATGTAATAGCAACAGATGCTTCTGGTAATAGCTATACTGTTTATTTAAACGAAACGCAAAGTGGTACTACTTGTAGTTCTTATTTGTTGACAAGAATTTGGTCAGCATCAGATAATTGTAATAACACCGTAACAGCTACTCAAGAAATTACGGTAGCAGGAGCAGCAGCAATTACTTTCTTTGAGGTACCAGCTGACTTGACCGTAGCTTGTGGACAAACAGTTCCAACGAAGGCACCAGTTTATGCAAGAGATGCATGTGGAAGTTCTTACATCGTAAGCTTTAATGAGACACAAACAAATGCAACTACTTGCGGAAGCAGTAATATTATTACAAGAGTATGGACAGCAACAGATGCCTGTGGAAATTTTTCTACTGCTAGTCATACACTGACGGTAGAAGGAACACCAAATATTAGCTTAGAAGGTGTGCCAGCAAATATTACCGTAGCTTGTGATGAAGTTCCAAGTGCAGCGAATGTAACTGCTTCTGATGCATGTGGAACGAATTATGGGGTGGCTTTACAAGAAATTATCATTAATGTAAATTGCCCGCAAAGCTACCAAATCAAACGTACTTGGACATCAGATGATGTGTGTGGTTCTAATGCTTCTGCTATCCAGTTGATAACAGTGATAGATGAGACTGCTCCTGAATTGACTTGTCCTGATGATATGACGATTAGTATCAACTTAGGAGATCCAATTACTTGGGAAGAGCCAATAGCTTCTGATAACTGTGGTGTGGTAGAGCTAATCGCTTCTCATCCTAATGGAGGCATATTTGATGCTGGCGTTACCGTAGTAACTTATACGGCAACAGATGAATGTAATAACACAGCGAATTGTGATTTTGAGATTGATGTAGATATAGATGCTCCACAACAAAGCGCATGTCAAGAAGATATTCAGATTACTTGTAGCGGAACAGAACAAGGAATTGTTACTTGGTCACCACCAGCAATTGATTTGAGTTGTACTTCATGTGCCGCTAATCCTGAGATTGCAGGCTTCCTTTATATGGGAGAGCGAGGAGGTCACCGATACTACTGCTCTAATACAGAAACAACATGGCATCAAGCTAATGCAATTGCTACTCAAATGGGCGGCTACCTAGCAGCGATTGATGATCCAGCAGAGAATGCTTACTTGGCTAGCTTCTTGACGAATCAACATGCATTTATTGGTTTGAATGATGAAAATTCAGAAGGTAACTTCTCTTGGTCAAATGGACAGACTTTGAACTTCAATAACTGGTATACGAACCAACCAAATAATTATGCGAATGCTCAGCACTATGTGCAGTTATTATACAACGGTCAATGGAATGATGAAGCGGCTAATAAATTAGGAGAGTTCATCGTAGAGATTCCTTGTGTAGATGTAAGCTATTCTGCAAATGGTGCCTTGAACGGTGGAACATTCCCAGCAGGTACAACAACGGTTACTTATAAGATGCAAGATAAATGTGGCAACATTCAGAATTGTGATTTTGAGGTAACGGTTACTACCGATATTACAATGGAAGCACCAGAAGACATCGTAGTAGATTGTAATGGCGCAAATGGTGCTGTAGTTGCTTGGGTTCCACCAACAGCAAATAGCTGTTGTAACTCTTGTCCAGCAGAAGGCACTGGTTTGCCAGGGTTTATATACATGGGGTCTTATAATGGACACCAATACTACTGTTCTATAGAGCCAGCCATGTGGGAGACTGCCAACGCAGTTTGTAACCAATATGGAGGCTACTTAGCAAGTATTAATAGTGCCGATGAAAATGATTTCTTAGCAGCATTCTTAACGACGCAAAATGTATTCATCGGAGCGAATGATAAAGCACAAGAAGGAAACTTTACATGGGCAAGTGGAGAGCCAATGACTTATAATAACTGGCATGCGGGTCAGCCAAACAATTTGAATGGCAACCAAGATTATTGCCAGATGATTAGCGATGGTCGATGGGATGATATTTATAATAATGCTAAGTTAGAGTTTGTTTTAGAATTACCATGTACAGATGTGTACCAGACAGGAGGCCCAGCAAATGGAACAGCGTTCCCAATAGGAACTACTACCGTTACTTATGAAGCAGGAGATGATTGTGGCAATGTGACGACTCAGTCTTTCAATGTTACGGTGAACGAATGTGCACAAAGTCAAAGTGCTTATGCTAATCAATGTCCAAGTCAAGGAGTGAGTACAGAATACCTTTGGATCGACCACATTAGAATAGGCGGCCTAAATAATTGTTCTGGTAACAATGATGGATACGGAGACTTTACAAGTTATGCTGCATCAATGGCTGCCGGTTCTTCTCAATCTCTTTACTGTTACCCAGGATTTGGACAAGGTGCCTATTATGTGAACTGGGCTTGTTGGATTGATTACAATGGCGATGGTGATTTTAATGATCCAAATGAAGAGGTATTTGTATACCGACACTTCAAAGCTTTAAGAGTGAATTTTAAAGTACCGCATGCTACTGTATCTGGTCCAGTGAGAATGAGAATAGCGATGAAGTATGGAGCCTATGCAACGCCTTGTGAAATCTTTGCAGATGGAGAAGTAGAGGATTATACGATCAATCTTTCTTCTTATGGCCTTAGAACCACTACTGCGGGTAGCAGAAGTAGCGAGACTTTTGAAGTAGAGGTATTAGAAGATATAGATGTTTCAGCTCCTACTGGAGAAGCTTTACCTACTGCAATAGCAGCTACGGAAACAGCAATACCAGCAGTAACTACAGAAATGGAAGTTAAGGTTTATCCAAACCCAGTACAGCACGAATTGTCAATTGACATAGCGGGGTATGAAGCGATAGATGGTCAACTACAAATATTTAACCAGTTAGGTCAGCAAGTACACCAAGTTAATTTGGACAAGCAATCGACTCAACAAGTTCAATTAGATGTAAGAGACTATATGGAGGGGATCTACAACATTCAATTAGCAAATGGTACGGAGGAACCAATTACGAAGCAATTCATAAAAATTCGATAATCATTGAGTGGGCTTGGCGGCTTTGCTGCCAAGTTCTTTTTTAAAAATGCCTTTGTTCGCTCATGTTCAGGCTTTGAAAAAATTTCTTCCG
>CAZKXO010000097.1:0-11255 GCA_964556525.1 uncultured Saprospiraceae bacterium
GTACCTAGGTGAAAAGTATATATTATAGAGAATTGACCAGCTTTTTTAGTTCCTTAACTGGATATATGGTATTGGTGATCTTTCTTCTGATCACAGGCCTTTTTATGTGGGTCTTCTCAAGTACCAGCATAGTTAACTATAACTATGCAAGTATGGGCCAGCTGTTTTCTATAGCACCATTAGTATTCTTATTTCTTATACCTGCGATTACGATGCAAACTTTTGCTAGCGAGAGGCAAAAAGGCACTATGGAATTTCTCACTACTAAGCCATTGACAGATTTACAGATAATAGGTGGCAAATATTTTGCTTGTTTGACACTAGTTTTTCTTGCACTTCTCCCTACAATCATTTATTACCTAAGTATCTATAATCTGGGAAGTCCAAAGGGAAATATTGATAATGGGGCAGTTATAGGATCATATATAGGATTGTTTTTTCTGTCAGCCATCTATTGTGCAGTAGGTGTTTTTATGTCTAGTCTTACAGAAAACCAGATTGTGGCCTTTATACTTTCTGCTTTCAGTTGTTTTCTACTTTATTTTGCTTTTAGCTTTATCAGTGAATTGCCAATCTTCTTTGGCACTTTGGACGATATCGTCAAAGCTATTGGAATAGAATATCATTACGACAACATTAGCAAAGGAAGAATAGATAGTAGAGATGTGATTTACTTTTTAAGTATGTCATTTGCTTTTATATGGCTCACTTTTGTTTCACTGGATAAGCGTAAATGGTAATGAAGAGTAGATCCAGAAACATATTAGGACAAACGATAATAGTACTTATCATTCTCGTATTACTTAATGTAATCTCTCGCAGAGTCTATACTTTCTTAGACCTTACTGAAGATAAAAGATATACACTAACTGATTCTACAATAAAATTATTGGATGATGTAAATGATGTAATCTACATTGATGTTTTGCTTGGAGGTGATCTACCATCTGGCTATACTCGCTTGCAAAATAGAACCAAAGAGGTTATCAATCAGCTCCGAGATGTTAATCCACTGATAGAATTCAGATTCAGAGATCCTTCTAAAGGCACAGTAGAAGAAGTCAATGGTCTTAGAAAAAACCTCGCAGTAGATGGAATACTACCTTCCAATCTTATTGTGATGGAAGATGATCAGAAAGTCGAGAAACTAATTTATCCATTTGCTTTGATGCAATTAGGATCCAAAAGTCTTTCTATCAACTTATTGGATGGGCAATCCAGAGGTGAAAATCAAGAAGTCTGGCTCAATAGATCAGCAAATAACCTCGAATACAAATTTGCAAGTGCAATAGAAAAACTCTTCAAGCAAAAAATTCCTAATATACTTTTTACCACAGGACAGGGTGAACTCCTCGAATCACAGACTGCAACCTTAGAACAAGGGCTGTCCAATACGATGAATACTGGAAGAATAAATCTCGACAGTATTTACCAAATAGGGAAGGATGCAGATGTGCTTGTTGTTGCCCGTCCTAAAGAAAAAATCTCACAGAGAAACCAGTTCCTAATAGATCAGTATCTGATGAATGGAGGGAAAGTCGTATGGATAATTGAGACTCTAGATGTCAATTTGGATAGTATCAACATGAATACTGTCTATATTCCCAAACCTCTTGATTTGGGCTTAGATGATCTTTTCTTCAAGTACGGTGTAAGAATGAAACAAGACTTAGTACTCGATCTGAACAATACCAAAATTCCTCAAGTCATAGGTCAAGTAGGAAACCGTGCACAGCAAGAATTATTTGATTGGGTTTATTATCCATTAATGGAGCCAACTAAACAGCATCCTATTGTCAATAATATAGACAAAGTCTTTTCTAGGTTTTCTGGCTCTATCGAATTGCTAGATACGAAATTGCCTCTTGAATCAACTGAACTTCTAAGTACTTCCCAATACAGTAGATTCCAGCTATATCCTATGCGACTTTCTTTTGAGATTATAAAATTGCCTCAAGAGGCTAAGGATTACAATAAACCAAATCTACCGACAGCAGTAATCGTAGAGGGAGAGTTCGAGTCCTTTTATAAGAACAGAGTGAGTGAAAGCATGTATGAAATGATGGACAGAATCGATGTCGAATTTGTTGAGAAATCTCCTAAGACTGCACAGGTTTTTATTGCTGATTCTGATATCGTTAAGAATATGTATGATGCCAACTCCAACAGAATATCTCCTCTTGGATTTAATAAATGGGAAGGGATGGTCTATAATGGTAATTCTGAGTTTATAGTAAATGCGATAGATTACCTGACAGACGAGTATGGTTTAATGGAAGCAAGGTCAAAAAATCTTCAACTAAGAATGTTAGATCATGTTGAATTAAGAGAGCACAAACTAAAGTGGCAATTCGTTAATATCGTTGGACCTATTTTGCTTGTTCTTATTTGTGGGTTTTTATTTATGTTCCTACGTAAACGAAGATATACCAGTTAGATTATTGTTCCAAGTATCTCTTTAGCATTATTAGAGCCTGAGGCCATCCTTCGGATACGGCATTATAATACCATTCATGTTTTTTCCCTTTTTCAAAACCGCCTTGTCTTACTTTTAAGATACAGAAACCTTTATGTACATCGATATTGTATTGGATATCGAAAGGACCTAAGATCCCTCTTTCGGAATTGATATAGATCATATCCTCAAGATGCAAATGAGAATGTCTGTCATACAATTTTATCCTTCCAGTACTAATAAACTTGATACCATGTTCAGACTTCAGCCATGTGATTGTATAAATACCTCCATCTTTTTTTTGTATAAGACCTGAGCTTACTCCCCACCATGACTGGAGATGATCCACTTCTAATATGGCATTTAGAATTTGACTTACTGTTGCCTGGATTCTTATTTCTGATTGGACAAATAATTTCATAATTGAGAGATCAATTCCTATTGGTTTTTAGAATTGCAATCTGCCAGTAAATTTTGGACTTCTATAAGGTGCATTTCTTTTTGGGAGTTATTTAAATCTTGTACTATATAGTTGATGATATTAGTTATCTCTACATCACTTATCTGTGGCATAGGCAACATTTTTATAAGACTCGCAGAATCTGTTATTCCATGGTTAATGATGCAGGGAATCTCATTTATTTTATCTACGATAGAGTTATTGTTTAATGCCGGATACAATTTTGCAAAGCCTTTACCTTCTTCCATGTGGCAATCTGCACAATGCAGAATGTACAATCTTTCTCCGTATGGAAATCTAGATTGATTGCAAGAAAATCCCAAAAATAAAATCAGCAAAAATAGTGAGCCTCCTAGACTACTTTGCTTCATATTCTGCAAGAAGTTTATCTATGTCATCAAAGAATCCATCTACATCTTCAGGATCAGTTCCTTCAGCAAATCCTCTGACGTGACCTTGAGTATCTATCAGTAAAATTTTACCAGAATGATTGACTCCACCAGGTGCTTCATTGTCCTCATAGGCTACAACAAAATAGGTCTCTGCCAGATCATATATGAGGTCTTTGTCACCGGTAAGGAAATGCCACTTCTTTGTGTCTATTTCTAGATTTTTCGCATACATTCTTAGCCTTTCAGGTGTATCTCTTTTTGGGTCTAAAGTATGACTGACAAATCTGATTTTTTCATTATCCCCGTAATGCTTATATAAACGTTGCATTTGTTGCATAACACGAGGGCAAATAGTGGGACAAGACATAAAAAAGAAGTCCGCAATATAGATGTTGTCACTTAGATCTACATTTGTAATTGGAAGGCTATCTTGAGTGATAAGACTGAACGGTGGTATCTTATGCTTTATCGTATCTCCATTGACTATTTCAGGTACACCTAAGTATGGTAGGGGAGAGAGGTCTTTGTCGTAACATGCAGATAGTGAAAAGATTACAATAAGCAAGAGAGGGGTTAGTTTATAAAGATAGTGCATTGGTTATTGTTTTAAGTATGATTGCGCATTGGTTATAGCTAACTTCATGTCAGCTGATACTTTATCTATTCTTTCTTGTTCTTTGGAAAGGTAGTCTAATTGGTTCGAGACAGATGCATCTTTATTTAGTTTGAAGTCTTTCATCCAGTCCATCATTCCATCATCAGCAAGCTCTAATTTCTGTATAAGCTCGCTAGTGTGATTATCTTGATTTGGTAATTTTTTAAGCTTTCGTCTGAGCTTATTTATAGTAGACATTTCAGGCATGACTTCATCATGGACGTACATCACAGAGTCATAGCTTTCTTTAATTTCAGGAGAAGCGAATTCACCCTTGCAACTGATTAAGAATAAGAGTATAAAATAGAATGACCAATACCGCATATATTTAAAACTTCTTAGTGACATTTATGTTTAATATTTGTGTCCCAAAAATAGTTATTTACTCTTCCGGAATGGAATTATGAGAAGATCGATATTATGGTTTAGAAATGATCTACGACTTCATGATAATGAAGCCTTGGTAGATGCTCTCGCTCATAATGACGAAGTTGTTCCTTTGTACGTCCTTGACCCCAGAATATTTAGAGGACATACAGACTATGGATTTAGAAAGGCCTCTTCTTTCAGAGTCAATTTTATATTGGAAAGCCTAATTGATTTGAGAACCAATCTCAGAGAGAGGGGTTCAGATCTTATTATCAGGCAAGGACATCCAGAAGAAATTGTACCGCAGATAGCGAGAGAGTTACGTACTGCATATGTGTATTGCAATAGAGAACGAACCTGCGAAGAAGTCAAAGTACAAGATGAGCTGGAAAAATCCTTATGGTCCATAGGACAAGAGATGCGATATTACAGAGGTAAAATGTTGTACTATACTGCTGATCTTCCTTTCCCTGTGACCCATTGTCCAGACAATTTTACAGCCTTTAGAAAAGAGGTAGAAAAGTTTGTGCAAATTAGAGAGCCACTTCCTGTTCCAGAAAGGATAGCCAGCCTCACTACCGAGTTAGAAAAAGGAGAAATTCCTTCTTTAGAGTCTTTTGGTTTTAAGAACAATCTTAAATCTGAAATGATAATAGGAGGAGAGACCTCAGCTCTTAAGGAACTGAATTATTATTTATGGGAATCAGATTTGATAGCTAATTATAAAAATACCAGAAACGACTTATTGGGTAGAGACTATTCTAGTAAGTTTTCAGCACACCTTTCTAAGGGGACCTTATCTCCTAAGCTTGTGTACCAGGAAGTAGCTAAGTACGAAAAAGATAGATCCAGTAATAAGTCTACCTACTGGCTGATATTTGAATTGCTCTGGAGGGATTTCTTCAGATTCATGGCAAAAAAGCACGGCAATCTTATTTTTCAGAAAGGCGGAACAAAGCGACGGACTGATCTGCAATTATATTGTAATGAGACACTATTGGAGAAATGGAAAGAAGGTCGTACAGGCATTCCTTTTATCGATGCTAATATGCGCCAACTGAATGCAACAGGATATATGTCCAATCGAGGTCGTCAGAATGTGGCTTCTTTCTTAGTCAAGGACATGAAAATTAATTGGATCTGGGGTGCTGAGTATTTTGAATCTATGCTCATTGATTATGATCCCTGTAGTAATTATGGTAACTGGAATTATATTGCTGGTGTTGGTTCGGATTCTAGAGAGGACAGATACTTCAATATTCCAGTGCAAGCCAAAAAATATGATCCCGATGGAGAGTATATTCTAAAATGGCTCCCAGAATTGAAGGGTGCTCCGCTTGAATTTCTTTTCAATCCTTTTTCAGTCAGCCATTCCACGTATAATCATGACAGCTTTTATCCCAATACTTGTATAGAAGTTAGAAACTGGAAATAATACTTACTTTTTAAATAGACGTGAACTACTCATTAGTAACAATGGAATAGTGATTGTTAACCTCCTAAATGAGAGTATATAAAAATCATAGAAACAGTTTCCAATCTTTGATTATATTTTGTGCCGATAGGTATAGCAAGAAAAAGCAATGTCACAGAGAAGGAGAATCCGGAAAGCAAGCTTTGGATAGCCAATAAGATGTCCGATGTTCTTTTTTTAGTATGGGAAGTAATCTCAGTATTGACGGGAGCTGCTGTAAGTGACATAGAGAGTCAGGCCATCTTTGAATTTAAGGACCTAAAGAGAGGGTAGTATTTGGTATTGAAACTCTCCAAGATTAGCCACTGATAATTATGCCATCAGACATCTCCAGACATCTATCACTCATGCTAGCCAGTTCTTGATTGTGAGTTACAATGACAAAGGTTTGATTGAACTCATCTTTTAATGAAACAAAAAGGTTGTGTAACTCAGTGGACGTCTGTGTATCTAGATTCCCAGTAGGTTCATCTGCAAATACAATCAAGGGCTTATTTATCAGTGCTCTAGCGACTGCGACTCTTTGCTGTTCTCCACCTGATAACTCATTGGGTTTGTGATGACTCCGGTTAGATAGTCCAAGAAAACCTAGTAGTCTATTTGCATCTTTGATAGCAGAAGCTTTATTTACTTTGCTAATATAAGCTGGTATGCAGATATTTTCTAGGGCCGTAAACTCTGGAATCAGATGATGAAATTGGAAAACAAAACCAATTTTCTGGTTCCTAAATTTTGCTAGGCCAGACTTACTTAGAGAATTGGTTTCTTGGCCACCAAGGACTACTGAGCCCTGATCCGGCTTGTCCAGTGAACCTAATATATGTAATAAGGTGCTTTTCCCAGCCCCAGATTTTCCAACTATGCTAGTAATGGTGCTGGCCTCCAAGGATAAGTCCACTCCTTTGAGGACTTGTAATTCTCCATAAGACTTCCATATATTCTTCGCTTCTAGCACGGGTCTAAACTAAATATTTTAATCTTTAATTATACACTATCAGCTAACAGTAATTATATATTTTTAGCCCAATGAAAGTGCTTCATCTATCTAAGAAGATTCCATATCCGCTCAAAGATGGTGAGTCTTTAGCAATCCACTATCTGAGTAAAGGCTTAGTGGAAAATGGTTGCAGCATAGATTTGCTCTCTCTCAATACACAGAAGCACCATACAAGTATAGAGCATAAGCCCGCAGAACTCGCACATTTCCACAGGATCTCAGTCATTGATATAGACACGTCGATTAGAGCAACTGCACTAATTGGCAACCTTTTTACTAAAGAATCCTATAACATTAACAGATTTTATAGTCTAGAATTTGCAGAGGCACTTCAAAAAATGTTGGATGAAGAGGATTACGATTGTGTAATTCTCGAAACTTTGTATATGGCAGCATATATGACTGATATCAGATCAGTTTCTGATGCTTTTATAGTAATGCGATCACATAATCTGGAACATGAAATTTGGAGAAATTTATCCGATAAAAGTAAGAACCCCTTAAAGAGAATATATTATACATTGTGTTCAGATAGACTTCAATATTTTGAAGAAATAGTCCAACAAAACTATGATCTTCTAGTACCAATCAGTTCAGAGGATGAAAAAAAATACAGGAAACTTAATTTTAAAGGAAGCAGTTGTGTGATACCTGTAGGCCTTGACTTAACCAAGTATAACATTCAGAAAGAGAATAATGAAGTCCTTCGCATTGGTTATATAGGCTCATTGGATTGGAAACCAAATTTGGAAGGCTTGGATTGGTTTTTTGGTGATGTATGGACTGAACTCCAGAATAATTACCCACAATTAGAATTTCATCTAGCTGGAAGGAATTATGATGGTAGGTACGCTAAGTATTCCAGTCAAGGATTAGTTATTCATGGTGAAGTCGATGATGCGATCAGTTTTATGAATTCACTAGATGTACTTTTAGTGCCTTTGTTTTCAGGGAGTGGAATTCGTATCAAAATACTCGAAGGAATGTCCTTGGGTAAAGTGGTTATTTCTACTGTAAAAGGATTTGAGGGCATCCCTGTTATTGATAGGGAAGATGTTTTATTTTTTGATGATAAAACATCTTTGATAAAGGCTCTCTCGGATTGTATTGAGAATATAGCGACCTTTGCCGAGATGAGAAGTAAAGCAAGAATGGTCATAGAACAAAATTTTAGTTATAGCCTACTTGGGAAAAAACTGGTTACGAAATTGGAGTCTTTCCTAAATTATTAGAAAATAGATAAAAACTAAACATGAATAAATTTGCGGAGCCAAGTGCACTTAATGATGTAGGGAAGTTTCATGAAACTTTTGACTTACCTATTCTGGATGAACCGATAATACCAGATGAAAAGAGATGTGCTCTTAGAATCAATCTTATAGAAGAAGAATTAGCTGAATTGAAGGAAGCTATTGCAAACAATGATCTTGTGGAGGTGGCAGATGCATTTTGTGACCTCCAGTATGTCCTTTCTGGAGCGATTCTAGAATTCGGCTTTGCAGCAAAGTTTAAGACCTTGTTTGATGAGGTCCAAAGATCTAATATGAGTAAAACATGCAAGTCTGAAGAAGCTGCTCAGAAAACTCAGCAGCATTACCACGACAAAGACGGTACTGTTTCTGAAATAGTTGCTAGGAATGACGAGTATATTGTTTACAGAAAGAATGACGGAAAGGTATTGAAATCAATAAATTACTCTCAAGCTAATTTAAATCAGTTCTTGTAACTATTTCTGTCTTTAAAGTCTGTAAAGGAATCCAGCTTGAAGGCCAACTTTAGTATACGTTTGTTCTATAGGATTATTCTCCAAACTGAAATTACTAGGGTAGTAGTTAACATTTATACCGAAGTATGACGCTAGTAGAGGAGTGATATCTTTCTGTAGTTGTACATTTCCTAGGAAGCTTAAGCTTAAATTGGTCTTGAAAAATCTTGTAGCAGGATTGTCACTACTGTAGATAAAGGTATTGCCTTCTGAATCAGTTCTTGTTCCACTATTTGAAGAAGAAACATTGAATAGAACCCCAGTCTTGGCTATCAAACTAAGTCCATTTTGAAGATAAACCTCATATCCAAGAGCAAGTGGGAAGTTGATTTGAGTAAACTTGTTATAAGCAATACCTTCTTGGTTTATAGCTACAAAACTCGTATCCTTTCTTTCTACCCAGCCATTTTGGGTCATAACCGAATCTATAGTAATCAATACCCTTCTACTTGACTGCTCTGTGTATCCATCTGCATTTACATTTATGCGATCATAATTGAGACCAGTCTCGAGTAAAATGCCATTCTTGAATTTCTTGCCTATTCCTATATTTGCAGAAAGAGACAAAGCCCCTGTTTCATTAGAATTTCTTTCTGCGACCAAATCGTCAGATGCAGAAAATCTAGTACTTAGATTCTGAAATGAATAGCCGTAAGTCGCATCAGCGTATACATAGAAACCTGAGTATCTCTTTTCAAAAGAAGGACATATTGCAACAGAAGCTCTATCATATCGAATTTCATTAGCCCAACGATCTTGCCTTTTACCATGATTGTAACACAGACCACCTTCATAATACCGCTCTGAAAGTTGTGTCACTTTATTGACTTGTGTCGCAGCCTTATAAATTCTAGATTTCTCTATTAGTTTAAATTCACTTTTAGACCATTGCTGACTTCTCTTTTGAAAAGGGTTGTTAAGTATTTTTAATTTTTTGGTAGTTGCTTTGAATGTATTATCTGATAAAGAAATATCTGATTCATAATCAAATTCAGCGTTGAAAACTGTGTTCTCTTTTTCGAATGAATCTTGGGTTAGTTTAGCTTCACCTGATGTAGAATCCAAAATGTGATTTAGATCGAAAGACTCAGAAACTTGTAGATTTTCTGAATTACTGTTTAACTCAAATCCAATTGCGTTAGGCAAATTATTTTCTAATTTACTATTAGATTTTTGGTGGCTGATATCACTTGAATTATCCTTTTTAGA
Organism: uncultured Saprospiraceae bacterium; assembly: GCA_964556525.1. Classification (GTDB taxonomy): domain Bacteria; phylum Bacteroidota; class Bacteroidia; order Chitinophagales; family Saprospiraceae; genus RFSX01. The sequence continues at coordinate 9,777 of CAZKXO010000097.1, forward strand.
TAATGTAATAGCAGCAGTTTTAGAAATTCTGTTAGTATGATTAGAGCTTAACGTATATCCACTGTTTAAATTATCAGCAATGAGATGTTGAGTATTCTGATCTGCAACTTGACTCTCTGCAGTTGTGTTTGTCTGATAGGTAAGAATGAAGTAGGGGACTAAGAAGGCAGCCATCAAAAAAAGCAACCAGGTTTTAGGTTTTTCCTTTTTAACAGGTATTTGAGACTCTATACTAGCCCACATTCCTTCTGAAACTGGCATCTCTGCATTATATAGTTTCTTCTTGATATTCTTGTCAAAAGTCTTCAAACCGCTAATTTAATTTGATTGAGTAATTTTTGCTGCAATAAGTTTCTTGCCTTGACCAATTGCGATCGGGAAGTACTTTCATTGATGTTGAGTAATTGTCCTATGTCCTTGTGACTATATCCTTCTATCACATAGAGATTGAAGACAGTTCTGTAACCGTCTGGCAACTCTTGGATTTTACTAAGGATTTCTTCTTTGGACAATTCTTCTATGACAGATGGTCCAGTATCAAATACATGCAGATTGTCTATTTCAGAATGGTTGTATTTAACTATATTCTTCTCACGGTATTTTAGAGCTGTATTTATGATAACTCTTTTCATCCAAGATTCGAAAGAACCAGAGCCACTATATAAATGTAGTTTCGTGAAAACTCTAACAAAACCCTCTTGCAAGATGTCTTGAGCCTCATTCCTATCTCTGGCAAACCTGTAACACAATGCCATCATTTTACCAGAATACATATCGAATAGTTGCTTGCATGCATGCCTATCACCTTTCTTGCATTGCACAAGAAGTTCATTTTCTGTATAGTTATTTAAGCTAAGAGGTGACATTTAGATATGTACTGCTTATTAGATACTTGTCATACAGCAATATGCTGCTTGAGTATATATTTTTTTTATTCTTCAATTATTGCATCATCGATAATTTCATTTCCATCTCCATCCAAATCGTCAAAACCAGTTGCTGGAGGTAGCTTTTCGAAACTCTCTTTACTTACGCCAGATTTACTTTCATCCACGATGATTTTTCCTTCGCTAAATGCACCATATTCTCCAGATGCATATTTGTCAGCTTTTGAGAAAAAATCATCTTTACCTTCTAGTAACGATCCACTGGCATCTAGAGTATCTTCAGCAAAGTCAGGTTTAGGATTTGCTTTTTCTTCTGCCGCCCAGGCGTCAGCTTTTGTCATTGTGTCTTCTAGTTTTTCTGATAAATCATCCTTGACTATGTTCGCCTTCTCCAGCAGTTTGTCTTTGACATCAAGTACTTTCTCACCTACATTTTCACTGACGTCCATTGATTTGTCTAACAATTTTCCACCTTTATCTTTGACAACTTCACCCACGTGTACTGTGATTTCACCTGCTTTATCCATAATCACAGATCCAGTAGATTTTACTTTGTCAGCTACAGGGTCAAAATCATCTCCAATGTCTATTA
>CAZKXO010000098.1:0-6952 GCA_964556525.1 uncultured Saprospiraceae bacterium
ATAAAACTGCAGCTTTCATGGACAAATACTAAAGCTGAAGAGTGAGGAGCATTTAGGAAAAGAGAAATAACGTATTGGTAATACTTACAATATTATTTACATATAAAATATTCAATCGTCGAAAAATTGAATGTACTTAGGAATATTCTATTTTAAAATGATATTTTAGTAAGGTTATGAAAAGATGTCTTAACTGTGATGTCCCTTTCTCTACAGTTGATAAGTTTTGCAGAGCTTGTGGTCAGAAAATAAAAATTTCCAATGTCAGCTTTGTAAACATTATAAAAGACTTCTTTGCCAATCTGTTTAATGTGGAGAACAAACTTTGGAAAACCCTAAAAGATATATGGATTCCAGGTTTGTTGACACGTTCCTATCTTGCTGGCAAGCGCAAAAGCTATTATAATCCGCTAAGGCTATTTTTAGTAGTCTTGTTTTCTACCTATGCGGTATTCATTTTCGAGATGAACCAGACACCTCTGGTTTCTACTTTGAATAATATTACTATTGAAAATCAAGAAACTAGTTGGAAAAGTGCAATCGAAGATAAGTTAGATTCATTGGCAGTTGAGCACCCTAGCTTAGTAGGTGATTCACTTAAGGAAAAGTTGCTCTATGAAGAAAGTGAAGCCTTTACTAAAGACGAAAACAAACTGAGCATAGAAGTAACAGATTCTACAAATATGACGCTGCAAATTCCTGTAGGTATAATACTTATGGACATTTTGCTTCGGCCCTTGCAACTAAAGGATACTCTAACACAATCGCATGTAAGTACGATTGATTTCTTTAGAATAAGTCCTTCTAAATTAAAGAGTCAATTTGGGCAAGGAGATTTCAAAAAAGAATTTGCATTAGTGCAAATCCAGAAACTATTGAAAGATCTTGATTCTTCATTTTTGTATTTTATTGGTAATAGTTCATGGGCGATAGTACTATTAGTATTGCTGATGGGATTGTTATTTAAGCTACTATATATCAGGAGTAATTATGCATTTGTGGAACATGTCGTTTTTCACATTTATGGGCAAACAAGATTTCTTCTACTAGCACTGTTCATCAGTCTGATTGTGCTAATTTTCCCTGGGATAGGACTGATTAATGTCCTAGGCAGCCTACTAGTTTATATTGGAGGAGGTCTCTATCTGTATTTAGGAATGAAAGCGATATACAGACAATCACATTTAAAGACAGCATTAAAATGGCTGCTAGCAGTAGTTTCCTATATTGCTCTTGTACTAGTATGTTTTTTAATCGTGTTTGTTGTTTCTGCAGCAATGATCTAAGGAAATAGGAATAAACGAATTGTGACCTAGATTCATGGCAACCCTGACATACAAGTTGCTTTGGACTGGATGAGTGGTTGCTAGAAGGAGAACATACTATTCGAACCAAGGACAGTTTTTATGTAACCGTTATTTATTATGGCAACGGAACTATGACTTGCAATGGAGAAGAATTTGACTATGCACAAGGTGATGAAATATTTGTTTCGGCAACTATAAATGAAGTCCATTTTAAAGCAGTGTCTTCATCTAAGATTTTGTTATGTCATCCACCTAGTCTATGGCACTTGTCCAAGTTACAATTGCTAGGCTCCTTTGCTACTCTCGAGGATACAATTAATTCAGGCAAAGTAGAAAGTTGTGATATAATATTTCTAGGCATCAACTTGCCAGATGGAGATTCTGCCTACTTGCAGCTGCCTCAGATTTTTGATTTAATGAATTTTGGTGAAAAAGGACTTTTCTTAGGTTTTAACTGATGGATAAAACTCCACTCATATTTTTCTTATCTAAATGCCCATCTGGCAAACAGATAGTATAACGCCAAAAACAGTATTCCAACAATAATCAAAATGATCAATCCAATGCCTGAAACCATAAAGGCGAGTATGCTAGAAACAAATTGAGAGAAGCCGTAGACTATTCCTAGTGTGACAAGCATGAAAAGAATTTTTTTATTGTTCATACTAAATTGAATTTATAATTACAGATTTTTGAGTGATAGTTGTCTAAGGACAATACGCATTCAGAGACAACTAACGGTCAGTCAAGCAGGATTAGTTAAAATAATTCGATAATCCTATTCACTAATTTAGCCAATCCTCTTTCTCTAACCAATATTTTAACTTATTCCAAATTTCTCTGTTGCCAATACACTTAATTACCGAAGCCAAGTATGAGATTAGGGAAGAACAGTTGAGGTAGTAAGAGATTAGAATATCTAAATAGTGAAGAATGATGCTATCTTACTTGTGAATTCAAGCAAAACCTACAATGGGCGCAGAAAGCCAAGTCGGAACCTTAATTGCCATTCTAACAGGAATATTAACCTATCAAGGTCTAACACATTCCAGCTATCAGGAAAAGTATATGCTACATGTAGACAGTATCTTGATAAATAAAGAATACTACAGATTCTTTACCTCTGGTTTTCTCCATGTCAATTGGATTCATTTTGGATTTAATATGGCGGCATTGATTTCCTTCGCGCTGAGTATAGAAATTTTGTTGGGGATCAAAAGTTTTTTGATCATTTATTGCCTCTCTCTATTGGGTGGAAGTTTGCTGGCCTTATATATACATAGAATCCATGGGGACTATTCTGCGGTAGGTGCCTCTGGTGCGATAAGTGGCATTGTTGCCTCAGCTATTATTTTATTTCCTGAAGGAGAGATAGGTCTGATCCTATTTGAGGGTGGCATTAAATCTTGGATCTTTGGACTTGTATTTATTGTTATTTCCATTCTTGGCATTAAATCTCAAAGTGATAGTATCGGACATGAAGCACATCTAGGTGGGCTCCTTACTGGAATAGTTACGACCTCCATTATTGGTCCTAGCAAATTTGTTGAGAATTTATGGATTGTTTTACTCATGGGAGTACCGATAATTCTTTTTCTTATTCTGATAATAAGGAGGCCAGAAATATTGATAACTGGTAAATGGAATTTCACAAAACCAAAGTTGCCTAAAGAACGCGGTAATGATATCCCACTTGATGAGCTTTTAGAAAAAATAAAGAGGAATGGGTACGGGAGTTTGAGTACAAAGGAAAAGAGCTTGTTGGATAAATATAGTAGTGAGGAATAGTAACTGATTTTTGACTTTTGTTTCTACAATCCATTCTTCTCTAATCCACATTTTGACAGGACCTAAATTTTAAAACTAGGTACTGATTTGAAGCATACATTGATAAATCTATCAAAATCGTCTCCGCTTTTGTAAGTTCGCCAGCCAACAAAGGAAAGGACACCATGCTTAATAACGAAAAAGTGAATAAAACTCTTAAAGACATAAGAGAAAACTCACCCTTGGTACATATAATCGAAAGGATACTTATTTGATCCACATGTACTATTAACTAGCCTGTCTTACTTACCTTAGACCAGTATTTTGCTTCTCTGCTTAAACTAATAATTCTGACAAAAAAATTCGAACAGATTAATCCTGGCTTCAATGCTGTTTTTAAGCCTGGTAAACTATCCATCGGCTTGGTCATACCTATAGAGGAGTATGGACGTACAACAGTTCCAACCATGGAAGGGCAGTTGCAAAAAGCAAAGCTAGCTGAAGAACTGGGATTCTCAGCACTCTGGGTCAGAGATGTGCCCATGCATGTCCCTACTTTTGGAGATGCTGGACAGACTTATGATCCCTTTACTTATTTGGGTTATCTAGCAGGTCAAACTCATAAGATAGCTATAGGCGCTGCAAGTATAGCACTACCACTCCATCATCCGCTACATGTTGCCAAGTCTGCTGCTACCATAGATCAGCTATCTGGAGGCCGTCTCCTTTTAGGTATTGCCTCAGGTGACCGCTATGAAGAATATCCCGCAACTGCTACCGATTATGAAAACAGAGGCGCTGCATATAAAGCTGCCTACGATTACATCAGACATGCACAGTTAGATTTTCCAGTATTGGAAGACAACAGCTATGGTGTGATGGATGGCAAGATGGACGTCTTACCCAAACCTTATGGCACTAAATTACCCTTACTTATAACCGGGCACAGTCAGCAAGATACCCAGTGGGTGGCCCACAATGGCGATGGATGGATGTACTATCCCAGAAACCTCTATATGCAAGAGCATAATATAAAGGAATGGCGGGCACTGATACCTGACCAATACAAATATGACAAGCCTTTTATGCAGCCACTCTATATGGACCTGCAGGATGATGATGACTTTAAGCCGGTGGGCATCCACTTAGGAATCAGAACTGGAGTAAACTATCTCAAAGAGTACTTCCATCAATTGCACAAAATAGGTGTCAATCATGTAGCCATTAATCTAAGATTCAATACAAACAATATAGAAGCGACAATGGAGAAGTTGGCAGCTGGACTCTTTGATGATTTTCATAAAGTATAAAGAACTCTAATGCATAAAACCATACTAATCACAGGATGCACAGACGGGATAGGTCGCCTGGCTGCTCTAAAACTAGCTGAAGACGGACACCATATTCTTGCTCATGGTAGGAACGAAGAAAAATTGCAAGGCCTTATTGCGGATATTAAGGCACAGTCTGGTAATGAAAACATTCAAGCTTGTATTGCGGATTTTTCAGATCTCAATGCCGTAAATAGGATGTCCGAAGAACTGAGCGATAGTCTTACCCGCTTAGATGTACTAATCAATAATGCTGGAGTATTTAAAACTTCTGAGCCTGTTACAAAGGATGGACTAGATGCGCGAATGGTTGTCAATTATCTAGCGCCATATCTATTGACGCATAAGCTCATGGATGTGCTGAAGACAAGCTCGCAAGCTCGAATAATCAATTTAAGTTCTGCTGCTCAGAATAGCATCGATGAGCAATTGCTGACAGGCAAGGTGACAGCCTCTGCTCAGGAAGTCTATGCCCAAAGTAAATTGGCCCTCCTTATGTGGAGTTTTTATCTGGCAAAGAAAGAATCAAGTATAGCAACAATTGCACTCAATCCCGGATCACTGCTCAATACAAAGATGGTGCAAGAAGCCTATGGTAAGTTTTGGTCTCCTGCAGATAAAGGAGCAGATATTATTTATCAACTGGCAACAGATGACAACTACTTAGCACATTCTGGAGAATACTATGATAATGACCGGGGACAATTCGGGCCAGCCCATCCTGACGCATACGATAATGACAAAATAGCTAAGCTTATTACTACAACAGAGGTATTAATAGAATAAGGTGAAACGTGTTTTACTCATTTATTTTAAATAAAATTGTTTTCGGTATCAACCCCTTTAAACCATTCGACATAATAGTTGTCAAAGAAGAATAAAGAGCTTATTATACTTTCCCACAAAATTTTGACGCAAGTAGATGAACAGATATTTATTTTTAATTGCTCTTATAGTCTGTAGTTGTAACAAGATTGTACAAGCGCAATCACAACCCAATGTATTATTGATTATCGCTGATGACCTAGGATCAGATGCTCTAGAAGGATTTGCTATACAAGACGGCATCTTTCCTCATACTCCAGTGATACATTCTTTAAGGGAGAATGGTGTAAGCTATATGAATAATTGGGCGACACCTCAGTGTGCTCCAACCAGAGCCAGCATTATCAGTGGCAAATATGGAATCAAGACAGACGTCAGAGAGGTTCCAGCCAATTTAAATCTCACGCATGAATCCATTTTCAATTATTTGGACAGACTGACCAATAATAGTTACAGCACAGCAGTCATAGGTAAGTGGCATTTGTCCAGTCCCATAAACTTCAATCATCCACTAGAGCATGGGGCAGACCACTTCGAAGGAGTAATAGCTGGTGGGGTCCAAAATTACAACAGATGGGATAAGACCGAAGATGGACAACGTATTGAGGTAAGGGAATATGTCACTACGCATTTTACCAACTCTGCCATCGATTGGATTTCTGAGCAAACCAAACCTTGGTTTCTATGGTTGTCACATGTGGCACCACATCGCCCTTTTCAGTTGCCACCTGCTGATTTATTTACGATAAACAATCCTGCCACTGAAAGAGAGCTCTACTTGGCAACGATAGAAGCACTGGATACTGAAATAGGAAGATTGCTAGACAGCATGGATGCACAGACCAGAGAGAATACGCTGATAATTTTTGTGGGGGACAATGGCACGCCTGGTGGTGTTATACAAGGTTATCCCCCTCGTCATAGTAAAGGTAGTATGTATGAAGGTGGACTAAGAGTGCCTATGATAATCAGTGGTGCTGGTGTGAGCAGAAGAGGAGAGCAAGAGCTCGGCCTAACTCAAGTGAATGATTTGTATGCTACATTAATAGAAGCCTGTTCTAATGATTTGCCAGGAGGTATCCATAACAGTTACAGCATAATACCTTCTTTTTCAACACCAAATACCATCGAACGTAATTATATTTACGCGGACTATATAGACAACGAAAGAGAATTTTGGGCAATCAGAAATCAAGATTACAAACTGATTGAAAACGAGAATGGTGACCAGGAATTTTATAATCTTTCCGAAAGCGTACTGGAACAAGATGATCTTATTAGTAGCCTTAGTCAAGCAGAAAGACAAGTCAGAATAGACTTGGAGACAGAAGCTGCAATAATCAGGTCGGACTGGTCCTGTCAGGATTTTATCCAGAATGGAGAGGAACAAAGCATAGATGATTGTTCTACTGCTACCCACCAGTTGCTGGAATCAGTAGTCAGCCTATTTCCCAATCCAGTTTCACAACAATTGCATATTCGTCTGGATGGTCAGCTGGATTACGCAATCAGACTGTATACACTGAACGGAGAAGAGCTAATGTATGCAGAGAATACTAGTATAGTAGAGCTCGGAGATTTGCCTTCTGGCACCTATATACTTGAGTTAACCGACCAGCAGTCGCAAGAAAAGATCATTGAAAAGGTAGTCGTCGGTAGATAGACTTTAGGACTTTAGTTTTTTTTAAAAAAGTGACCTCGGTTTCAATCGAGGAGGAGAGC
>CAZKXO010000098.1:7052-11193 GCA_964556525.1 uncultured Saprospiraceae bacterium
TAGGACTTTAGTTTTTTTTAAAAAAGTGACCTCGGTTTCAATCGAGGAGGAGAGCTGTATGTGCATTTCTTAACTATTTACAATGACAATAATATAAATTCTAAACTCACCCAAATGCATAACTATATAGACGGATTTGCCTTACCCATACCTTCAGCAGAACTGGATAATTACAAGAAAGTCGCTGAACAAGTCGCACAAATTTGGAGAGAACATGGCGCCCTCAGCTATAACGAATATGTACTTGATGATACCACACTGGAAGGTACCCGTTCCTTTCTAGAGCTAGCCAATGCGCAGGAAGACGAAAGTATCATTTTCGGCTGGGTAGCTTTCGAATCTCGCGCAGCCCGTGATAAAGCCAATGCTCTGGTTGCTGCTGATCCACGAATGGTAGACCTGGTAGCACCCCTTACTGATCCTGCACGATTAATCTTTGAAGCAGGACGCATGTTCTTTGGTGGGTTTAGGGCTTTGGTGTGATGGGCTTTTATCTACTTAAAAGAAACTGCCTATCGTTAGTGCAGCACAGATAGCAAGGGCAATAATACTTACTGAAGTCCATAAGTCTCTCGGTTTCTTAAATAGATATGGCAAGCCGATAAATAGAAAAACAACTTGGCCCAATAATAAAGGAATGGTCATTAGCTCCCTTACGACACCTAGTAGCACAAAGTCAATTTTGAAATAATAACTCAGCCACATCAGGACGAAGAAGAGGACTATGGAGAAGTTGATTGCGGTAAGGGTTTTGTTGGACATGATTATTCTTTAAAGAGAATTTGCTTCTGGATGCTCTAGGATAGCGTTATAAGTGTGGTCATTTAATTCAAAATTACAAATTCCTCATTACTCACATTCCCATTCCCATTCTCCGACTTAGCATTCCTTCCCCATAATACAATACTGCAACAGCAAGTAGCAGACAAGGAAATAAAGCGGTGGTAAAACCTAGTGCAAAATTATGCATCGTCATCACTAGAATAAAATAGAGAACAAACCCAGAACCATACTTAATGAGCCGTTCGAGCGCAGTTAAGTTGGGGGTAAAGAATACGATAAGGCCCGGTAAGAATAAACTAATCAGAATTGCTCCAAATCTGCTGTTTAGATTTGCATTTATGTCTAAGGTGAGAAAACCGATGATACCCATAAGAACTGAGTTTAAGGCGACTAAGAAAAATAGGTCCACCAGTTTTTTGGCAATTCTTATTTTTTTATTAGTGGTATCTAATTGCTGCAGTTCTTGGATATCTAGATCTAGAACTTCACAGATTAACTGCAAGGTTTTTCCCCTGGGCTCGTTTTCGGAGTTTTCGATTCTTTGTATTGTTTTTATACTGACTAGAGCTTTGTCAGCCAACTCATTCTGAGTCAGACCTTTGAGTTTTCTGGTCTCTATAATTTTCTGTGCAATATTGTTCATACTAATAGTTTGTTCTAAAATTATAACAACGCCGTCAGACAAAGTCTAATTGTCTGCGACTTTTGTAAGACATTCTTAGGACAAGTGAGTTGCCAAGGCAACTTCTGAACTTAGTTACTTTTTCTCATCCTTAATATCAATTAGTGACCAAATCATTGACAGTTTGTATTACTGCTCTAGTTGTTGTAAATTGATATAATAGACAGCAATCCTTTTTTCCATTAGAATCAAAAAATCATGAAATTTTCAAAACCAAACCTTTGCCTGGCAATACTGTTGTGCAGCTTTGTGTATATGAATTTCGGCTGCGAATGCCAAAGAGAAGAATTCAATAGAGCAGAATATTCTGTCAGTTTATTGCCACTTGCTGCTGATTACGAAGTTGGCGACACCTTGGTGTTACGTATGGAGATGGACCCTATGTTCGAACTTGCAAATGATGTATTAGACAATTCTAACTTACCCGTAAGTATCAATTTTGATTTATTTGAGGGCATAGAAGGAGAGGCAGAAGTTCTTGCCGCCAGAGAGCATTTTGAGTACGTGGAACTCGCTGGCAGGTTTGATGATCTGGCATCACGTGGATATACTTTAGATGTTTTTGGTGATTGCAGCGATACCAACTGTGAGTTGGCTGTAGGTTTTATACCTCAGAAAGCGGGTTATTTTGGGATTGCCCTAGGAGTAGGATGGGCTGATGTCAGCGAATGTATGGCTACAAGATTAGATCCACTTGGAATAGAAAACAGTATGGATAACAACGCTGATCTATTTGCAGAGATAGGAATAGAAGTTACAAGGGTGGACGATAGATTCTTTATAGGGAGAGATAGTTTGTTGTATTTCTTTATGGTTAGCGAATGATCTAATAACTGGGCAAGTAATACGAACAATCTATTAATCCCCAATCTTTAACATAATAGTCTAATTTTTACCATTTTTTAAGTAGGCGGTAATTTACTAGTCTATTCAATAATTCTATTTTTACCCTCTTAATCACTTGCCCAAGGATAAAGAGGAAATGACAGAGCCCACATCTAGAAAAACCAAGCAATCGCAACTCCTTATTGCTTTGTTCACATTGGCTATATGTATGGTCATAGCCATCTTCTACTTTTTGCCTCAGGAAGAAGACAGCAATCCTTTCTACCTCGGAGGCATCCAGATCAATGAACCAGATCACGATGAGTGGGTCTCCGTACTCAAGGATGTGGGTATGAATACTGTCTCCGTCACTGTCTATGCGCGACAAGGCATCTGGAACAGTGACAACATCTGGTGGGATGAGCAAGATGAGGCGGTTGTTTCAGAGATCCGAACTGCCAAAGAAGAAGGTATGAAAGTGGTCCTTATTCCCAGGGTAACACTGGATCACTACTTTGAGGAGAATAGATTTTTGTGGCACGGTATGACCATGCCAGCTACTGATTCCTTGCTTGGCAATTGGTTTAACTGGTATACGGTTTTTGTAAATAAGTGGGCAGAGCTTGCAGAAAAGGAAGATGTGGATGTGTTGGCTGTAGGTAGTGAACTCCGGGTTCTTTCGGCCACCCAGCCTGTGACAGAAATACCGGACCTAGAGGCCTATTATCTGAGTCCTCAGAAACAGGAAGAGTACATAGCTGATCGCATGCATTATAGTGACCAGATTCCTCGAGAAGATTTGTGGGTCCGAGGAAAAAGTACCAATTATAAAACTTTGGAAAAATATCTAGAAGACGAAGTTGCAACTAAGTCACGCTGGGCTAAAATTGTTGCATGTTCAGAAGCCGAGGACCCTCTGCAAGGCATCAACGAACGAAGAGCTTTTATCTTGAATAAATGGTATGAGCTAATTGCTGAGGTAAGAGATAGCTATTCTGGAAAACTCACCTATGCAGCCAACTTTGATAATTATCACAATGTAAAGTTCTGGGACAAACTCGATATGATGGGTATCAATGCCTACTTCAAACTGCGAGATTATACAACTGAAATGGAGACAGACAGTCTGTCCGCTGAATTAGAGTCTTCCTGGGATCAGGTCTTTGAAGACATAATAGCATTTAGACAAAAGGAACTACTGGAACAACCTGTACTGTTTACGGAACTAGGTTATGTCTATCGGGAGAACTGTACCATCATGCCATGGGAAGGTTTTGGATTTTCTATTGCCTACGCTGATCAAAGAAAAGATCTACTGGTCTGGCGACACCAACGCATAGACAGAACTGAAAGAAAACTGGCTGTAGAAGCACTCCATAAAGTCAATGACCAGCACCAACTGCTCAGTGGTATACTCTACTGGAAACTCACCACTAAGGACTACCACTTGCCTTACGAACCCTTTGCACTTCATCTCAATAGGAAGGCTCAAGATCCAATGCAAGAAGCACTGGTAAGGTTTGTGAGATCAAACTAGGTCAGTGTTATGTGAATAATTCTTCTTTGCAGGTCTTATAGATATTTGTATCTTTAGAATAATCATGACTCGTGTAATAGGACAAATAGATTCCCTTAAAAGGATTCGAGCTACCCTAATCGAAAAGGGTATTGGTGATTTCAATTCTATCAAAGAAATGAATCTATTCCTAGACAACTTTGACTCTGAGATTGTAAATGTTAAAAAGAAAACAGAACAAGAACTTAAAGCAAGGATGGATAATTCTATTGCTTTAAAAGAGAAGCTAGAGAAAAGAAAAGAACGTATAGTGGAAAGAGTTTCTGCTGTAAATG
>CAZKXO010000099.1:0-11090 GCA_964556525.1 uncultured Saprospiraceae bacterium
ACCGAATAATTCACCACCATTAGCTTGACATCCACTAGCATTAGTTCTTATTACTTCTACTGGATTAGACAAACTGAAACATCCTTGGATGTTACTAGTAAGTTGTCCTACTTCTAAATTGGTAAGAGGACCATCGTAAGCGATTCTCCATACCAGACAAGTACCAGAACCTGGAGTATCAAAATCTACAGCAGAAGGCATAGGTGGTAGACCTAGGATAAATCCTTGGCTATCTGTTACTACCCATCCTAGAGTTGCACCATTAGTATTAGCAGAAGTGATAGCACCAGCAGGAATCATATCAGGATTGCCATCACCTACAGAATCGAAGACGAAAGGACCACCAAATAACTCACCACCATTAGCATTACAGCCACTTGCATTATTTCTTATTACTTCTACAGGATTAGACAAGCTGAAACATCCTTGGATGTTATTAGCAAGTTGTCCTACTTCTAGACCAGTAATAGGTCCTTCGTAAGCTAGTCTCCATATAAGACAAGTTCCAGCACCTGGATTATCAAAGTCAACTGCAGAAGGCATAGGTGGTAGACCTAGGATGTAACCTTGGCTATCCGTAACTACCCATTGTAGGTCACCATTAGTATTAGCAGAAGTGATAGCACCAGCAGGAATCATATCAGGGACTCCATCGCCTACAGAATCAAAGACAAAAGGACCACCAAATAATTCACCGCCATTGGCATTACAGCCACTTGCATTATTTCTTATTACTTCTACAGGATTAGACAAGCTGAAACATCCTTGGATGTTATTAGCAAGTTGTCCTACTTCTAGACCAGTAATAGGTCCTTCATAAGATAAATTCCAAACTAGGCAAGTACCTGCTCCTGGATTATCAAAGTTTACTGCAGAAGGCATTGGTGGAAGACCTAGTATATAACCTTGGCTATCTGTAACTACCCATTGAGAAGTTCCTACGTTTCCTGATACTGTTATTCCTCCTACAGGAATATTGTCAGCAACACCATCTCCAACTGAATTAAATGTAAATGGTCCACCTGTTAGTGTTCCACCATTAGCATTACAACCTGAAGCTGAAATTCTATTTACAGTAACTGGGTTAGATAGGCTGAAACATCCTTGGATGCCATTTGTATTCAAGCCTGCTTCCAAACCTGTTATCGCACCTTCGTATGCAATTCTCCATACTAAGCATACACCTGGCCCCGCATCATCAAAATCTACAGCAGAAGGCATAGGTGGAAGACCTAAGATATTTCCTTGGTCATCAGTAACTATCCAGCCTAGTGTACCATTAGTATTAGCAGAAGTGATACTACCAGCAGGTAGGTTGTCAGGAGTTCCGTCACCTACAGAATCGAAAGTGAAAGGACCACCAAATAATTCACCACCATTGGCATTACAGCCACTAGCGTTAATTCTTATTACTTCTACCGGATTAGATAAGCTAAAACATCCTTGGATGTCACTAGCCAATTGTCCTACTGCGACACCTGTAAGCGGTCCCTCTGAAGCCAATCTCCATACTAGGCAAGTGCCTGCACCTGGAGTATCAAAATCTACAGCAGAAGGCATAGGTGGAAGACCTAAGATATATCCTTGACTATCTGTAACAACCCATTGTAGGTCACCATTAGTATTAGCAGAAGTGATTGCACCAGCAGGAATATTATCAGCAACACCATCGCCTACAGAGTCGAAGATGAAAGGACCACCAAATAATTCACCACCATTGGCATTGCAACCACTAGCGTTATTTCTTATTACTTCTACGGGATTAGACAGACTGAAACATCCTTGGATGTCACTAGCTAGTAGCCCGACTTCCATACCAGTTACTGCGCCTTCGTAAGCAATTCTCCAAACAAGGCAAGTACCAGCACCTGGGTCATCAAAGTTTACTACTCCTGGCATAGGAGGAAGACCTAGAATATATCCTTGGCTATCTGTCACTATCCATCCTAGAGTTCCATTTGTATTAGCAGATGTGATGCTTCCTGCAGGAATCATATCCGGAACACCATCACCTACAGAGTTGAAAGTGAAAGGACCACCGAATAATTCACCACCGTTGGCATTACAACCACTGGCGTTATTTCTTATTACTTCTATTGGGTTAGACAAAGACCAGCATCCTTGAAGGTTAGTTGCAAGTTGACCTACTTCCAGTCCAGTTATAGGACCATCATAAGTAAGGTTCCAAATAAGGCAAGTACCAGCACCCGGATTATCAAAGTTTACTACAGAAGGCATAGGAGGTAATCCTAAGATGTATCCTTCGCTATCAGTAACAACCCATTGAGAAGCACCGCCTGAGTTGCCACTTAAAGTTATAGATCCAGCAGGAATCATGTCCGCAACACCATCGCCAACAGAGTTGAATGTGAAAGGCCCTCCTTCTAGAGTTCCTCCTTCAGCTGTACATCCGCCAGCTGCTGTTCTATTTACCACTACAAAGTTAGACGAAAGGCTAAAGCAACCGCTTAAGCCAGATATATTTTCACCTGCAGAAAGTCCAGTAAGAACTCCTTCAAATGAAACAGAGTAGATATAACATACACCTACACCGGCTGCATCAAAATCAACAACATCTGGCGTAGGAGGTAGACCTAATATATTTCCTTGGTCATCTGTTATTATCCATACTTGCTCTGATCCTGAGTTTCCAGATAAAGTAACCCCAGATACCATGTCAGGTGTACCATCTACTACGAAGTCATATGGTCCTCCAGAAAGTGTTCCTCCTTCAGGTGCAGTTCTATTTACAGTAATGAAATTACTAGATAGCGCTGTACAATCACCTTCTATAAGGCTAGATATATTTTGTCCAGCTACTGGAGTAGTGTTGCCTATTTGGCTCCATCCCCATATATGACATACCCCTGGAGGCGCACCACTTAAGTCTAGCATATTTGTTACATCCGAACTTACAAAAGCTAAGATGTTATCATTATCATCAGTAATGATGTAATAGAAATTAGCTGCTGCACTTGTGGAAGTATTTGTTACTTCTACATTGATGTTACCAGCACAACCAGTGTACTCTGTAGTCCCATCTGTAAGACTTACAGTTCCGCCATCTATGACTACTGGACAATCAGATGCACAAGTAGCTGTAACACTTATATCCTCAAGGTCCCATACACTTTGCAATGCAAAAGCACCAACAGGGCAGTAAGCCAATAGCTCAAAACTAAAAACTGTAGCTTCAGATACTGTAAACTCAGGGTTACCTGCAAAGCTAAACTGCTCTAAAGACCACTCCGTTGTTGTTTCTAAACCACTTTGGTCATAAATAACAGCACCATTCTTTAGTACTCTTACACCGTAAAAAGTAGGATAGTTGTTACTACCAGAAGGACCATCTATCCAGTCAAACATTTCTGGAGCTAGCTCTTGAAAGCTAAGTCCAGTCAACTGAGCTGGCAAAGAACCAAATGGTGTAACCTCAATGTCAAACCTGACAGCTCTGTCACTACCTGGATTATAGTTGCAATTAGTGTCATAGTTGATACACATCGCTTCTGTACCATTAAGACCAGGTGTACAAGAATGAGGGTTAAAAAGAGGATTAGATCTATACAAATGCCCAGGACCAACAGCAGAAAGACCAACGTCAGCAGTGTTGACGGTAGTCGCTGTAAATTCTGAATAATCTGTATTTGTGTCGTTGAACCTGTATGAAGTACAGGAATCAAGATTAAAAGTTAAAGAGGCAATTGGCCCAGATTCATCATCAGCCATCGCAGAAAACGCGAATAAGCATGAAATGAAAACCAATACCGTGGAGTAATAATGTTTCATTTATAAGAATTAGTTTGGAAATTCAAAAGAGTAACTGTATATGTCAGTGGTATGTTCATACCATCTAAAAGGTTGCCTGAGTCATAAATAAAATATGACTTTTTAGATTCTACTGATTTATACAAGGCTAATTAGGCCTTAAAATTAAATGAGAGGGAGCTCATCCCCTCATTTAATTGGTTGTATTTTCTGCTTCAGTTGTATTTAGAATTTTCTGTAGAGACCTATTTTCCCCGTGAAATTCTGTAGATGAGTACTTGATGAATTGTTAGAATAGTTGGTAATGCTAGACAATCCATGTAAGTATCCAAGTCCAAAACTTAGGTTGAAGTTTTTTCCAAGGTCGTAAGATAAATCAGATCTTAGACTAATGCTGCCAAAAAAAGTATTAATGTAGTTTGAATCATTAAATACAATCACATCTTCGGTTTGTATGTTGTTTCCCATGTTATATCTGGAAATCATGGTGCTTTTTAGGTTGACAACCATATTCAATCCACCAGTAATTCCAGCTGACCAAGTCAATTTATCTCTTTGCAAAAGGTCATAATTAAGACCAGTTTGTAAACTTACAACAGATAGCTCTTGTCTGAAGGTCATAGAATGCTCTAGTTCCTCTCCATCTACAGTACTTCGAGGATCTACAATAAATGTCTGGCCTTCTTCAAATCTACCAAGAGGTGTATCTACAAAGCTTGTTATATCATACGAAGCTCTATCACTAGTAAGTAGTACTTCTTTAAATTTCTTATAAGGATGAATGACTGTATTGTCACTTTCATTATTATACTTATTAAAACCTACAATGTTGACAAGGTTTAACCTAGAAGTAAGTGGTATTTGTAAATCAAAATCAAATCCATACCCAGAGTAGAAACCATTATGATTTGTAATGTTGTTAGCTTCTGAAGTTTCTAATTTTAAAGAACTTAAGTTATACCCAACTCTGAAACCTAGTTTGCTGCCTGCAAACACTTTAGTTTTTGCTCTTGCTTCTGCTGGAAGAAACTCTATATCACCACTTTGAGGTAGCACTTTTTCCACATTATCTAAAATTGCAAATTCTATTCTGGACAAGGTTTCTATGTCACTAGTCTCATAGGTTTTTACTGAAAGATTCTCTTTTTTACCTGCTACACTGACCAAGTTCTCCACCTTATTTGCTTTTTGAGTAATAGCAGTTTGGATGTTTGTAGTCTTTGGCACTTCTTCTTTAATTGTTGTGCTTACAGTATTGAAAGTAGAGTTTGCGGCTCTAGTAGGCGCAACTGTTGGAGGTGCAGCTTGTACAACTTTACTTGCAGATACTGCATTCTTCTCTGCAGTTGTAGTTTTTGTAGAAGTTACTACCTTACTCTCTGCAGTTATAACTTTTGTAGATGTTGCTGCCTTGCTCTCTTGTGTAATACTCTCGTGCTTAGTTGCTACAGTAGACAAGTCTTTGTTGTCTGCCTTGTTTAAAACTTTACTATTGCTTACCTCTTCAGTAAGTTGCTCAGACTCAAGAGCATCTAATCTGCTCATATGACTGAATAGCATAGCGAAGAGGAGTGCGACGACAGCCATACTTGCAAGTATCAGAAGTTTAGTTCTGTTACTCTTAGTCTTTTGCCCGTTGACTTGGGCAATAGCTTCCTCAAAAAGGAAATCTGGCGGATTGTTCCAACCTAGGTTAGTGTTGGACTGCTCCTCAAAACTCTCTTTAAAGAATTCTGAAATTTTAAGTTCTTCTTTCTTACTCATGGGTCATGAAATCATTTTAATTCCTTCATTATAAATAGGTGTCAGCCTCTTTTTCAAAATAGCCTTCGCCTTAAATAACTGGGATTTTGATGTGCCTACACTGATGCCAAGCTGTTCGGCAATTTCCTTGTGTGAATAGCCATCAATCTCAAATAGGTTAAAAACCAATCTATATCCATCAGGTAATTCCTTAATCATATTCGTCATATCTTGCAAGCTCAAATTAGAGACTGCTGACGAATCTATAGTTTCAGATAGCACTTCCAGATTACTTTCAGATAATTCTGGTTTGTTCCAGTATTTTCTTTGGAACATGATGCTTTCATTCACTACTATTTTAGATGACCAAGATTTAAAAGAGCCTAATTCAGTATCAAACGTATGTAATTTGGTATAGATCTTAATTAATGCATTTTGGAGTACATCCAGTGCATCTTCTCTCTTATTTACATATCTCATAGAGATAGTAAACCAGAGATTACGATAGTCATTATATAACTCTCGCTGTGCTGAAGCTTTACCTAGCTTACATTGATTGATTAATTTCTGCTCTTGCTGCTGCATTACCTAATAGTAATAAATTATGACCTTGATATGAAATAGTCTCTTTGGAGGTTGCCTGAATACTATTTTTTTCAAAATTTTTTCAAAACACCACAAAAAGACGCCTTAATTTACTACAAAAATGCCTCATTCTAGCTAAACTTTTGGCTTTCTAATAAGTCTTTGAGAAATATCAGTAAATACCCGTATTATCTCAGTAAATACCCGTAATCGAACCCTTATGCGGCAAAATTTCATCTATTTCTAATGAATTTGCCTGAACTATGTAGTTAGAAGGTGCTTTTTTAAGGTGTATAAAAATAAAAAGCCCCTAAGTTCTATTTAATTAGACTTAGAGGCTCATCGCTAGGATTTCTCTTTACTGCTTCACAATCTTGTATTCAGTACTGCCATGTGTAGTGCTTATTCTGATTGTATAATAACCAGATTGCAAATCGGCAATATCCATTTCTATGATTTGGTCTTTTGGATTTCCTTGTTGTCTGAAGCTAATCTGACCCAGACTATTTATGATCTCTATGGTATATTTTTCATTAAGCTGATGCATAGACTCTAGATAAAGCTTGGTATTTACTGGGTTGGGGTAGAGTCTGTGTCTGAGAGTCTGTGGTTCTTCAGTACTTGTAAGACAGCTAAATGGTTGTCCTATGCTCCAGTCTGAAGTTTTGATGCCCTTACCATCATATATTAAGGCTTTTCCTGGCTCTATTTCTGTCAGTGAAGAACCTTCCAGCCATTTTCCCTTGGCTATAGCTTCAGCAATCATTTCACTTTCATATGCACCCCAGTTTAGATACTGTATTAGTTTTTTAGCATCTGAAGACGGTGATTGATAGAATAAAGCTAATTCGCCTTGTATATGATCCAGCTCAATCCCATAATTAAGTTGATAACTTTCTCTGGGTTCTAAAACTTGCTTTTCGGTGCAGTTAGAACTGAGACTAGTGATTCCAGTGTAATGGCCAGAACTGTAGACGACGTAATTATTGAGGTCCAGACTTTTTTCTGAGCTATTGCTTAGGGTAAAAAATCCATTTGAGTCTACTTCCTTGACTATAAGTGTACCACCATTGCCACATTCTATTTTGTTGATTGTCAATGGATTAGACAATGACAAGCAACCTCCAACTCCAGAAAGTGGAAGATTTGCAGCAAAGTTGGTCAGTGGACCATCATAGCTCATATGATACAGTAAACAATTGCCTCCCTCAAAAACCTCAAAATCGATTACTTGAAATCCACCGAATGGTAGATAGAGCATTATTCCTTCAGAATCGGTCAATACCCATTGGCTATTTGCTCCTGTGGCTCCTGTCAGAGTGATAAGATTAGCAGGAAGCATGTCAGGAATTCCATCACCTACACAAACCTCCAAAACTGAGGAACTGCTAATTGTTCCACCATCATTTTCTACCTTAAATAGGGTAATGAAATTTGAAATAGAAATGCATTCGCCCAACTGGGTAAAGTCTTGTCCCATTGCTGGAGCAGAAGCTACATCATCATAGCTGACATTCCATATCAAGCAATTTAATGCAGGATAAGTATCGAAATCTATATCTTCAGGTGCATTTGGCAAAGCAAGTATCTCAGTACCTGCACTATTTGTGATTACCCATTGTTGGAAGGCACCTAATTGACCTTCTATTGTAATGCCTCCAATTGGAATCCTATCAGGAACACCATCTCCTACACAGAAATAAAAGACCTCAGAGGAAATAGTGCCTCCGCTAAGAGGAACCTTTGTAATCGCGATAGAATTGGATAAACCATAACAACCACTGAGTTTTTCTACTCTTGAGCCTACAGAAAGTCCCATTACTGTATCTTCAAAACTGATATGTCTAATGAAATTTGTTTCAACTCCGGTATTATTGAAGTCAAAATCCGAAGGGTTATCTATGACAGCCAAAATTTCAGATCCTGCTGCATCAGTAACTATCCAGCTAGAATTGCTAGCTGTATTTCCCATTAATTGTATGCTTGCACCGCCTAGGTAATCGGGATCCCTGTCTCCTACACAAAACTCAAATGGACCTCCTGTTATTGTTCCACCATTTGGCCTGCCTTTAAAGACATCTAAAAAGTTAGACAAGCTAAATTCACCAATTAAAGAAGTCCTAAGATTTTGACCTACACTTAGTCCTTGCAGACCATCAAGGAAACTCACATGATAAATTTTACAAGTTCCCTCAGGAAACTGCTCAAAGTCCACTTCCAAGATGTCGTTTGGCAAGGCCAAAATTTTATCTTGAGAGTCTGTAACGACCATCTGACCGTTAGGCCCTATGTTATTTAAGAGTATAAGATCAGATATGATATCTGCTTGTCCATCACGACAAAAAATGTAAGGACCTCCTGTCAAGTTTCCACCGACAAGGGGCGCGCGACAATCATTTCTTATTATTTCTATAGGATTAGAAATACTGAAGCAACCAACTAATGAGAATATGTCATTTCCATTTTCAAATCCTGTCAGTATGCCATTATACGTTAGAAGATAAAGAAAGTAATTTCCGATGTCTCCTTGGTTGTAATCGAAGTCTGTGATGCTGGTTGAAATGTGTATTATTGTTCCTGCGGCATCTGTGACAAAAAACTGTTGGTTGGCACTCAGCTGAACCGTAGGAATTACAGAATTTTGAGTTAGGAAATCCTCTGTGTCATCTTGGACACAAAATTCAAATGGACCGCCGGATAGACTTGCCGGCTCTGTATCGTATCTTTCTACTATAATTGGATTGGAAAGTGAGAAACATCCACTGATGGAGTCTAACAAATTACCAATTTCCAACCTATCAGGACTTGTTTCAAAAGATAGATTGTAAACACCACAATTACCTGTAGCTGTAAAATCAAAATTTACCGATGTTATATCTTGTGGAAGGCTTAAGATTTCATTTGTATTGAGGTCAGTAATTACCCACTGACTTAGACCAGAATTGTTAGCCAAACTTAACTCGCCAGGAGCTATAAAATCAGGTGCACCATCTCCAACACAAAAGCTAAATGGACCCCCTTCTAATAAGCCTCCATTAACGTTTTCCTTAGGTATAGCTAGAGAATTCGATAAATTGAAACATCCAGACAGAGTAGAAATATTTGCGCCATTGACAAGATTCTGGATTATACCGTTAGAGCTGATATGGGTAAGTATAATAGACTTGTTGTCCTTCAATAGAAAAGCTGAATCGGTAAAATCATCGGTAATGTATTGTATCTCTCCATCTGGTGTCGTGAATATCCAATGACTATCTGCACCCAAATTCCCTTCTATAGTTATACTGCTAGATGTAAGGCCACTAGCTGATTCTGTTCCTAAACAAATAGGACTAAAGCCAGCAGTTATAGTGCCACCTGAGGTACTTGCTTTTTGGATAGAAACAGCATTGGATCTTTTCATGCAATCTGCTATGCATGTAAAAGGACTATTGACTACTAACTCATCTACGACACCTGTAGAACTTACATTCCATATAACACAAGTTCCTTCTTCTAATAAGTCAAAATTGATGTCTGAAATATTCTCAGGAAGCGCAAGGATAAAAGTTCCTGTAATATCTGTTACAACCCATTGAAAATTTTCTCCTTCTGCTCCTTGTAGTTGGATGGCTCCTTCTGGGATAATATCAGGCTCGCCATCACCAACGCAGAAGCTAAAGGGACCTCCAGTCAGAACTCCTGGCTCTACAATATTCTTTTCTACGTTGATAAAATTAGTAGAGAGACTCTCACATTCGTCTACCGCTAACATTCCAATATTAGCTCCAACAGTAGGAACTATTCTAGTAGTAGAACTCAAACCATAAATTCTATATACACCTGACGGTAAGTCGTCTAGTACTACCTGACTAGTGGTAGCTGAATTGTAAGTTCTGATTATTGTGCCATCAGTTTCTGTAAGAATATATTGGTAGTTAGTAGCTTGGCTCAGAGAGCTAGTTGTTATGCTCAGAGAGCTATTTTGGTCACAAGTAAGGAACTCAGTTAGTCCATTATCCAGACTTACCATTCCACCATCTATAATGTCAGGACAGTTTGGTTGGCAGACAGTGACAAGGTTAATGTCTTCCACATCCCATACATGATAAGGAGACAATATGCCCTTAGGACAATAGGCTAATAATTCTATACTGAAAATAGCACTGTCTCTTACTACGAAGTCATCATTTTCGGAAAAGTCAAAGTTGTTGAAGGACCAGTCTCTAGCTGTAGGGATTTCAGATTCTTGCATAACGACCACGCCATCTCTCAGTATTCTCACTCCGAAAAATATGGGATAGTTATTTATTCCCGATGGACCATTTGTCCATGTGTAGTATTCGGGTGCTTTATCCCAGAAAGTTAATTCAGAAAATCTCGCTGACTGTTCTGTCAGTGATGTCACCTCTACTTCAAATCTGAGAGAGGCATAGTTGCCAGGCTGATAGTTACAGTACTCATATGCAGAGATACACATTGCAGTAGAACCATTTCTTCCCGGTGTACACGAATGAACATTTTGCTGAGGATTAATTCTATAAAGTGAGTTGCTTATCATTCTTATACGTATCTCATCTGACTCCTCTATTATCGGTGTAAATTCTGAATAGTCAGATGGCGCAATTCCACCTATAGCCAAGCAACTGTCCAGATTAAAGCTTAGATTAATTGAACTCGTACAGTCAGTTTGGGCAGAGATTCCAGTAATACAACACATCTTGAAAGTGACCAAGAGTAAAATGAAATTAAACTGAGTGCTCATAATGCATGTATGGTTTAGGAGAATGTACCATCAGGTGATACATAAATTGTTGATTATCAATTAGTTATTTCTTTGCCAGGTGGTGTATCGGGTGGGATAGGATTTTTGGTATGTCAAATATATTAAATAAAATGCTTATTAATAAAAACTTGTTTATCAATATATTACATATAATAACTTTGATGCAAGTATTGAACTCAGCTTATAAACTAAGCTATGAGGATGTGAGCTAAATTTTTTATTCAGAATA
>CAZKXO010000100.1:0-11000 GCA_964556525.1 uncultured Saprospiraceae bacterium
AGACATATGATTGTGATTGAGTAATCATTTTGGTTTATGAAACTAAAGGGGATGCATTTATGTATCCCCTTTTTTATTGAACTCGATTGAAGCCTATTGTTAAAAAAAAATATTGAAGTGGAAGGAATTATATGAATCAACCACTTATTTAGCCGAGTAAGAAAATAGTAGGCGTCTTTTCGAGAACAGGTGCTTTCTTCTTCCATTCTCTGATAGTCTTAGTTGTTATATCTTCTTGATTGCCGGTAATGTCAATTGCAATACAAAGACTCGTTTGGGGATTAAGCTGTTTTAGAATTGCTTTTACCAAGCGGTTATTTCTATACGGTGTTTCTATAAAGATTTGAGTTTGTTTTTGCTGCATGACTTTTTTCTCCAAGTCTTTTAAGGATTTAGCTAGCTCTCCATCTTTGATTGGCAGATAGCCATTGAAGCTGAAGTTTTGACCATTCATTCCACTGGCAGCAAGTGCTAGAAATATAGATGAAGGTCCCACTAAGGGTTTTACTTTATAGCCAAACTTATGTGCGAGAGCCACAATTTTGGCTCCAGGATCAGCTATAGCAGGCATGCCAGATTCACTGATTAAACCAAATGAGATTTTAGCACTGATAAGTGCCTGAATCTCCTCAATGATATTTTCCTTTTGCTTATCCAATTCTAGGACAGTGAGGTCAGAAATTGAATAGGGAGGTTTTGTTTGGCTGATAAATCGCCTAGCAGTTCGAGCTCTTTCTACAACGAAGTGTTCCAGTGAGTGAATGATAGAAATTGTTTCTGTGGGAATTGTTTCTAGTTTTCCTTCAGAAATAAAAGTAGGTATGAGATATAATGTAGCTGAGATAATTATACTTTTAATCCTAGTTTTGTAATAACTGGAAAGTTATAACATTCTAACTCAAAATGATAAAACCTACCTATAACGTCAAGATCGAACATTTCGAAGGTCCCTTCGATTTGCTCCTTTATTTTATACAAAGAGATGAGTTAGATATTCATGATATTGATATATCTAAAATTACTGATGACTTTCTGAGCTACATTAGAAATTTGGAGGAGATGGACCTCGATGTTGCCTCAGAATTTATCCTGGTCGCTGCAACTCTCATGAGGATAAAGGCAAAAATGCTTATTCCTAGAAAAGAGATTGATGAAGAAGGAAATGAGATAGATCCAAGAGAAGAATTAGTTAAAAGACTACTCGAGTATAAGCAGTACAAAGATGTTATAGATGACTTTAAGGGTATGGAGAAAGAGAGAGCCCAGAAAGTCTTGAGAGGAAATGTCAACACCGAAATAAAAGCGCTTGCGGAAGAAGCACTTATTGACGTAGAACTGGAATCCCTAACTACTTATAAACTATTTAAAGCTTTCAGAGCTGTTCTAGAAAGATATAAGAACGTTCAAGATAAATATATCCACCAGATTGTAAAGTATCCCTATACCTTAAAGGATCAGCAAGCTTTTTTAAGAAACCTACTTGCTGACGGCCGAGAGTATAACTTTGTAGATGTGTTTTCCCTTTTAGATAATCGCATGCATGCTATAGTGACATTTTTAGCCTTACTGGAGTTGGTAAATGAACAGGTAATTAAACTGGTAGATAGGATTGGCACCAACAATTTCTTCTTATCCATTGGAGGTATAATTAGTGATGAAGAAGAATAAAGACAATGTCTCTTTGATTACAGTATAACAGAGAAGTATTTGTACTTTATTCAGAATATCTAATAAATAAATTCACATATTTTCAAAATATTTGCGCAGTTGAAACCTCAGCTTATTCTGTCAAGTTATTAGCAAAAAATAAAATTTATAAGTCACTAGATATTATTGGCATTGACGTATCTTTGCACCAAATTTCTACACCAAAAATTTCAATCATACTAATGGCAAATATTGGTCAAGTTAAGCAAGTAATCGGTCCAGTTGTGGATGTAAGTTTTACAGGGGAAGGTTCCACTCTTCCTGATATCCTTAATGCACTGGAGCTAACAAAAGATAATGGTGAAACTCTAACTCTGGAAGTTCAGAGACATCTTGGAGAAGATAGTGTAAGAGCAATTTCTATGGACTCTACAGAGGGTCTGACTAGAGGAATGGAAGTTGTAGATAAAGGACTTCCTATTTCAATGCCGACAGGAGATGCCATTAGAGGAAGATTGTTCAATGTAGTAGGAGATGCGATAGATGGTATAGGTAATGTTGATAAGTCTCAAAATGCCTACTCTATACACAGTAAGCCACCTAGGTTTGAGGATTTGTCTACAGAAACTGAGGTACTATTTACAGGAATAAAAGTTATAGACCTAATAGAGCCTTACTCAAAAGGTGGAAAGATCGGCCTTTTCGGAGGAGCTGGTGTAGGTAAGACAGTTTTGATCCAGGAATTGATTAATAATATCGCCAAAGGATATGATGGTATTTCTGTATTTGCAGGTGTAGGAGAAAGAACAAGAGAAGGAAATGACTTACTCAGAGAGATGCTAGAATCTGGCATCATAAACTATGGAGAGGACTTTTTACATTCTATGGAAGAAGGTGGATGGGATTTATCTAAAGTTGATAAAGAAAAACTAAAAGAATCTAAGGCGACTTTCGTATTCGGGCAGATGAATGAGCCTCCTGGTGCAAGAGCTAGAGTGGCATTGTCAGGATTAACATTGGCAGAGTACTACAGAGATGGAGACCTAAGTGACCCTACAGGTGGAAAGGATATCCTATTCTTTATAGATAATATCTTCAGATTTACGCAAGCAGGTTCTGAGGTTTCGGCCCTTCTAGGTAGAATGCCTTCAGCAGTTGGTTATCAGCCTACCTTGGCTACCGAGATGGGGGTAATGCAAGAAAGAATTACTTCTACCAAAAGAGGGTCTATTACCTCAGTACAAGCAGTATATGTGCCAGCAGATGATTTGACAGATCCAGCACCGGCAACTACATTCGCCCACCTTGATGCGACAACAGTATTAAGTAGAAAGCTAGCTTCTCTTGGTATATACCCAGCCGTAGATCCTCTTGACTCCACTTCAAGAATCTTGGAGAGAGCAATTGTCGGAGATGAGCACTATGATACTGCACAGCGAGTTATTAATATACTTCAGAGATATAAAGAACTTCAAGATATCATTGCCATTCTAGGTATGGAAGAATTGTCTGAAGAAGACAAGCAAATTGTACATAGAGCAAGAAGAGTACAAAGATTCTTATCTCAGCCATTCCATGTTGCGGAGCAATTTACAGGATTACCTGGTGTACTTGTACCGATAGAAGAAACAATCCGAGGTTTCAATATGATAATGGATGGAGAAGTAGATGAGTATCCGGAAGCTGCATTTAACCTTGTTGGTAATATAGATGAAGCTATCGCAAAAGGAAAGAAAATATTAGCAGAAGCTTAAAAGCTCATAACTAATGATATTATTAGCACTAACACCTGAAAAGGAATTATTCAACGGTAAAATATCTTCCGTAAAGGTTCCTGGCATCTCTGGTCAATTTGAAATTCTAAATGGACATGCTCCAATAGTAGCTGCACTGTCTAAAGGAGAAGTTAGAATATTAGACGAAGCTGGTGCAAAGACTACTTTCAATATAGAGAAAGGCTTTGTCGAAGTTGTAAATAACGAAGTTTCACTACTTATTCAAGCGATGCAAGAGTAAGTATAGTAATCAAGAATATATACTTGAACCTCTTCCTTTTAGGAAGGGGTTTTTTTTATTTTTCTTTTATTACTATCTTAGAACCAATCCTGATAAATTGCCATTGTGACAAAATCGATTTCAGACATAATCGAAGAATGTGCTCGCATCACTTCTGAGCAGAAAAATAGTAACGATATAAGTTCTTTTGCTTCTGCTCTGTTCATTATGTGCGGTTTGGCTTTAATTTCAATTATTGCCTTGTATATCAAGGAGGGGTTTTCAAATAAATTATTGATCTTTCTTTCAATTGTACTGGTCATGCTATTCTTGCATAGAATGCGAATAGGTCAAACAAGTAAAAAGGTGGAAGAACTTGCGGTGGACAAATCAGGCTCTGAGGACGTCTCCAAGGATTTAGCTTATTTGCAAGCTGGCCTAGACATGAAGTTTGCCAGAATTAAAGGTGTCAAATGGTTCTTTATAATTGTATTTCCCATTTACTTGTTAGTTCTCCAGCAGTTCTTAAAAGGTATAATAGAAACGAATTTCAGTCCTTGGACAGCTCCTCTGCTGTTCGTGGTAAGTTATTTAGTATGGACTTGGTTTTTCAGATCAGATATAAATAAGATAGCAGAGTTGAAAACAAGAGTGAATTTTTTACAAGCAAGGACAAAAGCTATAGCCAAGAGTTGACTTCGTTGATCAGATCTCTATTAATTTTTTTCTTTGTGAGTTTTGTAAGTTTAGACTCGGCTTTCTCTCTAATGTCATCCGTTACATAACAAGCAATTGTTACCAAGCCAAAAGCAAGTACTCCTAGGTCATCCGTCATGCCCAATACTGGCGTCAAATCTGGTATAGCATCCAAAGGACTTAAGAAGTAAGTTATAGATCCGATTATGACTTTCTTAGCCCATGAAGGCACCTCTCCTTGTTGGTATGCATAAAAAAGAAGCAGTATTATATACAGTCCTTTGGTAGAAAGTTCATTTATGAACTCAAGGCAGTACTCAATGATGCTATGGAAATCTAATCTAGCCATTTACAGTACAAATGCGATTTCATTAACCAAAAGTTCAATATGCTTCATTCTAATTTCAATTCTTAGATAAGGCTGCATGAAACTTAGATAAACATTCTGGTTTGTCATGCAAAACAATAATGTTCCCTGCTTTGTCAGCTTTTTTAATCCTTCTTGAAAGCTGGTCAGAGTTGACCTTAGAATCAAAATCTCCTGGCATATGTGTCCAAAAAACAATGTCCAGATTTAGCTGATTTTTGATTGCGTGATATTGCTCTCGAGTGATTTTCCCATAGGCAGGTCTGAATAGATGAGATGGGTAATATGAAAGGCATGTTTTAAGGTCTTCCAGATAGGTGGTAGTATCGGTTTTCCATCCATTTAGATGATTGTACCCATGATAGCCAAGGCGATGACCAGAGTCAGCTATAGCTGAGATAAGTTCCGGGTATTTTTTTGCTTGACTTCCTTGGCAAAAGAAAGTGGCTGTTCGCTTTTGCTTTCTAAGCAAATCTAAAAGAATTGGAGTCGATTCTGGATTAGGGCCATCGTCAAAAGTGAGCGACAAGCTAGAATCAGTTTCTGAAGACCATATAGCATCAGGATAGTAAAGTTGGACAAGTGTTGGAATCTTAGTTAAGTACATTCCCAAGATTTCTATCTCATTTTAGGTCTTCTTCTTTTACTCTTGCCACCACCTTGTCTCATCATCCGCATCCCTTGTTTTCCCATCGATCTGGCAGATTTCATTTGTGCCTTATTATTTGTAATCGCCTTGTCAAAGTAATCCAGCTGATTTTTGATGTCATCTTGGGTGACGTCTAGTTTCTTTGCTTGTTTGAAATAATTGGTTGCCGCCGTGTAGTTGCCTTTAGAAGCTTTTATGTTTGCTAACTGCATGAGTACCATCGCTTTCTCATTGTCTGATGGTAGTTTTAATTCTAGAGCTGTATTAAAATATTCTTCGGCAGTTTTGGAGTCGTTTTTCTGAGCAGCAATAGTACCATTCATGATATAGTAGAATGCTCTGTTTGTAACATATAACAAGTTTGGAAACTTAGTCAGCTTTAATCTAGCTTCTGCACCCGCAAAGTCTTCTTCCTGTATATACTGTGCGGATGACTGTACAGTGCCTAAAAAAATATAACTGGCTAACATGATAAAGCCTAATAGCCAGAAAGGTAGGGCATACCAGAATCCAAGTGTCGTTGTAAGTAGAGCTCCTAGGATAAAACCAGCAGCAATGAGGACAAATTTCAGATATATGTTAATTGTAAACATTCTTATTTCTTGTTTTATTAGTCATTCTTGTTCGTAAAGTAAATGTATAAACTTAACGCATAAAAGCTTCATCATTTATCATTACAAGATTGGTCTTTACCTCTATTTCAGTCATTTGAGGAAAGACAGCTTTCATATTAACTACAAACTGGTTGTTTTCGTCTATATCATCATCAGTAATGTTCATCCTGTTGTAAAGGAGCAAGCCATCCTTATTCAACTTGCTTTGAAGTAACTCCAGAAATTCGACAGACTGAAACTTCTTAGGAATTTTTGCACTTTGGAAAATGTCCATGATAATCATATCATAACTCTCTTGATTGCTGACGAGAAACCTCATAGCTTCAGAAGGAATAACTTCTACAAACGAATCCAATCTCTTTAGAGTATAGTCGTTACACAATCTGCAGATTTCAGAATCTACTTCTACAGCTGTATAGTCGAAGTTTTTATTAAAGTGCTTTTCCAAAAGCAATATCACAGAACCAAGGCCTAAGCCCAAAACAAGTACACGGTTTCCTGGAAGTAATCCCCACTTTATCTTTTTAAAACTTTGGTGAAAATTCTCGTATTTATCGTCATAAGAGTAGATGGCGTCTTTTGTCACTAATTGGTGTCTGCCTCCGACGAGTAAAACTTCCAGATAAGGATTACTCAGTGAACTGGTTTTTTCTAATGATATCTCCTTGAAGTAACTAAGGAATTTTTTCCATCTGGGATGTCGCATATCAGCTACTCCCAATTTCTGTTAGCAGCAGTTTCGTGGTAGATATTCTGCAAGATTATTTTGTCTTTATCTGATAAGGTAATACCTCTGCGTTCCATCACTTTAGCCATGGTTACGAAAGCTTCTTCTATCCGATAGGTTTTGTATCCGGCAGCTCCACCCCAAGCATAGGAAGGGATGTAGGTTCTCGGAAAACCTGGGCCGTAGATGTTGGCAGATACACCAACAACGGTGCCTGTATTAAACATTGTATTTATCCCAGACTTAGAGTGGTCGCCCATTATGAGTCCACAAAATTGTAAGCCTGTTGGACTAAACGACTCAGAAGTATAATCCCAGATTTTTACCTCTTTGTAGTTGTTTTTTAGATTGCTAGAATTTGTGTCAGCACCTAGATTGCACCATTCTCCGATGACAGAATTTCCAAGATAACCATCATGGCCTTTATTAGAATATCCTTGTATGACGACATTGCTAAGTTCGCCACCCACTTTGCTATGAGGACCTATTGTAGTTCCACCATATATTTTAGACCCCATTTTTACGGTCCCTGATTCACATAAGGCAAATGGCCCTCTGATATGCGATCCTTCCATTACCTGGGCACCAGGTCCTATGTAGATAGGCCCATCAGTTGCATTGAGAGAGCTGAAGGTCACTTCGGCGGTTGGATCTATGTAAATAGAGTCAGGATTTATAGGAAAGTTATGATATGAAATCTGAGCTGACTTTTTTCTATGAGTAAGTATTTTGAAATCTTTGGTTATTTCAGCTGAGTTTTCCGTAAAAATATCGAAGGGCCTTGCTATGAAGTGCAGATATCTTTCATGCTTCTTAAGATCTATACCTTTGAGTTCGTCTAGATCTTCACCCTGTATAAGTTTGTCAAATTGTTCTTTGTTGAGCCTTGCGGCTACCAAAGTGTCATCATTTAGCAGGGCTTCATTGAGATCTAGTTGCTCTATAAGATCGGTGATATTATCATTGGGAAGCAGTCTGGCATTGATTACAAGATTGTTGTCAGAGATACTAATAGGAAACTTGTCGGCAAGATAATCTTGTGTAATGTAACTTACCTCTCCAGCTAATCGGTGTTTCCATTTCTCAGCTATAGTAAGAATGCCTACTCTCAGTTCTGCAATAGGTTTTGTGAAGGTGAGTGGAAGGAGGGACTTCCAATGGTCATCATCAAATAGAATTATGTTCTCCACTAATGCTAAAATATAGATATAAAAAAAGCCCCTTTTAAAGAGGGGCTTCGAAATTTATGATTCTTTGTCTTCTGCTTCTTCCGGTTTAGCTTCCTCATGTGAAACTGGATTCTCTTTCGAGAATTTTGCAAACTTCTTATTGAACTTGTCTATTCTACCAGCCGTATCGACATAAGTCATTTTTCCGGTAAAGAAAGGATGAGATGCCGAAGAAATCTCCAGCTTTATAAGTGGGTACTCATTTCCATCTTCCCAAGTTATAGTATCTTTTGTCTCTGCTGCAGATTGGCCTAGCCATGATTTGTCCACTGAGAAATCCTGGAATACGACCTTTCTATAATTTTCTGGATGAATACCTTTTTTCATCTTTCGTGCTTTTAAAATTTTAATTCAGTTTACTTTCGGGGTGCAAAAATACAGCATTTCCCCTTATAAATAAAGGCAAATCATATAATTGATATCAAAAAAATGCGTCCTCAAAGTGCTGTAAATCATGCTTTTGTCCCTTTTGATCCAGAATAATGGAGATTATATCAAAACGTATCTCCCAGTCATGTCCAATTTGCTCCATATATCGTTGTGCAGCATCTATAATTAGATGCTCTTTGGTGGGAGTAACTGCTACTTCTGGCTTACCGAAATAGTCATAACTACGTGTTTTAACCTCGATGAAGACCAATATGTCCCCTTTTTTAGCAATTAGATCTAACTCAGCTCTGCTGTAACGCCAGTTTTTCTCCAGTATCTCATATTCTAGCCTAACTAAATATGACTCTGCTAGAGATTCTCCCAGATTGCCGATTTCCTTTTTAGTCAACACTTGGTGGTTTTTTATAATATTTTTGCTACGAAAATTTAAGATAGAAAGATTATGATGGATCAACTCATTTCTCGTTTTCCAGATCAATTGATTGAAGCCTTGGAAATAGGAGAAAAAGCACAAATAAATGCGCCCAGTGTAGAACTCAATAAAGTGTATGTCGCTGGTCTCGGTGGCTCAGGTATAGGCGCTGACTTCGTCAAAACATTTATAAGAGCAGAATCACCGATACCTTATACCGTAGGTAAAGGCTATGATATCCCTCAGTATGTAGATGAAAACACCTTGGCAATATGTTCATCATACTCTGGTAATACGGAGGAAACGCTTAATTCTTTCAGGCAAATGCAAAAGACAGGCGCAAAGATTGTAGTGGTTTCTGCTGGCGGTAAGCTAATAGAAGCAGCCAAAGAGAATGGCTACGATTTTATTCAGGTGCCTGGAAACTGGCCTTCACCTAGAGCTTGCCTGGGCTACTCTATTATCCAGCAGTTATTTATTATGCACAAGTTGGGCTTTATAGACGGATCTTTTAAACATGAAGTAAAGGCGGCTGTAGACCTGATAAAGTTCGATAAGGATGCCATCCATGATTCTGCAAAACAAGTTGCTGAGCGCATCCATACCAAAAAACCTGTAATCTATGCTACGGATAGGATGGAGGCCGTCGCCGTAAGATTGCGCCAGCAAATAAATGAAAATGCAAAAATGCTCTGCTGGCATCATGTCATCCCTGAAATGAATCACAACGAGCTGGTGGGCTGGAGAGAGAAGCAAGAAGACCTAGCAGTAATCTATCTCAGAAACAGAGACGACTACAAAAGGAATCAAGTCAGAATGGATATCAATCAAGATATCATTTCTAAATATACCGATACCATCATAGAGATATATTCTAAAGGCACTTCGCTGATAGAAAAAGCTATCTACCTAGTACATCTTGGTGACTGGATCTCATGGTACCTTTCGGTTCACAAAGGGGCTGATGCTGTAGAGATAAAAGTCATCGACTACCTAAAATCGGAACTGGCCAAGGTATAGGAAGTAACTTTCTATACTGAATGCCACAAGGAGAATATGCCTCTTTCGGAAATTGCTCATGCAATAATATTCAATTTGTACCCGCCCTGAGTAAAAGGTGCCTTCACCTCTTTAGGGATAGAGAGCACATTTCCAACTATGTCTTTGTACACATAAATTGTGTCAGCCTGAGTGCAAAGTGTCCAGCTTCTTTGTAGTAGGAAACAGCTATTTTACCACCAATTTCCCTGTAGCTCTTCCAGCTCCTGCTGTAAGTTTGTATACATAGATGCCGCTGTCCACATCAGAGATATCTACTTCCATATGCGCAGCCACGGATTGTGTCAATAGTTTACGACCAGCTAGGTCGTATAGCTCCAAAGTCATCTTGCCGCTTAGCTTAGAGGTCTGTATCCTGACTGTATTATATGTAGGGGTAAAGACTGGCATCAAGCTGAGGGATGTCAGATGTTGAGCTTAAATCTATTTTGGAGTAGTTGTAATCTCTGCGGAAGTTACTAAAGTTATCTAATGCATACACCGGAACGACGTTATAGTTAAGTCCTGTTTCTCTTCTGATCATGCTGTTCCATTCAGAAAACTCACCAAGAATTATAGCAGGATACCGTATGTCAGATTTAGATACTCCTGTGTCAAATTGATACCAATAGTCGTAAGTGTCTACATCCATGTATACGCCATCTTGTATAACTCGCGCCTGTATGCGAAAGGGGTCATTTGTGTGATATCGATCATGGACTTCTTGTATGCAAAATGGTTGCGAATTTCCATTGCCATCAAAATTTGTAATTTTTACTTCTGATAAAAGATCTTCTTCATAGATGTAAATATTTTCGTGGAAGATTCTTGCATTTACTGTATCTAGACTGGCCCCTATCTGGCGGCTGATGATGCGGCCTTGTTCGTCATGATCATATCCTGTTCTGGAAATACTGCGAGATCCATCATCTCGGACCCGAAACCATTCGCTTAGGATCATGTTCATCTCTACATCATAATGGAAGACAAATCCGCCAGTTGCTGCAGTTGTGTCTTGAGAAGTATAGACCAATGAATTTATTATTATACTATCCAATAAGTTGTACTCATTATAATAGTGTGCAGTGACAACTCTGGACGTGTTTATATCTCTGTAATTCCAAAGAATTATACTGTCCACCAAGCCTTGAGTATTGTAGGTAAATGACTCACTTCTGACCGCTGGATGATTGGTATAGACTTCATCTGAGTCATCCCATCCAAAATGACCTGTTA
>CAZKXO010000101.1:0-10884 GCA_964556525.1 uncultured Saprospiraceae bacterium
CATCTTTTTGTGGATTTTGTAGGTGTTCTTATTTATTCCATACCTTCTATACAGGTAGTTTTAACTTGGACTATTAGTATACCTTAGTTTAGAGTTGGCAATAAGTGAGCAAAAGCTGTCCCACCTCTTTGCAGATTTTTAAGATGGCCACCACCACTTTAATATATGTGCTAAAACAAAAAAATGCGGCCCAGCTCCTGCCAGACCGCAAATTCTTTTGAACAAACCAACTATTATTATATCGCAACTATACCCTGAACATTGTTCTGTGGTAAGTTACCTGAAACATTCTCTATTAGTCTTAGGCTTTCTCCTTCTATTTCGTAGACACCGATAGTGCCACCGAATCCATGAAGTTGGTACAAGTGTTCCCCATCATCAGATATCCACATGTCTATCCACCCTTCTGTTGTACTGAAGGCAGCGCCAGGATCAGTTGTATTTCCAGTAGCACCTACTCCTTGCGCGGCTACTTGATCTATAAGCTCTATGTTGCCATTGTCAAAACTGTAACAAGCCAATCCTGCTTCGATTGCATTAGATACGAAGAATAAGCTCTCATCTTCGTTGAAGTCCAACCAGCATGCTGTTCTTCCTGTATTGTTTACTCCAGACGCTACATCCATGCTCACTGCTTCTAGGCTTCCATTACCTGTAATTCTCCATGTAGATACTGATCCGTCTTGTAGTCCAGGGAATACTGGAGGTGTTCCGTCAGGTCTGAATTCTCTTGCTTCTGTGACTACTACATAGTTGTCTCCTACGATTTGGAATCCAATTGCAGATGGTAAATTTCTTCCTTCAGCATTGTCTCTAAGTGTAGAAGTTGCACCGTCTAAGATATTATCAGTTAGTGTGCCATCATCATTTACACCGTATACTACTATTTCGTTCTGATCATTAGAAGCTAGGGCAGAAGATCCAGAGTTGATAGAAGCTACTACTAAGTAGCTACCGTCTGGAGAAAATTGTACTGCTGAAGGTCTGTTAGCTAGAGACCTTAGAGATCCTGCTATAGGAGAAAGGTCTCCGTTGTCCATCAGCCAGTAACCCATTACACTACCTTGTTGTGCAGGCTCACCTTGGTCAGCAAATTCTGCTCTTGAGATATTAGAAACATATACTAAACCGTTAACGCCGTCTATATTTCTTTCTATGTGAGCTATACTGTTAGGGCCTACGCCGTTAGTTTCTGTTACATCTACCTGAGAAAGAGAAAAGTCAGCTTCTACAGATAGAGAAGTGATCGAATTAGATCCTGCATTTACTGCAAGTACGAAGTTGTTGTCAGCAGTCTTAGTAAGAGCATATGCACTGATAAGAGGGTCAAGACCTTCGCCACCATCAAAGTCACCACCGTTTCCTCCTGTAGATACTTCGCCTATCATGTCTAGGGAGCCATCATCATTTCTGCCGTATGCGACTATAGCATTATTTCCTTGTACAGGGCCATCTACTTGGCCGTTACCATTTGTCATAGCGAATACTGCACCGATAAATTCTGTTTCGCTTACTGTTTCACCACCTGTTGGAGTTGTATCGTCATCACCACAACTTGTGATAAGAAGAGTAGAAAGGATTGCAAATCCTAGAAAATTAATAAAAGATTTCATAGTTTTAATTTGTTTTCATTGAGAATGCTTCGACCCATTCTCAATAGATTAAAGAAAATTTCTGTTTTCGAATCCACTTTATATAAAGTGGATTTTTTGTTTTCTGTGATTTGAGTTTAATCCCTCACCTCTTTGCGACATTTCAGATCCTCTCATCAATTACAGAATACACTTCCTAGTATAGCAATTTACCTTAAGGGGTTGCCAAGCAGTATAATATAAATCATAAGTCGTTGATTATCAATAATGTAAGTTTATATATTTTTTTCTTAAGAATGATAAGGGACGACAAATCAGATTTATAATGGGACTTTAAGAGAGGGCTGGAAAGAGGTTTTTCTAATGTAGTAATCAGGATTTTAGTAAAGTTGATAAACAGTAGTTGAGTATGTTATATAGGTAGAGGTCATTGGTAAACATTATATTGGGGTGGAACACAGAGGTACTGGATAGTGAAATCAAGAACAACAATAATTATTATAGCATAATGAGAAATAGTAACAACTGGTATAACTTTATATGCATCCTTTTTCTAAGTATAACTTTCATAAGCTGCAGCGCAAAGAAATATTTATCACCACAATCTGAATCAGAAAGACGTCTTTTAGATGATGCACGAACTGTGCTTCAGAATGTAGAAAAACTACTGAGTGAAGCCAATAAGCTTACAATACAAAACATTAAAGTTTATTTGTACAAGAATCATTTTACTGCGCAGGCTAGTCGAAATATGAAGAGTATTTATTTACCAGCTCTAGGAAATTTATCAACATTTTATGAAAATGATAGAAAGTCCTATCTCGATATTATGTGTAGTGATGACGAGAGTTGCAAAGTGAAATTATCAAGATATCAGTCGCTGTATTATTTGTTGCATGAACTTTATCATGTTGTACATGCAGATAGATATTGCCAAGACGGTGAATTTATGGTCAAAGACCCTAATGGAAGATCCAGAATAATGTCTTATACGGAAGAATTGAATGCAGAGTCAATAGTTGTAAAGTATTTATCGATTTATGAACCTGAATTGCTGGAAGAATATAATTCACTTTTCGTAACGATATTAAAAGAAAAGAGAGTGAATATGGATGAAGCGGAAATGAAAAAGAAATGGGATGGATTTCAGGTAACAGATTTTAGAGATATCAATAATTCTAAGCTGTTTTTCTATGTGCAGGCAGTGGAAGGAATAGGTGATAATTCACTGGAGGAATTGTTGTTTGAGACTTAGAATAACTGAAATTGAAAATAATAATATTCGGAGCAAAGACAACTGATCTGGATAAATGAACTGACTTATCCCTCATAGGGCTAAGTGGAGATATGACGAATGAAGAAAGGATAAGTTTAGTATATGAGCTAAGGAGCTAAGGATTTCAAGATGTGAAAATCAGTATGTGTTTGAAAAAGCAAAAACCAAAAGACTTTGAAACATGAACGTAAACTGGGAAGAAAATTCTTCCAAACAAAACAATTACCTTTCACGGCTTATTGGATTGTTTGGAGAAGAGATAAGTGAGAAATGGTTGGCCAATGATAATTCTGCTTATTCAAATTTTGGCAGACCTACTATTTATTGGATAGAAGAAGGCAAAAAGAAAAGAGCAACCTTGGACTTTCTTATAGAGAGAGAAGGCAAGATCTATATAGTAGAGCAGAAAAATTTCTTTGCATATAATAAAGGCCGCTTGAGGACTATAGATAGTTCTGATGATTTCAGAAAGGCTTTTGCCTCATGGAACACCACTAAAAATAAGGCTACTCCAGCATGGAAAATATTTAATTCATTTGAGCAGCATGAATATGAAATAAAAATAGGGAAGAAAGAATACAGGAAGCTTGACGGTAAAGTTGTCTTTTGGAGTGATCTTATCGAAGCTGATAAAGACTATTTTCTCACTTTATCTGAAGAGCTGAATCGAACTCGCTATAATGATGCAATTGGACTAGTGCAGATGATAAATGATTTGAAGAGATGGAAAGATACCGATTATGAGGCATTAATCGAGAACTATATACAATGGAATAAGGATTTATTTGACAATCTCCGACCCTAGCCAGTATGAAATCAAGAAATCAGTAAAAGATGCACGTAATATTTTCCCATGGAAAGGAAGGATCTCCTAATGGAACAAAAGCAAAAATTATAGAAGACCTTACTGCCTTACATGGTCATTCTTATACCTCATTAGATTATGGTAATTGCAAAAATGCTGGCGAACGGGTAGAATTGCTAAAATCATTTTTGACCATGGTAAAAGACAAAGTTGCCTTAGTGGGTTCCAGTATGGGCGGCTATGTCTCTGCAGCGGTCTCTAATGAAATAAAAACAGAAGGCTTATTTTTGATTGCACCTGCCTTATATATGTCTGAGGATGAGTATGAAGTTAGGAGCTTCCATAGTTTGGCCAATAACATCTGGGTCAGACATGGATGGGACGATGACATCATTTCTCCTGAAAAATCTATTAAATTTTGCAAGCAACATAAATGTAGGATAGTCCTAGAAAAAGACAATCACCGCATGAGTGAAACTAAAGCTAATCTAGCTCGAGATTTTGAGCAGTTTTTAAATTTGTGCATGATTAATAACTAATGAACTCCCTACTTTCTGAAATAAAAAGCTGTACACTTTGTTTGCCTCACCTAAAGGATGGAGTAAATCCAGTATTATCTGCTTCAGCAAAAAGTAAAATTGTTATCATTGGACAAGCACCTGGTAGTATCGTACACAGAACAGGTGTACCGTGGGACGATAAAAGTGGTGACAGGTTAAGGTCTTGGTTGGATGTAACAAAAGAAGAATTCTACAATACAGATACGTTTGCCATAGTGCCGATGGGGTTTTGTTATCCAGGTAAAGGCAAAAGCGGGGATTTGCCACCACGACCAGAATGTGCACCTAAGTGGCACAACCTTGTATTGGATAAAATAAAGAATAATGAGCTCACCTTATTGATAGGAAATTATGCCCAGAAGTATTACTTGCAGAATTCAGCAAAAAAAACACTGACTGAAACGGTAAAGAACTATGCTGAGTATCTCCCCACCTATTTGCCATTGCCGCATCCATCACCACGTAACAACATCTGGCTAAAAAAGAATCAATGGTTTGAGACTGAAATCATTCCTGAATTGCAAAGAAGAGTGAAAATATAAACCCATTAGATGTAGCTTAATGAATCCATGAAAAAGGATTTTAGAAGTATCTCAAATAAGCAAAATGAAGATTGGGTAGATAATGCCGCTAACATATATTAATTATCAAGTTGCCTCCTCACAAGATATTAGTAGTTTTATTTCAGGCTCCATTAACTCTATTTCAGTTTAGTACTCTAGCTATAATCAATGGAACGCCTTCATTTTTTTATTACTTTAGATTCTATGAAAGCAATCAGGATTTATTCATTTTCAATTCTAACGCAGCTCAGTATCCATCTCTCATTCTCAGAAAAAATGAAAACGATTCTTATCGTCCTACTTGTACTCGTTCTTCCTTTGATGCTGATGTCTCAGGATACCAAGAAAGTATTAGTTATAGGCATAGACGGATGTCGTTCGGATGCACTTATTGCGGCCACGACACCAAATATAGATGCACTTATAGCAAGTGGGGTATTTAGTCCTGATGCACTTAATGATGATATTACTATAAGTGGACCGGGATGGTCAGCGATTCTATGTGGTGTATGGTCTCCCAAACATCTTGTAACCGGAAATAGTTTTGCAGTAGATGACTACGAAACCTATCCGTCTTTTTTCCAGCGGGCAGAGGAATACAATCCTGAATTAAATACCGTTTCTATCTGTCACTGGTCACCTATAAATAACATTATCGTTTCTGACCAAGCTGATTTTACTATGAATGTATCCAGCGATGTTCTGGTCGCAAGTCAAGCTAGTGCATATATAACTGAAAATGATCCAGACTTGATGTTTTTGCATTTTGATGAAGCTGATGGTGTAGGTCATAGCGTTGGTTTCTCACCTGAGGCTCCTCAGTACATTTCTATCATAGAAGAAATAGATGGCTTGATAGGAGTTGTAATGGAAGCTATAGAGAATAGACCCACATTTGATGAAGAAGATTGGGTTTTTCTTCTGACCACCGACCATGGTGGCTTAGGAACAAATCATGGTGGCCGCAGTATAGAAGAAGAACGTGTATTTGTACTTGCTAGTGGAAAAAATGTTACACCTGCATTAGTTTTGAGTGATACTACTGTGGTGAATATAGAAATCGAAAATTGCCTTGGAGATTCCATTGAACTGCAATTTGATGGTTTTGACGACAGGGTAGAGGTTCCAGCTGCACCTTTGCTCAATTTTGGTGCGGATCAGGACTTTACAGTAGAATGTAGAGTAAGAACAACCAATGCTGGTGATGTTGCTATAGTGGGAAATAAAGATTGGGATACTGGTTTGAATAGGGGTTTTGTTTTTTCTTTTAAATTTCCCTCAGGACCTGAATGGAAAGTCAATATAGGAGATGGATCCAGAAGAGCCGATATAAACAACGGAGGAGAGATTGCGGATAACGAATGGCACACCTTAAGTGTCAGTTTCGATAGAGATGGCTATATGAAAATGTATCAAGATGGCCTTATTGTGGACTCTACTGATATTTCATTCATAGGAAATATAAATACCAATGAGGGATTATTTTTTGGTACAGACATCAATTCAAGATTTGATTACGAGGGATCTATCTCTGAAGTGAGAGTTTGGAATAGTGTTGTAGAGAAACAAAGCATTCTGGATTGGCATTGTAGCACTCTGGATGACTCGCATCCGGACTATGAAGAATTAATAGGCTATTGGAAACTGAGTGAAGGCAATGGAAATGTAGTTCAGGACTTTTCACTCAGCAATAATTCAGGCACAATAACTGATGCAGTATGGGCGCCCGCTGAGACTACCATTGTCGAAACTGACTTTTCCAATACAGCCAGACTTACAGACATTCTACCCTCAGCATTGACCCATCTTTGTATTCCTGTGGAAGACGATTGGAACTTAGATGGTGTTACACTAATACCAGATTGTTCCTCATTGCCAATAGATCAAGATAGTGACGGTTATGATGAGCTGGTGGACTGT
The DNA here is from genome assembly GCA_964556525.1 of uncultured Saprospiraceae bacterium. Classification (GTDB taxonomy): domain Bacteria; phylum Bacteroidota; class Bacteroidia; order Chitinophagales; family Saprospiraceae; genus RFSX01. Next base: position 6,717 of record CAZKXO010000101.1, read on the forward strand.
GACGATACTAATCCCAATGTCCATCCTGGCCAATTAGAAATTCTTTACAATGGTATCGATGATGATTGTGATCCAGTGACTCTGGATGACGACTTAGACCAAGATGGATTCTTGATTTCAGATGATTGTGATGATAATAATGCTGCTGTTAATCCCAGTCAAATAGAAATTCCTTATAACCAAGTAGATGATGACTGTAATGCAGCCACTCTTGATGACGACCTTGATCAAGATGGATTCTTGATTTCAGATGATTGTGATGATAATAATGCGGAAATAAATCCGGGTATAATAGAGGTAGTTTACAACGGAATGGATGATGACTGTGATCCAGCCACATTGGATGATGACTTAGACCAAGATGGATTTGTTGTAGCACAGGACTGTGATGACGATAACCCAGATATAAATCCTGTTGCCTCCGAAGTATGCGACAAGACCGACAACAACTGTGATGGACAAATAGATGAGGGTTTGGTTTTGGCTAGTTATTTTCTGGATGCAGATGGTGATGGCTTTGGAGATCCTACTGTTTTTGTGACTGACTGTGTACAGCCTGTGGGCTATGTCATTCCTAGTACAGATTGTGATGACAACAATCCTTCTATAAGTCCCATAGCAGTAGATATTCCTGATAATGGTATAGATGAAAATTGTGATGGTAGCGATGCCACTGATTTTGTGGATAATGATGGAGACGGTGTGACAAATGAGACTGACTGTGATGATGCAGATCCCACAGTCTATCCTGGCGGATCAGAAATCTGCGACAATAAAGATAATGATTGTAATGGCAATGTAGATGATGGACTGACTTTCACAACTTACTTTGCAGACTTAGACAATGATGGCTTTGGAGACCCTCTTACATTTGTCGAATCTTGCGAGCTGTCTCTTACAGGTTTTATTACCAATGCTGATGACTGTGATGATAATAATCCCAATGTAAATCCGAGTCAGGTAGAAGAGCCCTACAACGAAGTAGATGAAGATTGCGATCCTGCCTCTCTTGATGATGACTTAGATCAAGATGGCTTTTTATTGGCAGATGACTGTGACGACAATGATCCCAATATAAATCCTGAGGCAGAAGAAATACCAAACAATGGTATAGATGAAAATTGTGATGGAATGGATCTGTTGTCATCGACCTATGCACTGAGCAACAGCACTGTAGATATTTTTCCAAATCCTACTTCAGAACTAATAAACATAAAAGTAACAGGACAATTAAAATTCAAGGCCAATCTGTATAACCTTGAAGGAAAACTGATAGATACAACTTACAACACTAAGCGGATAGACATCAGAACAATACCTGATGGCACCTACTTGATTGAGATTCAAGATTTGGATTCTGATCAGAGAGTAGTAGAGAAGGTTGTTGTCAGAAAATAGAAATTTGACTGGTGACAAAAATAGGAGTAACAGGTAAAAGCTGAAATTCTTGTCTGAAGCCTTGATCGCGACAACAAAAGTAAAAAGGGGTTATAGGTTGTAAATATTCCTTTATCTTAGAACAAAACAGAACAACTATGCTAAAGCAACTACTTCTTACCTTGGTGGGGTTGTATATATGTGCAGCTCTTTCAGCCCAAAATATTATAAAAGTTCCAGAAGATGAGCGCACAATCCAAAGAGCATTAAATCAAGCTACAGCTGGTACAACAATACAAGTAGCGGCCGGCACTTATTTTGAAAGTTTGAAATGGCCTAAGATTGATAGTATTAGGCTCATAAGCGAAGATGGTCCTGCAGAAACTATAATAGATGGATCTGGACTTTTCACTGTTTTAACTATCGAAGGTAAACTTATTACATCTGAAACTGTAATAGATGGCTTTACCTTGCAAAATGGTGTAAATATTATAGGAGGTTCTGATTTTTGGTCCAGTTCTGATGGTGGTGGGATCAGAACTCTCAGTGCAAGCCCTCACTTAAAAAATCTAATTATTCAGAATAATCTTGGAGAAGGCGAAAGTGCTAAAGGTGCAGGTGCATATCTGAATGACTTCAATGGAATAATAGAATGTTGTCATTTTATTAACAATGAGCTAAATACTGCTAGAAGGGCTCATGGTGCTGGGTTATATGTCATTGCCATAGGAAGTCCTTTAATAACACAATGCGTTTTTGATAACAATAGAGCTTTCACAGAGGGATGGAGTTATGGCGGAGGAATATAAGGATTGGTGTCCACATTGGCCTACCTTAGCTTTGACCTCAGAGGATAACATATTCTAATTTTCATTTAGTTCTTTCATGCCTAAGACTGCCATAAAAGGAGAGTTTCACAAATCTATTGTATATTGATGTAGAGAATAAGGAATAGCATCGTTCCTTATATAAAACTTTCCTCTTATATGCAAAATACTATTCTTGCACTTTGCCTTTTACTTAGCCTTGGTAGCAATTTATTACTCCATGCACAAGCTATAGTAGACACTAGTATGGTGTCCAAAGAAGACACGACTGGCTGGACTGAACTCAAACGAGACAAATACCAGATCAGTTATCCGCATCATTGGCAACTTGAAGAAAGTGGAGAGATGGGTTCCAGTTTTATTCTTTTCAGCCCTCTTTCTGATGCAACCGATGTCTTTAAAGAGAATGTCAACTTACTTATCCAAGACCTAGCTGGTTTTGGACTGGACTTAGACAAGTTTGTAGAAATTACTGAAGGGCAGATAGCCAAAGTGGTACCTGAAGGCAAAATACTCTATAATGAGAGACTCGAGAAAGATGGACAAGATTATCAGAGAATAATTTATTCGGGAAAGCAAGGACTCTATGGACTGAAATTTTTACAACACTTCTGGGTGATACATGATAAAGCCTATATACTCACCTTGACCTGTGAGCTGGATCAGTATGAAAAGTATCGAGAAGTAGGGGAAAGGATTATAGAGAGTTTTGAACTGAGGTTATTTGAGTAAGATGCCTGATCCTATGATTAAGAAAGTCACGATAATAATTTTTCATTTTTTCTACTTAAATGAAAAGGTCTTCCTTCTTTAGAAAAGCTAGGGCGGATATATTATCGACCTATAAATGAAAAAATGATAAAGCAATTGGTTATGAATTTTCGATACATCTTTGCGCTTTTAGTAACGGTCACTTTAGCCTTCACTAATTGTGCTGCACAACAATTTCTGGAAGAAACTATAGATTATGACAGACAGAAAAGAGAATACAGAATCTACATACCTGCATCTTATGATGGCAGTACAGCTTTCCCTTTAATGTTTAATTTTCATGGAGGGGGTGGAGATATAGCTTCTCAAGTTGCAATAGCTGACATGAGATCTATTGCAGATGCGGATGGCTTTATTATAGTTTACCCACAAGCCTTACCCGATCCCAATGATGATGGGTCCACAAATTGGTTACATAAGGAACCTACTTCGGTAGATGATGTATTCTTTGTAGAAGCTATGATAGATGAAATTGGAACTCAGTACAATATTGATGGAGATAGAATCTATGCCTGCGGATATTCCTTAGGCGGAGAGTTGACCTACGAGTTGGCTTGTCGACTCAATGATAGAATTGCAGCAGTAGGGATAGTTGCAAGAACGATGGGTACAGCTGCTTTTGATAATTGTACACCTTCACATCCTACAGGAATAATTACTATTCTTGGTACAGATGACTTTGTATCCCCCTACGAAGGCCTAGAGTGGAATGGAATACAGTTTTATCTTTCTGCCGATGATACACATGCGTATTGGGTAACACATAACAATTCTTCTTCAGAAGCCAATATTACCCAATTACCAGATAACAATCAAGCTGATGGAACAACTGTAGAGTTGTATTCCTGGGAAGATGGCAACGGCTGTGTAGCTGTCGAGCATTTAAAAATTCTGGGTGGTGGTCATGATTGGCCTGGTAGTTTTGGTAATATGGACATAGATGCTACTACTGAGATTTGGAACTATGTTTCCAATTATAGCCTCTCTGGGTTAATTTCTTGTAACACAAGTTCCGTAAGTCCTGATCCAGCAGCAGAAATCAGCAACGTCATCATTTACCCTAATCCAGTATCAGACCAGTTGACAATTGGAAAAATAGTAGCTGCTAATCAAGCTTATCATATCTATGCCTTAAATGGAAAATTACTGTTATCAGGTAAACTTAAGCCTCATGAAACATCTATCGACATATC
>CAZKXO010000102.1:0-10835 GCA_964556525.1 uncultured Saprospiraceae bacterium
CTAAATTAAATCTCATAATAGGAATCTTAAGTTCTAAAGAAAAAGTTTTTTTGAACCAATTCGTCTCAAACGACTACTTCTGCAAAGACAAAGCACTGAGAAAGGCCATTCAGTATCTTACGCAGCTTGACCTTGCCACCAAGGCCTTTGATAAGCAAAAGCTCTTTGCAATTTTTTACCCGGATCAAGTATATAAAGATACCAAACTCCGTCTGGCGCAGAGTCAGCTATACAAACTGATAGAGCAATTCCTAAAAATCCATTATTCTACTGCAGACCCTAAGTTACAAGTCAATACCGAAGTCTTCTTGCTCAAGTACTTTAGACTACACAAGCTCGAGAAGCTCTATAATGCCCAAGCCACCAAAGTCAATAAACTATACGACGACCCCCAAGCAGTGAACTGGAGCGATCATATGCTCAGAACCAAGCTAGATACAGAAATCGAAATCTACCAATATGACAGCTCCGTCAAAAGACGTCAGGCACTTAACCTACAAAGCATCCTGGACACCATAGATCTAATGTACTATGCCAACAAACTGAAATTTGCCTGCATGGCTTTTGCCCACCAGACTGTCTATAAGCAGGAATATAAACTGGATAATATGAAATGGATTCTGGCGGATATCAATGCAAAAAATCTGGCGGATATTCCACTCGTAGGTGCATATTATCATGCCTATCATATGATACGAGAGCCAGACAATGAGCTCAGCTTTCAGTATTTTGATACCTACCTCACCGAGCACGAAAACAAGTTGTCACCAGAAGACTTGCAGACCTTGTATCTCTTCTCCATAAATCAATGTATCCGTCAGCTCAACAATGGCAATAAGTCTTATGGTCTCAAAGGGCTAGAACTTTACGAACGTGCCCTCAATAAAGGGGTCCTCCTCATAGATGGCCACCTGTCTAGATTTACTTACAGAAACATTGTCATGATGGCTATCCGTTCTGCCGACCTTGACTGGGCGGAAGCATTCACTCATAAATATGCCCCGCAATTACAGAAGGCAGACAAGCAAAGTGCATTCAATCATAATCTGGCACTTATCTACTATTACAAAAACAACTTTGAAGAAGCACTGACTTATATCCAGGAGGCAGACTTCAAAGATCATCTTATCCACCTAGCCGCAAAAACACTTCAAGCTAAAATTTATTTTGAACTGGATGCAGATCAATCATTATATTCCTTACTGGATTCTGTAGAAATCTATCTTATTAGAAACAAGATCATCGGTTACCACAGGCATAATTACAGAAACATCATAAAGTTTTTCAAAAAACTTAGCCGGACCAATCTATACGATAAGGAGAAAAAACAAAAGCTTATAGAGCAAATAAAGGAAGAGGAAATCCTCACAGAAAAGAAATGGTTGCTCGAGAAATTATCTGTTCCTAGAGCTTAAGAATAATTTAACCCATAACAGCAAACAATGGTCGGCAGTCTGACCATTAGAAATGAACAATCTTAGTTCTCATAGCTGAACTTATAAAGACCTAACCCAAAGGGCTGTAAGAAACAGATTTCTTTCTTTATTGCTTATAGGAAGAATGTACAAATTAAAGGGAAATCTGGATAAGCGACTTAGTTCCTTCTTACAACATCTTTGTGCCAGAAAAAAAATTATTAATAAATATTCTAGCAAAAATGAAATCTTTTAAAGTTCTAACCTTATCACTTTCTATGATGATTTCCTTTGGAGTTATGGCACAGGTACAAACAGTAAGCCTGGAGCAGACCAAAGGAAAATTTTCTACAGAATCCCTTAGCCTTGAGACAGGTCTTTACCAATTTGATATTGCTAACAACAATGTTGGTCATGATGTCGGATTTGTTTTAGTACCTAAAGGCAAGTATGATGCAACTGATCACATACAAGCAGCTTATGTTACTGCACCAGTTGCTAATGGTAGCAGCTCGAAAACAAGTTATGTCCAACTGGCTGCAGGAGAATATGAGTATTTCTGCCCTATGAATCCTACACCGAAATATGCACTGACAGTACATGAGGCGATAGAAACTGTTTCTCTGACTCAGACACCAAAGGCATTTGCGCAGGAAAGTGTTGTACTTAGCGAAGGCGCTTACCAGTTTGATATCGCCAATGATGGTGTAGGTCATGATGTAGGCTTTGTACTTGTACCAAAAGGGAAATATGATCCTACAGACCATATCAAAGCTGCTTATGTTACAGCTCCTGTTGCCACTGGCAAGAGTTCTGTTACCAAAGTGGTAAACTTAGAAGCAGGAGAGTACGAATACTTTTGTCCTATGAATCCTACACCTAAGTATACACTAATGGTAAAGGAAAATGTGAGCACTATAAATCTAGACCAAGTAGCAGGTGACTTCAAAGTAAAAGGTCTGACCTTAAGCCCAGGTTCTTACCAGTTTGAGATAGGCAACCAAGATGTGGACCATGAAGTAGGTTTCGTATTAGTACCAAAAGGAAAGTATGATGCCACTAGCCATATCAAGGCTGCATATGTGACTAGTCCTGTTCCTACAGGCAGTACTTCTAAGACAGGTATTGTAGATCTTACAGCTGGCGAATATGAATACTTTTGTCCGCTTAACCCAACACCAAAATATAGCATAACGGTAAAGTAAAATAAGACTTTAGTGCTAATAAATATTCGAGGTCAAGACCCTATGGGGCTTGGCCTTTTTTGTTTCACTTATTAGAGTAGCAATTATTTTCTAAATGAGAATTTTATTCTAATTCACCAAATTAATAGCTGTTATAGAATTATCTATGTCCCACACCTTTATCAGTTTGCTTCTGTCTACTTCTTCATTATAAAGGAAAGGGTGATTGATGGGCAATTTGTTTCCGAAAAGGATTTTCTCATAAGGAATCCAGTTTCAGTCACGATTTTTAGGTAACAATTTATCTTGTTGATATGAGCTTTGGTTCTTCCCTCTGTAGCGAGCAGCTATAACCCCAATTTGTTTTGCAATGCCAATAATTTAGCTCATCAGAGTTCATCTTAATGATGGGCTATTTTTTAAAAAGAAAATAGTTTGTAATTTCCGTTCTCTATTTGTATTTCTCTAGCCATATAAATACTATCTAATGAACAAAATTATCTTTTACGGAGCCGATTGGTGTCCAGACTGTATAAGAGCAAAATCTTTTCTAAAAGAACATAAGATTAGCTTCGAGTTTATAGACGTGGATCTCAATCAAGCAGCAACAAAGATCGTAGAAAGCATAAATAAGGGCAAACGAATCATTCCTACACTTATTATCAATGGCAAGAGTTACACCAATCCTGACAATGCAAAATTGGCCACCGTTCTCGGTATCAATGAACATCACCGCATCATAATGTATGGAGCAGACTGGTGTCCCGATTGTCGTAAGTCGAAGTCCTTCCTTACTGATAATAAGATCAATTTCCAGTACATAGAAACTGATAAGGACGAAAACGCTTGGGCACTTCCGCTTATCAAAAAACTGAACAATGGCAAAAGGAGGATCCCTACTATTGTTATCAATGATGAAACAGTGCTCGTAGAACCTGAAAACGAAGAATTGCGCCAAGCCCTTAAAATAGATGAAGTCAAAGTAGAACGTATTTTCGATACTATCATTATCGGAGGTGGTGCGGCAGGACTTACAACTTCTATCTATGCTCAGCGAGACAGATTCAATTCTCTTATCCTCGAAAAAAAGACTATAGGTGGTAACGCCTTTCTAACGCAGAAAATAGAAAACTATCCTGGCTTTACCAACATCTCTGGGCCAGCACTGATGGACAAGATGGAGGAACAAGCAAGAGTATATGGCGCAACTATAAAAACAGGAGAAGAGGTCAGTTCCATCTCCAAAAATGGAGACCTCTTTGAGGTACATACTAAGGCAAACATATTTTTAGGTAAGTCTGTGGTGCTCTCTACGGGTTCTACTTACCGACAACTTAATATCCCTGGTGAGCAAGAACTAATCGGGAGTGGTGTCCATTTCTGCGCTACATGTGACGGTGCTTTCTATAGAGATAAAGATATCATCATCGTCGGAGGAGGTAACTCTGCACTGGAAGAAGGCATCTTCCTTTCCGGTTTTTGCAAAAGCGTACAGATTATTAATATAGAAAAAGCGTTTAGCGCCTCAGAGACATATGTAGAAAAACTAGAAAAAATAGATAATATCTCGACACTGATGGACAGTACTTCATTAGAGTTTTTATCTAAGGCTGATGGTACCTTTGAAGGACTGAAGGTAGAAAACAATGAGACTAAAGAAATCAGCATTATCAAAGCAGATGGTGCTTTTATCTTTATCGGTCTTGTTCCAAATACTAAGACATTTACCGATCTTATAGAACTCAATAATAGGGGGTTTATAAAAACTACTGGTCTAGCAGAAACCAATGTCTCAGGAATTTTTGCAGCAGGCGACTGTAGAGAAGGTGCCATTGCTCAGGTAGCCGCAGCAACAGGTGAAGGTGTTCTGGCAAGTTATGGTCTACGTCAGTTTCTGAAGGGTTAGACTTACCAGTACTAGGTATCTTACCTGAAGTATTGTGCCTATCAATGTTGCTAAAATCAAATTGCTTCAGGATGCGACACTGAAAGTCTTTCCTATAAAAAGATATGTAAAAACTAGATATCCTATAAAAGCTATAAGCCCCAGCAGAATAATAACTGGTAGCACTTTTTTAAAAAAGGTTGATTTCATTTGGTTCCTTTGGATCATCAAGAGGAATTGTATCCTATATCTATCAATGTCAAAGGTAGGTTGTGCAAGGTGAGGCCATATATAACTTTTGTTAGAGAACTTGTGACTTACACATTCTTGTCTTAGTATGGCCTCTATGTGATTAAAGACATATAAATCCAATTGGTTCCGGAGATTTAGCTCAGTCTTTTTGGAAAAATATTGGCACACCGCCGTGTATCGATCGGTGTGATGAGCAGGTTATTATGGTACTCAGCTTGATGCTAAGATTACAATCTCTCTAGTAGATAGCAGAATTATTGACATCACCGACTTTTATAGCTGTGATATTTGCATCAGATAAAGGAAAGCGTTCCATTCCACCAAAATTAAGAGTTGTTTCAGGTCCTATACCAGTTACGTTTAGGTTGGGAGACTGATAGAATCTCCAAGATTCAGAATTGGCATACTCTGCATCAATGCCCAAAATCAATCGTCTTAACTCTATGACATCTCTGACATTGATTCTGTTATCATTATTGACATCTGCAGACACAAGCTTGTAGGCATCAGTCAGCATTTCTATTTTGGCGATGTGCCTTAGAATTATGACCTGATCTATGGTAGAGACCCCATTGAGATAGTCATCCCCTTTACTTAGTTGGAGATGGTACTCGACGTCTGCAATGGGATTATTGGCAACGACGCAGTTTAGGTAATCGGAAATCTCACCAGGCACGTAAGGACAGCTGCTGTCGTCTAGAGCTATATTAGTAGGTTCTGCTGTAACACTTATTTCGGTTAGGTTTATAGTTTCGCCAAATTGATTAATTATTTCACTTTGTCCACTGACAAGACCTGCCGCATGTATCAAAATGAAAAGGAATAGATAAAGGAATATGTTCTTTCGATTCATAACTTGAATTATTTGTAAACCAAAGATGCTCTAAATTACAGCTTTTAAAAATTACAAGTTTCCATTTTTGTAGAAGTTACGGAGACAATCATATTATGTAAAAAATTGATTTGCAACAACTTATATAAAATGTTGTACAAAAGCATACTGACTCAGTATTGCCTTTCGTTAACCATTAATCATCTAGTTGGTGCTGACATTGGCCTGATTGGCAACTACGATATCCAAGCGTTCTAGTGGAAAATCAGATTTTCTTAATACCAATTCGTTTCTGTGACCCCCATTGATAAAGTAATCTGGTCCACTACCAAAAGGCCATTCTGTGTAGATGCCTAAAATAAGCCGGCGAGCTTCCACCAGATCTATGCCATTTATAAGACCATCTCGATTGACATCAGCGGCACGTAGTCTACATTCTGACTGGAAGCGCTGTAGTCCTAAGATATGTCGCTGTATATCTACAAGATCGATAGAACTGACGCCTAGAAAAGGGTTTTCTACATCTATAAGATTCAGTGTAAGGCTGTCATTATCATCCTCGAGCAGATTGAAGGCGATACAGTTGAGTACTTCATGCAGATCAAAAAAAGGTACAAAACAAGAAGTCCTGTCTACCAGCTGGCCCCGAAAATAGATTTCTATACTATCTATACCTATCTCAAATCCAGAGCAATCTTCCACCTGTGTGGCAATAGAATTGTTCGGTAGGTCATACAGGACAATTTGCTGTCTTGCCCTTGCGATTTCTCCGGTACAAAGATTCTCCGCCTCCCAATCTCTGAAGATAAAGAGCTCCGGAAAAGATTCTACCACCACGTCCTGGAAGGTAAAATTGATATTGCATTCCGTTGTCTGCGGAAACAAGCCATCTGTAAATATGGGAATGTCCTCTACTTCAGATAAGGCATAACCAGCTACCAAGGTATCTCGCGGAAAGCTTATCGTCGACTGGAACGGTTGCACAGTCACAATCTGCTGACAACTGGCAACTATAGAGTCTCTGCTGAGGTCGACCAGCGTAAACGTATTGATTACATTGCGGAGCTGACAGTTGTCACCAGTAAACTCCCTGCTATTCTGAAGATTCAGACCAGCACCGTCCATTATCTGCGGTACATCATTGAAATTCTCGTAACAGAGTCGGGTGACATCGGGTGGACAAATGAGTTCTTGGGCTGATAGGAACTGAAACAGACTCAAACCACATAAGAGTATGATTAGTCGTAACATTTCAGGTGTAGTTTAGTTATTGGCTTGTAAGTTATAAAATGCCATGCACCTATGCTGTAGATTATTGTTAATATCTGACAGAATGGGGTATAAAAGGTTCTGTAATGGGGTCAAATTGTATAGGTGAGTATAAAATCAATGAAATCTTCTAATCTGTAGAATCCGTAATTCTGCATTTAAAAGCTATAGTGGCTTGCAAAATATGATTTAACAGGTAACCACTCCCTCTCTTGTAAGCCACCAAAAAGTCAGGAGACCTAAGGTTCAGTAAGTTAAAACAAAAGTTTTCATTCTGAACTTCTGAACAAAAGATGCTCCCATCTCGCTGTGGCTTTTTTAGTAGCGAATCCTGTAACTAATGTTTCAGTAACAGAACCAATTCTTTCTCTTGAGCATGGGTCCTGTAATAGCGTCATTCAGGCCGACCTTGCGGAAGCAGCTCGTGCTCGTAATGAGAAAGGCAATCTAAGTTGTAGTCCCATATAACAAAGGTTATATAGTTCAGCTCTTCAGCCCATCGCATCTTTGAGTTATCATTTCAAAATATACAAAACCTAATAATGGCAATCGAAAAACAAAAAACTCAAGAACTACAATCTGTGCTAAACAAGTCTTACCAGTTGCTTTCAGAAGGTCTGGTAAGTGAAGGCTTTAGCTACGTTGTACAAGGACTACATGAATCAACTCTTGACTTAGCCCAAGAAACCATAGACACAGAAGTACGTGAAGAATGCCTACAGCACCCTATCGCCAAACTTTTATTACAAGAACCCGTCACAAGGTGGTCCTTTCAGAAACCTCGTGGCTACTCAGGCGATGCTGAACTGATAGATTATATGTATCGTGTAAAATCATGTGGAGCCAATGATAGTTATCTAGGCAAAGAACTCAATAGCTACATTACAGTAACTTCGGCCGTCTCTTCCGTAAGGTGGCGCTCTAACCATATTGCTGAAAGCATTCGATATTTTCAGCAAAACGCAGGCAGAAAAATATCTGTACTTTCTGTTGCTTCCGGTCACCTCAGAGAACTGGCCTACATACAGAACGCAGACAGCAGAATCAGCAGATTCCTCTGTATAGATCAAGATACCCAAAGCAATAAGCTGGTACGAAGTACTTATAACCAGCATGCATTTCTGGAGGTCATAGACGAGTCTATCGTTTATCTACTAAAAAATAGACTAGAGGGTCAGCAATTTGATTTTATCTACTCCGCAGGACTCTTCGATTATCTGGATGATAAGGTAGCCAGCAAAATGATAGAACGACTATACAGTATTCTGCGACCAGGTGGCACTCTGATTATACCCAACTTTCTCAAAGGCATAACGGAAAAAGCCTATATGGATACTTTTATGAAATGGAATCTGATCTACAGAGATGAAGAAGACATGAAAAGGCTCAGCAAAGGATTACAACTCAACTCGGCTCAGCAAAGTCTCTACCAAGATGACATGAGAAATGTGATCTATCTCAAAATCACAAAGTAAGTCACCAGCCAAGCTACCTTACAAACAACTAGATGACAAAATATTCTTAACGGCATGTAGTATACTATGGTCGATAAGCATGGAATCTTGCTAAAGTGATTACAGTATCAGCGGGGTCGTTTATCTAAAAATAGAAGTTATTATGACTACCCTTTTTTATCTAGCACAAAACCATTGGGGAAATATTTGACTTGACTTTATACTTTATCCATTGGAATTTATATATTCATTGTACCAAAAAAAACTAAATGGAAACATATTATTATGTGGTTGCCGGGATACTAATAAGTTTTGTATTGCCTATCCTACGTGCCCTACTCCCTAATCCTTCTGTTCATTTTAGCAGCAATTCCACTTTTATAGAGGAAACGGTAAAGCCCTACTTGGTGATAGCAGCTTTTTCGCTCGTCTCTGCAGTCTTAGTTTGTGCAGGACTACCTGATGATATCGACTGCAAGGCTGCCTTACTTGCAGGTTATGCCTGGGACAGTACGGTTCAGAAAATGCATGGTGCAGGAGTTGTTTTTCGTTCACGGAATAATGTTGGTGGATGAAAACTATAAACTAAAAAGAACAAACTTTTAACTTTTAAAAATTAACTATGACTTACATGACCTTATGCATGATATATGCAACAAAGATTCCAGGAGATGATCAAAATGTCAACATTACTGTAGAAATACAGCAGTCTCACTATTTGATAAACTTCTCTCTAGACACAAACAAAAAGACAGTAAAACTTAAAATAAAAGATACAGTTGCTGGCGGATCTGAACAGCCTATAGATTCTGCAGATATAACCAAAAACACCAAAACATATAAAAGCAAAATGATGATTCCAAAGGGTGATGATATTTTAGTTGACATACACCATGATTACAAACACCACAAGAAAGACGAAGAGGTCTTGCAACATAATGACTTACATCGAATATTAGACCCAAGAAAAGAAAACTAGCCTACAAAACAACTAAAAGTGTACTATGGAAAATACAACTATCGAAGATCCCGGACAATGTCCAAATATATTCAAAGAAGAACTTGCTAGTGCAGTTGAAGGAAAGCCCAAATATGTGGACTTAGTAGTAGAAGTTGCTATGGACAGAAAGGTTGTCAAATTCGAATCCTATCGAATGAATTTTAGAGCGATAGCAGAATATGAAAAACTTAATGGGCCAGGTAATGATCTTGGAGATTACGAATTAGTCAATAATAATAAACGATATACTAGGAGGTTAAGAATTATAAATTTCGGAAACAAAATTAAAGTTTCCACAAAATGTCCACACGATGATGTAATATTCCCACATCACAAAACAGACTATGACATTTTAGATCCTAGGAGGAGGTGAGATTTCTTTCGACAGCTATATATTTACTCTTTTCAGTTGTTCTTCTTGGACAAGAATATAATCTTGAGAAACTTGATTCCTTTTTGTTACTTGGTAATTTGGAGCAAGCTGAAGTCCAGATTAAAAATATCAGTGTATTAAATTTATCTACTGATAAACGAATAAACTATCTCTATCTAAAAGGAAAATTTTTCCTGTACAACCAAAACCTTGAGTCTTCATTAGAATCTTTTAGTGAAGGTCTGCTTCTTATGGGTAAGGATCACATAAGCGATTTGGGATTTGATTTCCACTATTATTTAGGCATTGTCACACGTGAATTACACTTATATAAACTTTCACTAGAATACATTCAAAGAGGTAATGCAATAGCTAGCAAACTTAACAATAACACCTTCTTATATGAAGCAAACTTTCTTAAAAGCAACACATATAATGCTCAAAGAAAGCTGGACTCTGCCATACAATATATGAAATTGGCTCAAGCCTATGTAGATCTAAGCAATCACGAGAGAATGGCAGACATTGCAAACAACCTTGCAACAATGCATCTTCATCTGCATGAATACAATGAGGCGCTTCTGGAATTAAATAAAGCTGAGTATCATCTTCAAAAGAGTGAATTAAAATCAACTAAAAAACTAAATCAAATACAGATTAATAAAGCTAGCACTTATCTGAAACTAGGAGACACTTATAAATGCAATGAGCTTATGAAAAAAACCTTAGAAGTTGCTAAGGCTAATGACTATAAAGAACAATTCATTTTATTGCTAAAACTGAGAATAAATTACTTGTCCAAAAAAAATGACATTCCAGAAATTCCTAGACTTATTTATACAATCGGTGAAGTGGAACACAAACTATTTGATTCAACTACTGTAGAGTACGCCACTAGGTATAACGTTAGGTTTAAAGACACGATAATTTCAAATCAAAAAAATGAAATAAAGTCAACTAAAGCAGAATTATCAATTCAATCACTCAAAGCCCAAACAAGGAAACAAATCCTTTTAGGTTTAGGACTCCTCTTCATTCTTTCATTAGTTTACTTTTATCAATATTCTCAACAGCAAAAAATTAAACATGAGCTGGAATTGAGTCAGGAAATAATCCAAAAACAAACCGCCCTACAAGCAGAACGTACCCGTATAGCCGCAGAAATGCATGA